>JADCJL010000154.1 GCA_020247055.1 Acidobacteriaceae bacterium | reverse complement strand
CGGATGCGCTGGCGGTGGGATCAGGCCGATCCGTTCGGCACCTCGGCGCCGAATCAGAACCCGGCCAGCATCGGTGCATTCACCTACAACCCGCGCTTCCCAGGGCAGTTCTACGACGTCGAATCCAACCTGCACTACAACTACTTCAGGGACTACGATCCAAGGATCGGTAGGTATGTGCAGTCGGATCCGATTGGGCTCGCGGGAGGAATCAACACTTTTGGTTACGTTGAAGGCAACCCTCTAAATCGCACTGATCCGAACGGACTCGAAACGATCGTTGTGATCAATCGGCTTGAATCTACAGGCGCTTCGATCTCGGGAAGCATTAGCGTAACGAGCACCGTAACCGGTGCGCAGTTCTTTGGGTACACCCTTGAGAACGCTAACCCCCCTAACCCAGCTCTTCCGGTGCCGCCGGGTACTTATCCGGCTTTCGTTCGATCCGATCGCACTCCCAATCGCATCGAACTCAGAGGAGTCCCAAACGCGCGAAATGTTCAGATTCACATAGGCAACACGGCGAACGACGTGATTGGATGCTTTGCACCGGGCACTTCAAGATTGCGGGATTACGTAGGAGGCAGTCGTGATGCGATGACCGAAATAAACAGAATCGTTCAGCAAGACAAAGGTGGGATCACCGTGATCGTCAATAGCGGCGGGAGACCATAACCAAAGTGCTCAAGAAACTTGCGTTATCGGCCGGCCTCGCTATTTCAAGCACGGCTGCTTACGCCTCCGCGTGGGACGCTCTTATCATGCACCCTACCCCCGCTACAGTTGCTGGTGCAATCAAATTGGTCGACAAGCCAAACTGTGAAGTATCGGCGATCCCCACTAGTTCGCAGGTTTCGTCGTTAACGCAGCTGTTGGCGAGACGTGAGCTAGACCCGGCCTTGATTCGCGTCGCTTACCTCCTCACTCGTTGCCTGGACGGAGGTGAACGTGAGGATGTCTATCGTGCGCTCGGGAAAGTTCTCGCAACTCGACCTCGAAGCATGCTACGCATGCTGGCGGACGAGAGTGTGACCGACAAAGAGCTCACTTACATCATCGCGTCCCCGCCTTTAGAGCTGGTCGATAATGTACACGGTCAAATTCGTGAACTGGAGCGACGTGAAGCCCGCGTACGGTCAGCATCTGAAGAAAGGACTGCGGAGCTATCTCAACGAGCCTTAAAGGCGCTTGCTTCGCGGCGCACCGACCTGCTCGCAATTCAGAAGCAGATTGCTTCGGAGTAGTGCGCAACGAACTGTGAGCTGCTCGCGAGTTGCAGCCGCAAATGGAAGCTAGAGATTTGAAAGCCGCCCAGAGCAATACGTACGATGCGGCGGGCAACGTCACCGCCAACGGGCAGGCCACCTTCACCTACTCCGACCGCGGACGGATGAGCCGGGCCACCATCGGTACCAACCAGGTGAACTACCTGTACAACGGTCTCGGGCAGCGCGTCAGGAAGCAGGGCCCCACCGCCCTGGTGCCTACCGGCACGCACCTGTACACCTACGACGAGGGCGGGCGGCTGATCGGCGAGTACGACAACACCGCTACGCCCCGGGTGCGACAGGAGACCGTCTACCTCGGCGATACGCCGGTGGCGGTGCTAACTCAGACCGTCTCAGGGTCACCGGCAGTCTTTACGACGGTCGTGAACTACGTCTACGCCGATCACATCGACACGCCTCGGGTGATCACCCAGGCTTCCGACAATCGGATGCGCTGGAGATGGGATCAGGCAGATCCGTTCGGCACCTCGGCGCCGAACCAGAACCCGGCCAGCATCGGCACCTTCACCTACAACCCGCGCTTCCCCGGGACAGTTCTACGACGTCGAATCGAACCTGCACTACAACTACTTCAGGGACTACGATCCGCGCATCGGTAGGTATGTGCAGAGCGATCCAATCGGGCTCGCGGGCGGCATCAATACGTATGGGTACGTCAGCGGCAACCCCCTTAGCTACATTGATCCGCTTGGACTACAGGGTTTGCTAGGCTTGACGACGTTTGAGAGCGCAAAGTGGCAAACACTGGAGCGGGCTGTAGATCAAGGGGCGTTTACACGAAACATCGTCGTACCGGCCACTGGCATCGCCTTGCTCCCCTCAGCGAGCGCGGTCATGGCATCGACGATCCCAGCAACTCCCTCCATCTGCCGAGCCGCTGCGAAAGAGCTTAAAGCCCCGTGTAAGAACGTGATCCTTGCTGCCGTTCTCGGGGACGGCATATGTCAGAATAAACCGGCCGATGACTTCGTAGCGGATATGCTAAGACGCGAAGAAATTCTAAGAGGATCCGAATTAGCAGGTCAAAAGCGCATTGGAAACTCTAAGCAATATTGAAACCTTCCCGACGTCAGACCACACCCTATATCGTCGGTGTATTGACGCATTGGGAAGGAACGATCTAGATGAGGCAATAGGAATCGGCACCAAACTAGTCGACAAGAACTTCAATCATGCGAACACGACACTTGGCGCTGCCTATGAGAAGCGTGGAGACATATCCGGCTCTGCGGATGACTATGAGAAGGCGCTCTTCTACTATCGAAGAGCAGTCGAAACGGTTGGCGCAACCGAGGCTTGGCTAGCCTTGGCGCGCTTGTTCTATCTCGGCAAAGGCGTCCAGAGGAACGAAAAGATAGCCTTCGACTATTATCTACGAATTGTCGAAGATGTCGATAATCCAATTGCCCATCTAATGCTCGGCAAAATGTACCTAGACGGCGAAGGAGTAAAAACCGACATTGCTAAGGCGAAGTCGCATCTTGTTCATCCTAAGTCGCAAGGATATGTTTTCGCATACACTTACCTTGGTACAGCACTGATTCGCGAGAATCAGAAGCTTCTGGGCGCAGCGTATCGAATTCAGGCGGGATTCATGGCGACTCTTAGCTCGCTTGGCCTGCGGTCGTATCAACTCAGACGGATCTAGCAAGACATTACATTTCGACGTAGTCCGGAGTTTCAGCTCGACCGCCGGCCCCGCGCCCGCCCAGAGCAACACGTACGATGCAGCGGGCAACGTCACCGCCAACGGCCAGGCCAGCTTCACCTACTCCG
>JADCJL010000153.1 GCA_020247055.1 Acidobacteriaceae bacterium | reverse complement strand
GGCGTCTCGTACTCGACGTGCGCCGCGTTAATCGTGATACCACGAGCCTTCTCTTCCGGCGCGTTGTCGATCGAGTCGAAGCTGCGGAAGGAGTTCTTCGGGTTGTGCTTGCTCAGCACCTTGGTGATCGCGGCCGTCAGTGTGGTCTTGCCGTGATCGATGTGACCAATCGTACCGATGTTTACGTGCGGCTTACTGCGATCAAATTTTTCTTTCGCCATGGATTTTTCCTACCGGGAGGGGAGAAGAAGTGGAGCCGATGACCAGGATTGAACTGGTGACCTCGTCCTTACCAAGGACGCGCTCTACCATCTGAGCTACATCGGCTTAAATTGATGGTGGACAGGGAAGGATTTGAACCTTCGTAGCCCGATGGGCGGCAGATTTACAGTCTGCTGCGATTGACCGCTCCGCCACCTGTCCACATTGTTCCGGCTCACAAAACTGGAGCTGGCGGAGGGGATCGAACCCCCGACCCTCTGATTACAAATCAGATGCTCTACCAGCTGAGCTACGCCAGCGAACTTATCAGGCGCGCATAGGATTGCTCCGGCAACGGCCAAACAGCTTGAGTATAGCAAAAAATTTGCCATTGCCAAATCAGGAACGCAACTTTCTGTCATCCGGCGGCCGGGAAAGTGTTGGCGCTCTCCGGAACGACTTCCACGGCAACGGTTATGACCTGCTCGCCGCCGCCGAGGGCCACGCCCTTGACCGGGGTGACGTCCGAGTAGTCCCTACCCCAGGCGACGGTGACGTGGTTGCCGGCCGGCATGACATCGTTGGTGGGATCAAAGTCAAACCACCCGCAGCCGGGGCAGAAAATGGCGGCCCAGGCGTGGGAGGCCTCCGCACCGATCGAGTTCGGGCCGCTGCGCAGGTAACCGCTGACGTACCGGGCGGCGAGTCCGAGAGAACGCAGGCAGGCGATAAAGAAGTGCGCGAAATCCTGGCAGACGCCCTGTTTGGTTTTGAGCACTTCGCGGACGGGGGTGGTCACCGTCGTCGCCCGCTGGTCGTAGGTAAAGGTGGTGAAGATCCGGTGGGAGAGGTCGAGAGCTGCTTCGAGCAGGGGACGCCCGGGGGTAAAGCTTTTGGCCGCGAAGGCGGCGAACTCGGGACCAATTTGGATGAGCGGCGATTCGAAGGTGAACTCGGCGGCGGCCAGGGTATCCGCGTTATCGCGGCGGCGCAGCTGGTCGCACACCTCCTGCCAGGGCGGCGAGATGCCGGCCAGGAGGGGGGCGTCAGCAGCCACTTCGACGATGCTCCGCGCGGTAATCGTCAGCGTCTCGTGCGGTTCGCTCAGGCAGAAAAAGGTGACCGGGTTGCCGAAGTAATCGAGGCGTTCGTGGAGTTGGGCCGGCTGGGGCCGGATGAGGAGTTCGTGCTCGACGAGGCGCTGGCGACCGGAGTGGCGCGGGGCCAGATGGACCTCGGTATGGCAGATCGACACCGGCTCGCTGTAGAGATACGTAGTCGTGTGGGTGGCGCGCAGAAGCATGGCGACTAGGGGGCGGTCAGACGGTGGGAGGTGACGGCGTGGTTGAAGTAGGTCCGCGTCAGAATCTCGGATAACTGCCGGAAGTCGGCGGCCGCTTTGTGGAGGAACGCCTGCAGTGTTTCGGGCGCAGCGAGTTCATTGACTTCGGCCAATTGCACGTTGGCCAGTAGCCGGAGCAGGAGGCGGGCTTCGGCAGGCCGGCGGATGCGGGACCGGCTCTCGGGCAGTTGCTCGATGTGCTCGGCGAGGCGGGCCACTTGAAAGACGAGCGAGCGCGGGTTGGCCTCGTCGATCAGAAGCAGGTCGAGCACGAGGTCGGTCTGCATGGAGGTTTGGTACCGGGCGCGGTAGGTGAGGGTACTGTCGGCGATTTCGAGAACCGCTTCCAGCTCTCCCCGGGTGACGGTGGGATCGCTGGCGAGGCCGTGACGAAGGAGTTCGATCATCTGCAGCGACCGTTCGAGGCGGCGACCGATGTCGAGGAAGCGCCAGCCCTCGCCGCGGGTCATACTTTCGAGGGTGAGCCCGGAGAAAGCGGCCAGGGTGATGACGGTCTGATTCAGCAGGTCGAGGGCCGCGCTGAGGCGAAGCGCCTCGGGCGGAGGTTCGGCCGCAAATTGCTGGTCGAGGCGGGTGAGGATACGCCAGGCGTCGGTGGAGATGCGATCGCGCATCGGCCAGACGACCGAATGGATGAGATGAATACTGTGGCCGAGGCTACCGCGCCGGGCGCCGTCGTAGAGAAGAGCGAGGAGCTCGGATTCGAGCGGCTCGCGGCTCCGTTTGATGTAGCCCTGGTGGGAGAGGATGCGAGCCCCGACCTGCAGGCCGCTCGCCTGCGTCGGATCGCTCTCCTGCGTGAGGCGGGGCAGCATGGAACGCGTGACGCGGACCATGGCTTCGACGCGTTCGACATAGCGGCCGAGCCAGAACAGGTTGTCGGCCACGCGGCTGGGCAAATCGAACGTCGCGCGGCTGACCGGCAGGCGATGGGAGGCGGGCGGCAGCAGGGTCAACTGCTCTTCAGCTTTCCCTCCGAGCACCCAGGTATCTTTGCTGCCGCCGCCGCGCTGGACGCTGACGACGAGGTTGTCGAGCGAGGGGGTGACGCGGGTCAGTCCGCCGGGCATGACCTTGTAGCCGCCGGCGTGGGCGACGGCGTAGACGCGCACGACGACGTGGCGGGGGGCCAGGGTGCCATCCTCCCAAACGGGCACGGTGGAGAGCGCAACCTGCTCCTGAGCGACCCACTTGCCCGGTTCGGCCCGCATTTTTGAAACCAGTTGGCGACGTTCGGCCTCCGTGAGCCGGGCGCCGAAGATCGGCTGGTCGCCGGGCCGGGGGAAGACCGGTTTGACGACGAGGTTATGCAACTGGCTGGCGACGTAGGAGAGCGGCCCTTCCTGCCCACACCACCAGGTGGCGACGGTGGGCATCTTCAGCTCCTCGCCGAGCAGGTGGCGGCACAGCGAGGGATAGAACGCCGAGGGCGCCGCCGATTCCACCAGACCGCTGCCGAGGGCGTTGGCGATAGCCACGTTGCCGCAGCGCACGGCCTGGACGAGGCCGGGAATGCCCAGCATCGATTCGGGCCGCAGTTCGAGCGGGTCGCAGAAGCCTGCGTCCTGGCGGCGGACGATGACATCGACGGGCAGCAGACCGCCGAGGGTTTTCAGATAGACGTGGTTATCGCGAACGGTCAGGTCGCCCCCTTCGACGAGCGTGAAGCCGAGGTAGCGGGCGAGGAAGGCGTGTTCGAAATAGGTTTCGTTGTAGGGGCCAGGGGTGAGCAGGACGATGCGGGGGTTGTCGCGCTGGTTGGCCGCAAGGCCGGTGAGCGTTTCGCGGTAGGCCTGGAAGAAGCCGGCCAGACGCTGCACATTCGAAGTTTTGAAGACGTCGGGCAGGACGCGGGAGCAGACCAGTCGATTTTCGAGCGCGTAGCCGGCGCCGGAGGGCGCCTGGGTGCGGTCGGCCAGGACCCACCAGTTGCCGTTGGGGGCGCGGGCGATGTCAGCGGAGTAGAGATGCAGAAAGGTTCCGCCGGGAACGGCGATCCCCTGGCAGGGGCGCAGGAAGCCGGGATTGGGGTAGAGGAGTTCGGCCGGCAGTTGCCGGTCTTTGAGCAGCCGCTGCGGGCCGTAGGCATCGGCCAGGATGCTGTTGAGCAGGCGGGCGCGTTGGGCAACGGCGGCTTCAATGGAGCGCCATTCGCCCGGGTCCATGACGAGCGGCACGGGGTCGAGCGGCCAGGGGCGATCGGTGCTTTGGGGATCGCCGTAGACATTGTAGGTGATGCCGTGGTCGTGGATGAGCCGCTGCCCCTCCTTCCACCGTTCGCGAAAGCCTCCTTCGCCGAGGCTGAGGATGGACTCGGTCAACCCGCGCCAATGCGGGCGAATCTGGCCGGAGGGCTGCAACACCTCGTCGTAAAAGCCCTCTTCGGGCTGGTAACGCCAGGGGGAGGCGAGAGGATTCGGCTTGTCCGGGGAGGAGCGGATCATGAAAACGCGGTGACGTTCTTTCCCATGGTCCCACATTGTTCCCGCCCTATTCTGCCTGCGCTATGCTGAAGGAAAGTGCTGGTTACCATTGAAACCAAGGTGGAAAGGCCCAAGTGGCTGCGCGCTCCGGCCCCGGTGGGGGAGAACTACCGCGAGTTGAAGCAGTTGGTGACGGACCTGAAGCTGCACACCGTCTGCGAGTCGGCCGCTTGCCCGAACATTGGCGACTGCTGGAACCGCCGGACGGCGACGTTCATGATTCTGGGCAACGTCTGCACGCGGCGCTGCGGGTTTTGCGCCGTCCAGAAAGGCGCTCCGCTGGCGGTGGATATGGACGAGCCGCGCCGGGTGGCCGAAGCCGTGGCGCTGATGGGATTGCAGTATGCCGTTGTGACCAGCGTGAACCGCGATGATCGCAAAGACGGCGGCGCGCTACTGTTCAAAATGACCATCGAGGCGATTCGGGAGCGGGTGCCGGGCTGTCGCGTCGAGGTGCTGGTGCCCGATTTCCAGGGCAAGCACGAGGCGATGGAGATCGTCATGGAGGCAGCGCCGGACGTTCTCAACCACAACACGGAGACCGTGCCGCGCCTGTACCGGATGGTGCGCCTGGGCGCGCGCTACGAACGATCGCTCGACATGCTCGCCTATGCGAAAACGCTGCGTCCGGAGACGCCTACCAAGTCCGGCGTGATGCTTGGGCTCGGCGAGACGTCCGAAGAGGTGGTGCAGGTGATGAAAGATCTGCGGGCGCATCACGTGGACATTCTCACGCTGGGGCAGTATCTGCGGCCTTCGCCGAAGCATCTGCCGATCCTGCGCTACATCCCGATCGAAGAGTTTGCCGAGTACCGCCGATTGGGATACGAGATGGGCTACGCACACGTCGAAGCCGGGCCGCTGGTGCGGAGCAGCTATCACGCCGACGAGGGCGTCTCGAGCGCTTTCAAAATGGCGGATGCAAAATCATTGACGATGGCGTGATCGGAGTTCGCCAGGACGACAATCGTCAGGTTCGCTTCCGGGTAGAGGACGAGCAGCGTCCGCGCGCCCTGCTGCGAGCCGCTATGGGAGATCGCCGGGCGGCCGGCTAGCGGCATAACGTTCCAGCCGAGTCCGTAGCCGGTCAGTTGGCCGTCGAGCAGGCGCTGGCGCTGCGTCATCAGGCGCATGGTGGGGCGCTTCAGCAGTAGGCCGGTCTCGTAGGCGTTGGCGAAGGCGATCAGATCGAAGACCGTGGCGGCCAGGCCCCCGCCGGGGATCTTGTTGCTGGTGTCGGCGAGGCCGGTGTTGACGATGCGCCCGTCTTTGCCTTTGGCGTAGCCGCGGGAGCGATGACGGATGATCTCGGTCTGGTCGTCGGCACGGATGGAGCCCATGCCCGCGGGCTTGAAGATGTTTTCGCGCAGATACTGCAGAAAGGGGGTTCCGGCCGCGGCTTCGACGGCGGCGCCGATCAGGTTGTAGCCGTAGGTGGTGTAGAGGTACTTCGTGCGCGGCTGATGAACGAGCGGATCCTGCGCGAAGATGGCGAGCGGGTCGAGCAGGTTGGAGTAGTGAACGGTGGAGTCCAGTTCCCTGCCCCGGTAGTGACGAACGCCGGCGAGATGGCCGAGCATGTCGAGCACCGACACGCCCCACTGCTTCTGCGGAAACGCCGGTACGTAGTTCTGCACCGGCGCGCTGAGGTTGAGCTTGCCCCGTTCGTAGAGTTGAAGGGCGGCGACGGCCGTTATCGGTTTGGAGAGGGAGGCGAGGCGGTAGACGGTGTCCGGCCGGGCGGGGACGTCGTGTTCGAGGTCAGCCTTGCCCAAGCCGGCGGCGAGGCGGAGGATCCCTTTTTCGGCAATCGCGACGCTGACCCCGACGACCTGCTGCCGCTGCCGCTCGGCTTCAATGGCTTGTTCGACGCGCCGCACCTTGTCCGCGGACCACTCTTCGGCGCGGAGCAGGGCGGCTAGGAAAAGAACGATGGTCCACCGCATAGCGTTCAAGTTTAGCCGAACGCGAGGCTGCTACACTGCGTACTTCGGGGAGAAGGAGGATTTTCCGGTGCTTAAATTTTTGCTCTGGTGCATTTTGCTAATCCTTTGCTGGCCGGCGGCCATTCTGGCGCTGCTGCTCTATCCGGTCATCTGGCTGGTTTTGTTGCCGTTTCGCCTGGTAGGGGTGGTGGTTACCGGGGTGCTCGATCTGATCTGGTCGCTGTTCAGCCTCCCTGCGCGTCTGGTCCGGAAGCTTGCTTAGCGTTTATCTGTTGTTGAGTATGGCGGTGGGTGCGGCGGTAGGCCTGGTGTGGCCGGAGTTCGGCCGCAGCCTGGCGCCGGTAGGGCGCATTTTTCTGAAGCTGATTCAGGTGGTGGTGGCGCCGGTGCTGTTCGGAGCGCTGGTGGCAGGCTGCGGGCGGGGAGCGGGGGTAGGCCGGTTGGGCGGGCGGGCCGTGTTGTTGTTCGAGGTCGCCACGTCGATCGCCCTCCTGCTCGGATGGTGCGCCGCGTGGTGGTTTGAACCAGGGGTGGGCGTCGCGCTCCGGGCGACCCCGGTGGCGGCGGCGCCCGCGGCGAACTTCGGCGAGGTGGTGGCGAACCTGTTTCCGGCGAGCATCTTTGACGCCATGGCAAAGGGCAACGTGCTGCAGATTGTGCTGTTCAGTGTGTTGGTGGGGGTGGCGGCGCAGGGGCAGGAGCGGTTTATCCGGTTCGCCGAGTCAGTAGCGGCGGTAGCGTATGCGTTTATCCGTTACGTGATGCTGCTGGCGCCGGCCGGCGTGGCGGCTTCGATGGCGGCGACGGTGGGGGCGGGCGGATTCGCGGTGATTCAGGGGTTGAGCTACTTCGCGCTGCTGGCCTGGGCGGCGCAGGGGCTTTTTGCCGGGGTGATCGCGCTGGGACTGTGGGGGGCGGGCGTCTCCGTGCGACGCTTTGCCCTGGCGGTGCGGGAGCCGTTCTTACTGGCGCTGGGCACCACGTCGAGCGCCGCGGCGCTGCCCAAATCGATCGAGGCCATGGAGGCATTCGGGGTGCGGCGCGAGGTGGCCAGTCTGGCGCTGCCGCTGGGCTTGAGCTTCAATCTCTGCGGCAGCACGATTCATTTGGCGATGGCGACGTTATTTGTCGCGCAGGCGGCGGGGGTGGCGTTGAGCCCCGGCCAGCAGGTAATGATTTTGGCCACGCTGAAGCTGACGAGCAAGGGGGTGGCCGGAATTCCGCGGGCGAACTTTGTCATCCTCTCGAGTCTGTTCACGGCGTTCGGCCTGCCGCTCGAGGGACTCGCGATGCTGCTGGGCATTGACGCGGTGATCGACATGATCCGCACGGCGGTCAATGTGCTGGGGAACTGTGCGGCCGCGGCGATCCTGGACCGCCGCGGCCGCATCTGAGCAGAGCGACTACTTGTCGAAGTGGCTAGTGACGGCGCCTTTGGCCGAAGAGCCGACCAGGGCGATGTACTTGGCGTACACCCCGTTGGTGTACTTCCACGGCGGTTTGGTCCAGTTGGCGAAGCGGGCGGCGATGGTCTCCGGCGCCACTTCGAGATCGATCACCGACTTCTCCAAATCGATGTGGATCATGTCGCCATCTTCGACCACGGCAATCGGACCGGCGTCGACGGCTTCGGGAGCGACGTGGCCGATCATGAAGCCACGGGTAGCACCGCTGAAGCGGCCATCCGTAAGCAGCACGACATCTTCACCGAGGCCCGCGCCCATGATGGCGCTGGTGACGCCGAGCATTTCGCGCATACCGGGGCCGCCCTTGGGCCCTTCATAGCGAATCACCACCACGTCGCCGGGCTGAATCTGCCCGGTCTGCACGGCGGTCATGGCGTCCTCTTCCCGGTTGAAACAGCGGGCCGGCCCGCGATGGCTCTTCTTGGCGATGCCGGTGACCTTCAGCACGGATCCCTCCGGCGCCAGGGAGCCTTTGAGAATCAGCAGCCCGCCGGTCTTCTTGATGGGCGCATCGAGCGGCTTGATCACCTGCTGGCCGGGCGTTTCGACCACGGCGAGCAGCTCTTCGTTGATCGTCTTGCCCGTGACGGTGAGGCAGTTGCCATCGGCATACCCGCCATCGACGAGGCGCTTGGCGATCAGCGGAATGCCGCCGGCGGTGTCGACGTCGGCGGCGAAGTACTTGCCGGCGGGCTTGATGTCGAGATAGAGCGGGGTGCGCTGGCTGATCGTTTGGAAGTCGTCGATGTCGAGCGAGACGCCGGCGGCTGTGGCCATGGCGAGCAGGTGGAGGACCGCGTTGGTGGAGCCGCCGCTGGCGGCCACCGAGGCGATGGCGTTTTCAAACGAGGTGCGGGTGCAGATGTCGCGGGGCTTGATGTCCTTGCGCACGGCGTCCATGATGACGCGGCCGCAGTAGCGCGAGACGTCGTCCTTGCGGGGGTCCACCTGCGGGATGCTGGCGGTGAACATCGGAGCCAGGCCGATGACCTCCATCACCGTGGCCATCGTGTTGGCCGTGAACTGGCCGCCGCAGGCGCCGGCGCCGGGGCAGGCGTGGTCTTCAATGGCGAGCAGTTCGGCGTCGGTGATCTTGCCGGCGGCGTTGGCGCCCACGGCCTCAAAAACGTCCTGGATGGAGAGAAGCTTGTCGCCCAGTTTGCCGGGCATAATGGACCCGCCGTAGAGGATCAGGCTGGGGATGTTCAACCGTAGTAGCCCCATGGCCGCGCCGGGGATGGTCTTATCGCAGGCGACCAGGGTAACGAGGCCGTCGAACATGTACCCGCGCGCGGTCAGTTCGATCGAGTCGGCGATCAGGTCGCGGCTGACGAGCGACGCCTTCATGCCTTCAGTGCCCATGGTGACGCCATCGCTGATGGCGATGGTGTTGAACTCCATGGGGGTGCCGCCGGCGGCGCGGACGCCCTCTTTTACTTTTTCGGCCAGCGCGCGCAGATTGTAGTTGCACGGCATGGTTTCAATCCAGGTGTTGGCGATGCCGATAATCGGCTTGCGGAGATCTTCGTCGGTGAAGCCAATGGCCTTCAGCATGGAACGCGCCGGCGCGCGATCGCGGCCTTGGGTGATGGTATAGCTGCGGAGTGACATAAAGCACTTCTATTCTAACTACTTCATGCGATACAATTCCGGCCATGAAGCGAACCCTCCTCCTCCTGGCCCTGTGCGCCACTCTGCTGCCGGCCCAACCGAAGAAAATCCTTGTGATGGGCGATGCCGAAGTCGCCCGGGAGTTACAAAGCGTCTCGGATAAAGTCCGCGTGGTGAACGTGACGCGGGACACCCTGGCCGGCGAGATCGTCGATGCCGATGCGGTGGTGGGCGAGGTGCGGCCGCAGGACATTCGGGCGGCCAAGAAGTTGAAGTGGGTGCAGACCATGAGCGCCGGCGTCGAGCGGGTGCTGCATCTGTCGGGCGGAGGGGACCTGCGCGACTCGAACATCATTCTGACCAACAACCAGATCGTGCAAGGCCCCGAGATCGCCGACCACGCGCTGGCCATGCTGCTCGCGCTGTCGCGCGGCATCTACAAATTCGTCGGCGACCGCACGACCGAAACCTGGCAGCCGCGGCCCTATCCGGGCATTGAACTGAACGGACGGACGGCCGTCGTCATCGGCTGCGGCGGCATCGGTCAGCAGATTGCCCTGCGGAGTTGGGCGTTCGGGATGACGGTGATTTGCGTCGACCCGGAGGACCTGCCCTTCTCACCGTTCATCAAGCGGACGGTGAAGCCGGATCAGTTGGACGAGGTGGTGCCGGAAGCCGATGTCATCTTCATCTCGGCCCCGCACACCGAAAAGAGCCACAAGATGATGGGCGCCCGGCAGTTCGAACTGATGAAGAAGGACAGCTTCTTCATTGCGGTGAGCCGGGGCGGCATCTATGAGATGGGCGGCCTTGTGAAGGCGCTCGACAGCAAGCGGATTGCCGGGGCGGGCGTCGACGTGACCGATCCGGAGCCGCTGCCGCAGGGCCACGCCCTGTGGAAGTTCCCGAACGCCATCATTACGCCGCACATTGCCGGACGCAGCGACAAAGACCGGGCGCGCATGATCGGGACCATCAAAGAGAATGTGAAGCGGTTTGTCGACGGCCGTCCGATGCTGAATGTAGTGGACAAGCAGAAGGGCTATTGACGAATCTATAGGGATGGTCTCTCCCCCTCGCGTGGCCGTGCTGGGCGCCGGCAACATGGGTGCCGCACTCCTGGGCGGCATGTTAAAGGCTGAAGTGGTAGAATCGGCGCATTGCGTGGCGACTACGCGGACCGAGGCTTCGGCCGCTGCCCTCGCCAAGCGATTCGGCATCCTGGCTACGGCCGGCGGCAACCGCGAGGCGGCCGCCGCGGCCGATATCGTGATCCTGGCCGTAAAACCCGTCAACGTTCCCAAGGTGATCCGCGAGATTCGCGACGCGCTGCGACCGGATCAGATCCTGATTTCACTGGCCGCCATGTTGCCGCTCGCCGTGCTCGAAGCCGAAGCCGGCGTACCGATGGCCGTCTTTCGCGCCATGCCGAACATTCCCGTGATCCTCGAAGAGGGCGCCATCGGCCTGAGTCATAACGCCGTGGCGACACGGGCGCAGTGCGAGATTGTCGAAAGCATTTTCCGGGCGGTGGGCGTGGTTGCCTGGGTCGACGACGAACAGATGGACGCCGTGACGGCGCTCTCCGGCTCCGGCCCCGCCTATGTCTATATCTTCATCGAGGCGATGATCGCGGCAGGCCTCAAAATGGGCCTCTCGCGCGATATTTCGACGCGCCTGGCCGAGCAGACCGTGCTCGGCGCGGCCAAGCACGTGCGCGACTCCGGCCTGCACCCGGCCATCCTGCGCGATCAGGTGATCACCCCCGGGGGCGTTACCATCGCTGCCATCCACGAACTCGAACGGCACGGTCTGCGCAGCATGCTGATCTCGGCCATCGAAGCCGCCACGCAGCACAGCCGGAAGAAGACGCGGGCCATGCTCGATTCGCTCGCCACTCCAAACTCATGACCCACCACATTCTCTCCATTCACGCCCATCCGGACGACGCCGAAATCCTTGCCGGCGGCACCCTGGCGCTGCTGGCGCAGGCCGGCCACCGCGTGACCATTGTCACCATGACCCCGGGCGACTGCGGTTCGATGGAACAAGGGCCCGAGGAGATCGCCGCCATCCGCCGCCGGGAGGCCGCCGCGGCCGCCGCACTCATCGGCGCCGCCTACGCATGCGCCGAGTTTCGTGATCTCTCCATCTTCAACGACGACTCGAGCCGTCGCCGCGTCACCGAACTCATCCGGCGGCAGCAGCCGACCCTCATCCTCACCTCCTCCCCCACCGACTACCACTGCGATCACGAAGCCACCAGCACACTCGTACGCGATGCCTGCTTCGCCGTCTCCTGTCCCAACTACCGCTGCGGCGAGGCCGCCCCGCTGCCCGGCATTCCGCACCTGTACTTCATGGACTCAATCGAGGGTCGGGACCGCGATGGCCGTCCCGTGCAAGCCGACTTCGCCGTCGACATCGGGCCCGAATTTGCCCGCAAGCGAGAGATGCTGGCCGCCCACGCCAGCCAGCGCGAGTGGCTGCAGCGGCAGCACGGCATGGACGACTATCTGCACTCGATGGAGGAGTGGACGCGGGCGCGGGGGCAATCGGTGGCCGTGCGTTACGCCGAAGGCTTCCGGCAGTACAAGCACCATCCGTATCCGGTAACCCCGCTACTGCAGGAATTAGTCGGAGACCGGCTGCGCCGATGAGGTTATGGCTAGCGGCGCTCGCCTGCTGCACCGCGCTGGCGCAGGAACCGGAGAAGAAAACGATCGTGGTGACCGGCGCGTATGAAGCCATCCCCCTCGAAGAGGCCGACCGGAACGTCAGGGCCATTCCAGCGCGGGAGTTGGCGCCGCTGGCCGGATCGATCAGCGATCTGCTGAATCTCGACGCATCGGTCGACCTGCGCGAACGCGCCCCCGGGGCCGTCAACAGCGGCCTGTCGATTCGGGGCGGCAGCTTCGGCCAATCACTGATTCTCTGGAACGGGTTGCGGCTGAACAGCGCGCACACAGCGAATCTGAGCATGGACCTGCCGATTCCCCTCGAGTCAATGGCCCAGGTGGAAATCCTCAAGGGCTCCGGCTCCACGCTCTACGGCTCGGACGCCACGGCCGGCGTCGTCAACGTCATCTCCCGGCCGCCGGCGTTAAGCGAAGTGCGCTTCCGCAGCGGCTTCGGCAATTGGGGCACGCAGCAGCAGCACGCCTCGGTCGCCTACGTCGGCAACGGCCTCGCGCAGCACTGGACCATGGCGCGCGACTTCTCCCGCGGCTTCATGGCCAACCGCGACTATCGCAACCTGTCCCTCGCCTCGCAGACGCAGTTCCGGCAGACCGAAATCACGCTGGCGCTGAACGACCGCCCCTACGGCGCCGAGCAGTTCTATGGCAACTTCAACTCCTGGGAGCGGACCAAGGGCTGGTTTGCCGGCCTGCGCCAGGGTCTCGGAAAGAAGACCGATGTGCAGTTTGCCTACCGCCGCAACACCGATCTATTCGTCCTCTACCGCGACCGTCCCCAAGTGTTCACGAACCGGCATGCCGTCGAAACCTGGCAGGCCAGTCTCCGCCGCGTCGAGAACCTGCCGCGGAACGCGCGGTTGCACTATGGCGCTGAGTTTCTGGGCGACCGGATTGAGTCGAATAATCTCGGCCGCCACGCCCGCGCCCGCTCGGCCGTCTACGCCGCCTACGACATCCGCGCCCTGCGCCGTTTTTCGCTCACCCTGGGCCTGCGCGACGAGATCTATCGCAACTTCCAGCACCAGTGGAACCCTTCGGCGGGCGCCGGCTTCTGGCTGAACTCGTGGGCCAAGCTGCGGGCCTCCGCCAGCCGGGCGTTCCGCCTGCCCACTTACACCGATCTGTACTACCGCGACCCGGCCAACATCGGCAACCCGCTCCTGCGCCCGGAACGGGCCTGGACCTACGAAGGAGGCCTCGACCTTTCGCTGCCGGGCGAAGCCAAGGCCGCCCTCACCGTCTTTCAACGCCGCGAGCGGGACGGCATCGACTTCGTCCGCCGCTCCCCGGCCGACATCTGGCGCGCCACCAACTTCCAGGCCCTCAACTTCACCGGCGTCGAAGCGCAGTGGCGGACCGTGGCCGCGCGCCGCCACCGGATTGAACTCGCCTACACCGGCCTGCACGGAGCCCAGACGGTCCTGATGGGCCTGCAATCGAAGTATGTCTTCAACTATCCCCGCCACGCGGGAGTGGCCACCTGGCAGGCGGCCTGGAGCAATGGTCTGCTGGCGAGAACCCGGCTCGGCGCCATCGAGCGTTTCAGCCGGTCGCCCTATGCCGTCTGGGACGTGTTCCTCTCCTGGCAGAAAGGCCGCGTCCGCCCGTACCTGCAGCTGGCCAATCTCACGTCCACCCGATATGAGGAGTTGATCGGGGTCCGCATGCCCGGCCGCAGTGCGGTGGGGGGGCTCGAACTTGTTCTCTACCGGCCGCGATAAACTATACGAGAGATCAGCCTTGCTTCGACATCTTTGCATCTTCGTCCTGCTGGGGAGCCTTCTCGCGGCCCGCGCCGCCGAATCGGGTCAACTGGATGCGAACGTGTCGCTGTTTACCGTGATGTGCGCCCTGCACGCGGCGGGCTACGATGCCGAGATCGATTCGCCGAACAACCACCCGCTCCGCGCCGCCGCCGTGCGGAACCTGGCCAGCCGCAACCTGACCACGGCCGGAGAGCTCCGCGAGTGGCTCGAAAACCGCAAGCTCGGGCCCAAACGCCTCGATCTGAACCGCTTCATCTCCTTTGCCCTGTCCGTCGACGGCCCGCCGAAGTTCAACTACAAGTTCGCCTCCCACGAGATGCCGCCCGATGTGGTTCCGCTGGCCGGCTTCGAACGGCTCATCAGCCGCTTCTACGCCGAAGCCCAGGTGGAGGAGCTGTACAAGCAGGCGCAGCCCGCCATCGAGCGCACTCTCGCCAGCTACCAACCGGCCGTCGTACAGACCCTCAGTCAGGTCAACGGCTACCTGCGCAACCCCACCAGCGGCTACGCCGGCCGCCGCTTCTCCATCATCGTCGAACTGCTCGGACCCCCGAACCAGATTCAGACCCGCGCCTACCGCGACGACTATTACCTCATCCTTACCCCTTCGCCCGAACTGCAGACGGACTATATCCGCTATGCCTACCTGCAGTACCTGCTCGACCCGCTGAGCTTCAAGTTCGCCGCCAAGCTCGAAAAGAAGAAGCCCCTCATCGACCTGGCCCAGGCCGCCCCGGCGCTCGAAGAACACTACAAAGCCGATTTCTCGCTGCTCACCACAGCCAGCCTCATCCGCGCTATCGAAACCCGCATCGACCGCCGCAAGAGCCCGGACCAGGCTCTCCGCGAAGGTTTCATCCTCACGCCCTACTTCAGCGAAGCGCTCGCCAAATATGAAGCGCAGGAAGCCTCCCTACGGCTCTACTACCCGGAGATGATCGACGCCATCGACATCAAGAAAGAGGATAAACGCCTGGCGGCGGTAGACTTCCTGAAGGACCGCCCGGTAAAGACCATCACCGTCGTCGCCAAGGAGGAGAAGGTGGAGTTAACCGGGGTCTTCAAGACGCTCGACGACGCCGAAACCCTCTACCGCGCCGCCAAACTCGAACCCTCCCGCGACCTGTTCCTCCGCGCCCTGCAGCAGACCGCTGACCAACCGCTCCACGCCAAGGCTTATTATGGTTTGGGCCGTGTCGCCGCGCGCCAGGCCAATCTCGAGTTGGCCGAAAAGATGTTCACCAAAGTCCTGGAGCTCTCCCCCGACCCGCAAACCAAGGCCTGGACCCACGTCTATCTGGGCAACCTGGCCGAACGGGCTCAGGAGCCTCAGCAGGCTCAGGCGCAGTTCGCAGCCGCCCTGGCCACTCCCGGCGCTACCGCCGCGGCCCGCCAAGCCGCCCAGCAGGCGCTCAACAAGTTAGTTAACACCCCGAAGGAGAAGGAATAATCATGTCCCGTTTTGTCCGCCTCGCCTGCAGCGTCGGCCTTTTGGCCGCTGTCGCGCTGGCTCAGCCCAAGCCGAAGTCCCAGAAAGAAGTCGATGCCATCATGGTCATGCAGAACGCCCAGGATGCCGATTCCCGCATCAAGGCCGCGCAGGCGCTCATCACCAAGTTCGCCGATACGGAGTTCAAGCCCTTCGCGCTCTACGTGATCGCCTCCTCCTACCAGCAGAAAGGGGATGCCGAGAACGCCATCGTATGGGCCGAAAAGACCCTCGAAGTCGACAAGACCAACTTCATGTGCATGAACATGATCGCCACCGGCCTCGCCCAGAAGACCCGCGAATTCGACCTCGATAAAGAAGACAAACTCGGCCGCGCCGTCAAAATGGCCAACGCCGCCATGGAAGCGGTCAAGACCGCCACTAAGCCCAACCCGGGGATTCCCGATGACCAGTGGGAGATGATCAAGAAGGAGTATACGGCCGAAGCGCATCAGGCCCTGGGTCTGGTCGCCATGGCGCGGAAGAAGTACCCCGATGCCATCGCCGCCTTCAAGACCGCCGCCGAGACGACCCCGCAGCCAGACCCGGCGACGCTCGTTCGCCTGGCGAGCGCCTACAACTTCGCCAACCAGCCCGACAACGCCATCGCCGCCGCCGACCGCGCCATGGCGACGCCCGACGTCAATCCCGCCATCAAGCAGGTTGCCGCCGCGGAGAAGGAACGCGCCACCAAAGCAAAGGCTGGTAAGTAGACCGGCATGGGTGCGGCCTGGGAGCCTCTGGCCGTCCGGATCGGCCACTCGTTCGATCGCCCGGAACTTCTGGTCCGCGCCCTCACCCATAAATCGCGCATAGCCGGAAACTCCAGGTCCGACCCCACGCGGGACAACGAACAACTGGAGTTTCTCGGCGATGCCGTCCTTGGCTTTCTCGTCAGCGAGGCCCTCCTGGCCCGCTTTCCGGACTACCCGGAAGGGAAACTGTCGAAGCTCAAAGCCTGGCTCGTCTCCGCCGCGCACCTGCTGGCCATCGCCGAAGCGCTCAACCTCGGCGAGTACCTGCAACTCGGACGGGGAGAAGAGATGAGCGGCGGTCGCTCCAAACGGGCGCTGTTGGTCAACGCGGTCGAGGCCATCCTGGCCGCAGTCTACCTCGACGGGGGCATGGGAGCGGCCCGGGCTTTTGTCGAGATCCACGTCCTCCCCGCCGGCCCCCTGCTCGCCGACGGCGCGCCGCCCGCCGTGGTCGATTATAAAACCCTCCTGCAGGAAAAGGCGCAGGCGCTGAAGATCGCCCCGCCCAAATACGTCACGATCGCCGAACGCGGTCCGGAGCACGCCAAGCGCTTCACCGTCGAGGTGCGCGTCGGCAAGGCCAGGCAGGCCTCCGCCGAAGGGGTGTCCAAAAAAGAAGCCAGCCAGCGCGCCGCCGAACTGCTGCTGGCGCAGTGGAACCTCTAAAACCAAGCTATTTCCCGCCGATAACACCGATAGCTATGTTTGTCATTATCGGTGCGCTTATCGTCGTTGGTTCCGTGATCGGGGGCTACCTGCTCTCACACGGAAAGATGCAGATTCTTTTTCAGCCCTTCGAGTTGCTGATCATTCTCGGGGCGGCCATCGGGACGCTGCTGATCGCCAACCCCCTCTCGGTGGTCATCGGGGTGGTCAAGGGGATGCTCGGCACCCTGAAGGGCAGCCACTACACCAAAGCTTTCTATACCGAACAGTTGAAGATGTTGAACGAACTGTTCACCTATGCCCGCAAGAACGGTCTGGTGAAGTTAGAGGCCGACGTCGAGGAGCCGGATAAGAGCCCTCTGTTTGCTAACTACAAGAGCCTGGTCAGCAACCATCACGCCCTCCACTTCATCTGCGATACCCTCCGCATGGCAATCAGCGGGGGTGTGGGGCACTTTGAAATCGATCAGATGATGGAGCTCGACATGGAGGTCCATCACCACGAAGCCGAAGAACCGGTGCATGCTCTGAATACCATGTCGGATGCCTTACCCGGCCTGGGAATTGTGGCCGCCGTGCTCGGTATCGTCATTACGATGAACTCGCTCGGCGGCCCCCCCGAGGAGGTCGGCCACCATGTGGCCGCCGCGCTCGTCGGCACCTTCCTTGGCATTTTGATGTGTTACGGCTTCTTCGGACCGCTGGCCGCGAACATGGGGAAGATCACCCTGGCGGAGAAGGAGTATTACAACTTCCTCCGCGTCGGTTTGATTAACTTCATCAAAGGCTCGGCGCCGATCCTGGCCGCCGAGTTCGCTCGCCGGTCCATCCCGGCCCACATTCGCCCCTCGTTCAAGGAAATGGAAAAGGCCGTTAAGGGAGGCGCGTAATCATGTCTCAGGAACAACCGATTTATGTCATCAAGAAGATCATCAAAAAGGGCGGGCACCATGGCGGAGCCTGGAAGGTCGCCTACGCCGACTTTGTCACGGCCATGATGGCGTTCTTCATGGTCCTCTGGCTGTTGAGTTCCTCCGAGCAGGTTCAAAAGGCGGTGGGCGGCTATTTCTCTGATCCGGACGGCAGCGGCAAACAGATCGGCACCCAGGAGGCCGGTGCGGGGGGCGAATCCATCAACCTGGCGGCCACTGACATGGAGAAGCTCAAGGACAAACTCGAAGCGGCTATGCGCGAGACGCCCCAGTTCCAGAAGATCAAGGAACAGGTGAAGATGATTGTGAAGGGCGATGGACTGCGCGTCGAGTTGCTCGAATCCGATGTCGGAACCTTTTTTGACTCCGGCAGCCCCGCCCCTACCGAGCGCGCCACGGTGATTCTGGGCACCTTAGCCCAGGAGATCAGCAAATTACCAAACCGGATTGTGATTGAAGGTCACACCGATTCAAAACCTTTCCAGGGCGACTATACGAACTGGGAACTCTCCGCTGACCGTGCCAATACAGCCCGCCGGGTCATGCAGGCTTATGGCATTCGCGCCGACCAGGTGGCGCAGATTCGCGGCTTTTCCGACCAGTCGCTCCGTTTGGCCTCCAAACCGGAAGACCCTACCAATCGTCGCATCTCTATCATCATCCAATACCTGAATCCGCCCAAGGCGGCGGCCAATGCACCGGCAGATAAAGGCGACAACCACGGCCACGCCGATGCAGCACCTAAGGCCGATGCCCACGGAGCCGCTCCCTCCCCTCCCGCGGATGGCCACGCCAAAGACGAACACGCGAAAAAGCCCGCCGCCGGCCATTAACCGTAGCCCCATACCGGCCGGCGAGCTTGCTTCCAAGTTCGCCGGCCTCTTCTCTGTCCCCGCTACCGGTGCGGCTCCAACTTCGCCGCTGCCTCGTTCAAGACGACAATGTCTACCCGCCGGTTCTTCTGACGCCCCTCCTCACTCTCGTTATCGGCAATCGGCACCGTATCTCCGTAGCCCATCACCGCCATGCGCCCCCGCGCAATGTGGTATCGCTCATCGAGCAACGCCATCACCGAGATCGCCCGCGCCGCCGACAAATCCCAGTTACTCCGAAACCGGTCCGTCTGAATCGGCACCGCATCCGTATGACCCTCCAGCCGGATCGGATTCCCCAGACCCTTCAACGTCGCAGCCACTCGCTCAATCGCCGGCAGCGCCGTTTCATAGATTCCGTCGTCGCCTACGGGAAAAAACGCCGCCTGCCGCAGGCTTACCACCAGTCCCCGGTCCGTCATCTGCAACTGGACCGACCCGCTCTGGATCTCGTGCTTCAGCTCATTCAGCAGCCGCTCGAGCGCCGTCTGGAGATTCGGCTGACTTCCCCCCGGGCCACGCCATTGCGCATTGCCCACACCTTTGTTGTCTACGCTGCCGCCCAGAATTCCCGCGATTTTTGACAGGACTTCGTCCTTTTGGAGCGCCCGTTTCACGGAATCGGAGATCATCTCCTGCCGCCCTTTATCGGCCTGCGAACTGGCGAACATCACCACAAAGAAGGCAAATAGCAGCGTAATGAAATCGGCGTAGGAGACGAGCCACCGCTCATGATTCTCGGGCTCGGAGACCCGCCGGCGTCCGCTCCTCATCACTTACTCCGCCGGGTCGGCCAGCCCGTATCGAGATACATCTCCAGCTTGTCCTTGATCAGTTTGGGGTTCAGACCGTCGACAATCGCCAGCACCCCCTCGAGCATCATCTCGCGGGCCTCGGTTTCCAGACGCGCCCGCGCTTTGATCTTGTTGCCGGCCGGCAGAAACAGCAGGTTCGCAAATGCCACCCCGTACACCGTCGCCACGAAAGAGACCGCGATGCCGTGCCCCACCCGGTCAATGTCGGCCAGGTTCTTCATCACCTGAATCAACCCCATCACGGCGCCAATGATCCCGACGGTCGGCGAGTAACTCCCCGCGCTTTCCCAAATCCTGGCCTCCTGCTCCACCCGCGCCTCCTGCATCATAATCTCCAACTCCATCACCCGCCGGATTTCGGCGCCCTCCACCCCATCCACCGCCAGGTTCAACGCCTTCAGCAGAAACGGATCCGCAATTTTGTCAAACTCATCTTCGAGCGAAACCATCCCCGTCCGCCGCGCCCGGTGCGCCAGCGCATAGATCACCTCCACCAGATCCGGCTTCGATGTCGGGGACTCAAACAGAACGTCCCGCAGCCGCAAAATCCCGCCCCGCAGCGCTGCCAGCGGATAGTGCACCATCACCGCCCCCAGCGTCCCGCCCAACACAATCAGCAGCGCGGTCACCTGCGAGATATCGTGCAGCGAACCGCCCTCGAGAATGAGTCCGCCCACAATCGCCGCCACGGCGACCACCAGTCCCCCCAGCGTCGCCAGATCCGGCCGCAGCTTCCGATGGGCGGCCGCTTTATTCGCCATTCCCCACCGTCTCAGCGTCCGTCGTCCGCTTCACCCGCCGCTGAAACGCCACCACCCGGTCGATGATATCGTCCGGGGTCTCCCGCACCACTACCCGATGACCATTCGTCAAACGAATGATCGTATCGGGCATCGATTCAATCTGCTCGATTAAATCGGAGTTAAGCACCAACGGCGAACCGTTGATGCGGGTCAGGGCTATCATGGGAGTTGGGCCTCATGCAGCATTTCGCCCGAAGACCCCGTTTCTTGAAACTATTTGAGTAGCTTCAGAATCGACTGCAGTTCCTCCCGCACCGCGCCCCAGTTCTCGGGCGGGATCCCCTCCTCCATCGCAAACAGCGCCGCCTGCTTGCGCACCTTCACCAGCGCCTTCGGCGCCGCTACCGGCTTGGCACGCTGCTCGAGAGCCTTCCGGGCCCCTTCAATCGTAAACCGCTTATCATAGAGGAGCCGCTTAATCTCTAAGATCAGCTCCACCTCTTTCCGCGGATACAATCGCTGATTCGTACCACTCTTTTTCGGCCGTAACTGCGCAAACTCCGACTCCCAATACCGCAAAACATACGGCTTCACCCCCGCTAACTTACTGACGTCGCCAATGCGAAAATACAGTTTGTTGGGGATTTCCGGGGTTTCCAGCAGGCTGTCGCCTTCGGGAGCCGATACTGTCTGCTTGCGCGCAGGCACCTTGTGGATAGTATGCACCCGGCAGCGCCTTCCGCGCTACCCGCCCTCGCCCTCCCCCCTGCCCTGCTCCCCCCGCCCGACCCGCGGGTTACCATGGAGGTTTCATGCAACTGCTCGCCGGGATCCACCCAGTCACCGAAGCCCTCCGCGCCGGCCAACCCATCGAACGTATTCTCATCGCCAAAGGCGCCGGCGGACCCAAACTCCAGCTCATCATCGACCTGGCAAAAAAAGCAAAGGTCCCCCTCCGCTACGAACCCCGCGAGGCTCTCGACCGCGCCAGCAAAGCGGCCACCCACCAGGGCATCGTCGCCTTCACCACCGGCCAGCGCTACGCCCAGTTCGCCGAAATCCCCGCCAAGGCCCAACTCCTCGTCCTGCTCGACGGCGTCGAGGACCCCCACAACCTCGGCGCCATCATCCGCTCCGCCCACGCCGCCGGCGCCGACGCCGTCCTCCTGCCCGATCGCCGCGCCGCCCCCGTTACCGAAGTCGCCGCCAAGGCCGCCGCCGGCGCCCTCGCCCACCTCCCCATCGTCCGCATCGGCAACGTCGCCCAAACCCTCGAAAAACTCAAGCAGCAGGGCTTCTGGATCTATGGCCTCACCGAACACGGCGCCGAAACCTACCACCAGGTCGTCCTCCATCTGCCCACCGTCCTCGTCGTCGGCGCCGAAGGAGCCGGCCTCCACGACCTCGTCGCCAAACACTGCGACTTCCTCGTCAAAATCCCCATGTACGGCAAAATCGGCTCGCTGAACGTCAGCGTCGCCACCGGTATCGCCCTGTTTGAGTGGCGCCGCCGCGCGGCCACCGCTCGCTAGAGCGATAACTCACTCGCTGGAGCGATAACATAGAAGGTATGCGGACCCTCCTTGCGCTCGTTCTCGCTCTCGTCAGCGTTCTCTCCCCGCTGCTCCACGCCGCAGTCCCCGTCCGCGCCCGGAAGGCTATGGTCGTCTCCCGGGAAGCCAACGCCACCGACGCCGGGCTCGCCGTCCTCGCCGCCGGCGGCAACGCCGTCGATGCCGCCATCGCCGTCGGCCTCGCCCTCGCCGTCACCCACCCCTCGGCCGGCAACCTCGGCGGCGGCGGCTTCCTGCTCGTCCGCATGGCCGATGGCCGCACCAACTTCATTGACTTCCGCGAGCGCGCCCCCGAAAAAGCCACCCGCGACATGTATCTCGACAAGGACGGCCGCCCCACCCGCGACTCGCTCGTCGGCTGGCGCGCCGCCGGCATCCCCGGCACCGTCCGCGGCTTCGAACTCGCCCACCGCCGCTACGGCAAGGCCAAATGGGCCGACCTCGTCTCCCCGGCCGTCAAACTCGCCCAGCAGGGCTTCCCCATCACCTACGGCCTCGCCAACTCGCTCAAAAACTCGAAACTCCTCGCCCAGTTCGCCGACTCCCGGCGCATCTTCCAACGCGACGGCAAGTTCTATGAACCCGGCGAACGCCTCGTCCAACCCGAACTCGGCGCCGTGCTCGAACGACTCCAGAAGATCGGCCCCCGCGACTTCTACGAAGGCGAAACCGCCCGCCAACTCGTCGCCGGCGTCGGCAAAATGGGTGGCCTGTTCACCCTGAACGATCTCAAAAACTACCAGGCCGCCGAACGCGCCCCCCTCACCGGCGCCTACCGCGGCTATCAGATCCTCACGGCCCCCCCTCCCAGTTCCGGCGGCATCGGCATCCTCCAGATGCTCGGCGTCCTCGAACCCACCGCCTACGCCTCCTCCGGCGCCGGCTCCGCCCAGGCCATCCATTACACCGCCGAAGCCATGCGCCGCTTCTACGCCGACCGCGCCGAACATCTCGGCGATCCCGACTTCGTCACCGTCCCCACCAAAAAACTCCTCGACCCCCGCTACCTCACCAAACTCCGCGAGTCCATCAACCCCGACGCCGCCACCAACTCCGATCAGGTCAAACCCGGCAACCTCACCCCCTATGAATCCGCCGAAACCACCCACTACTCCATCGTCGACGCCGATGGCAACGCCGTCGCCGTGACCTATACCCTCAACGGCGGCTATGGCTCCGGCGCCACCGCCCCCGGCCTCGGCATCCTCCTCAACAACGAAATGGACGACTTCTCCGTCAAACCCGGAGCCCCCAACCTGTACGGCGCCATCGGCGGCGAAGCCAACGCCATTCAGCCCGGCAAGCGCCCGCTCAGCTCCATGACCCCCACCATCGTCCTCAAGGACGGCAAACTCGCGCTCGTCGTCGGCACCCCGGGCGGCACCCGCATCCTTACGAGCGTCCTCCAGGTTCTCCAGAACGTCATCGACTTCCGCCTGCCCATCCAGGACGCCGTCAATTTTCCCCGCTATCACCACCAGTGGCGCCCCGACAAACTCTTCCTTGAACCCGGCTTCTCCCCCGATACCCGCCGCCTCCTCGAACAGAAGGGCCATCAACTCGAAACCGCCGCCAGCATCTGCGAAATCTCCGCCATTCAGGTAGAGTCCTCGGGCTGGCTCGCCGGCGCCGCCGACCCCCGCGTCGAAGGCAAGGCCGCCGGCTACTAACCCGCTACCCCATGAATCACGCCCTCTCCACCCACTTTCTCGTCAACCAGCGGTTGAGCAACGTCTGGCTCGACAAGATCTACGAAGCCGGCATCCCCGCCGTCGAAATCTTCTGCGCCAAACAGCACTGCGACTGGCACAACAAAGCCCAGGTCAACGAACTGGCCCACTGGTTCTCCGACGCCCCCCTCAAGCTCCACTCCCTCCACTCGCCTATGTTCAATGACGAGGTCTGGGGACGCACCGGTCCGGCGTCAATCATCAACATCGCCGACCGCAGCAAGCCCCGTCGCATCGCCGCCGTCGATGAGATCAAACGCGCCCTCGAAATCGCCGACCAGATCCCCTGCCGCTATCTCGTCCAGCACCTCGGCGCCCCGGTCGACGACTTTGACGAAGGCAAGCTCGAAGCCGCCTTCAGTTCGCTCGAAGAGATCAGCCTGTTTGCCCGCCATCGTGGCGTTGAGGTGCTGCTCGAAAACATCCCGAACGGGCTAAGCTCAGCCGAAAAACTCAACTACTTTCTCGGCATTACTCACCTCAACCTCGGCTACTGTTTCGACACCGGCCACGCCAACCTGATGGAAGGCATCCCCGCCGCCTTTGAAATGATGAAAGACCGTATCCGGTCCACCCACGTCCACGACAACAACGGCAAGGACGATCATCATCTGTTCCCCACCCTCAGCCCCGCCGGCACCGTCAACTGGGCAGACACCATGGCCCTGCTCCGCTCCCGCGAGCATCAATATCCTCTCCTGCTCGAACTCAAGGCCAACCCCGACTTCCCGCAACCGCTCGAAGCCATCCAACGTATCTTTGAAAATCTGGAGAAAGTGTAAATGTCCACCGCTCACGTCCGGATCGCGGACATCGCCCAGTACGACGGTCAAGTCGTCACCCTCGCCGGCTGGCTCTATAACCTGCGGAAAAGCGGGAAAATCTGCTTCCCCATCCTCCGCGACGGCTCCGGCATCATCCAGTGCGTCGCCGTCAAAGCCAACCTGCCCGAAGCGACCTTCGAAGCCCTCAAGAACCTGACGCAGGAGTCCTCCGTGCGCCTCACCGGCAAGGTGCGCGCCGAACAGCGGGCCACCGGCGGCTTTGAACTCGACGTCGAGTCCTGCGATATCCTCCAGCGCGTCCCCGAAGAGACACCCTACCCCATCACCCCCAAGGAACACGGCATCGACTTCCTGATGGACCACCGCCACCTCTGGCTCCGCTCCCGCCGCCAGTACGCCATCGGCAAGGTGCGCCACGAGGTCATCAAAGCCACCCGCGACTATTTCGACGACAACGGCTTCACCCTCGTCGACTGCCCCATCTTCACCCCCGCCGCCTGCGAAGGCACCACCACCCTGTTCGAGGTCGACTACTTCGAGGACGAAAAGGTCTATCTCACCCAGTCCGGGCAACTCTACAACGAAGCCAACGCCATGGCCTTCGGCAAAGTCTACTGCTTCGGCCCCACCTTCCGCGCCGAAAAGTCGAAGACCCGGCGCCACCTCACCGAGTTCTGGATGGTCGAGCCGGAAATGGCTTACGCCACGCTCGAAGACGTCAAAACCCTCGCCGAAGGCCTCGTCTGCTTCATCGCCCAGCGCGTGCTCGCCCATCGCCGCGCCGAACTCGCCATCCTCGAACGCGACACCACGAAGCTTGAAGCCATCACCGGCCCCTTCCCCCGCATCACCTACGACGAAGCCGTAGAAATCCTCCGCCGCAAAGGCAGCGCCATCGAATGGGGCAGCGACTTCGGCGGTACGGACGAAACGCTCCTCGCCGAAGAGTTCAATCAGCCCGTGCTCGTTGAAAAGTATCCGGCCCAGGTGAAGGCGTTCTATTTCCAACCCGATGCCGAACGCCCGGAACTCGCCCTCGGCGTCGACATGCTCGCCCCGGAAGGCTACGGCGAAATCATCGGCGGCGGCCAGCGCATCCACGACTACAACCTCCTGCTCCAGCGCATTGAAGAGCACCACCTGCCCAAAGAGGCCTTCGAGTGGTACCTCGATCTTCGCCGCTTCGGCAGCGTCCCCCATGCCGGCTTCGGCATGGGCATCGAGCGGTGCGTGGCCTGGATGTGCGGCCTCGAACATATCCGCGAAACCATCGCCTATCCGCGCATGCTCTACCGCACGAGGCCTTAGTTGCACGCCAAGTCCACCATTGCCATCATCGGAGCGCCGGTCGATCTCGGCGCCGGCCGCCGCGGCGTCGACATGGGCCCGTCCGCCATCCGTGTCGCCGGCCTCGGCCGTCGCCTGGCCGCCCTCGGCTACACCGTCGAAGACCGCGGCAACGTTCCCGTCGAGCAGGCCGAAGCCATCCCGGCCGGCCCGGCCGACTCCCATCATCTGCCCGAGATCACCGCCGTCTGCGGCCGTCTCGCCCACCTCGTCTCCGCCGCGCTCGACGAACAGAAACTGCCCCTCATCCTCGGCGGCGACCACTCCATCGCAGCCGGCTCCGTCAGCGGCGTCGCGCAACACTTCGCACAACGAAACGAAGCCATTGGCGTCATCTGGATGGACGCCCATGCCGACATGAACACCCCGGCTACGACGCCCAGTGGCAACGTCCACGGCATGCCGCTCGCCTGCCTCACCGGCGACGGCCCCGCCGAACTCGTCACTCTGTGCGGCTTCTCGCCCAAAGTCGACCCGCGCAACGTCGCCCTCATCGGCCTCCGCGACGTCGACCCCCTCGAAGCCCGCCACGTCAAGGCCACCGGCGTCCGCGCCTTCACCATGCGCGACATCGATGAACGCGGCATGCCCGCCATCATGCAGGAAGCCATCGCCCTCGCCAGCGCCGGCACCGCCGGCATCCATCTCAGCTTCGACATGGACTCCATCGACCCCGCCGAAGCCCCCGGCGTCGGCACCCCCGTCCGCGGCGGGCTCAGCTATCGCGAAATGCACCTCGCCATGGAGATCCTCGCCGACTCCGGCAAACTCGTCAGCCTCGAAGTGGTCGAGGTCAACCCCGTGCTCGACGTCGCTAACCGCACCGCCGACCTCGCCGTCGAAGTCCTCACCTCGGCTCTAGGAAAAAAGATTCTGTGAAAATGCGTGTTGCAGTTCTTGAGGGCGGCCGCAGCGGCGAACATGAAATCTCGCTCCGCTCGGCCCGGTCCGTCTCCGCGGCGCTCGCCGCCAACGGCCACGAGGTCATCCCCTACCTCATCTCGCGCGAAGGCCAATGGAGCCCCGCGCCCATCCTCCCCGCCCCCGGCGCCAACCCCGGCATCGACGTCGTCTTCCCGGTCCTCCACGGCACCTTCGGTGAAGACGGCACCGTGCAGGGCCTGCTCGAACTCGCCGACCTCCCCTACGTCGGCCCCGGCGTCATGGCCTCGGCCGTGGCCATGGACAAGGAGCTGCTCAAACGCGTCTGCGCCGAACGCGGCCTGCCCGTTACCGAGTACGTCACTCAGTACCGCGGCGCGCTCGATCCCTACGCCGTGGAAGCGGCTTTCGCCTACCCGGTCTTCGTCAAACCCGCCAACCTCGGTAGCTCCGTCGGCATCTCGAAGGCGCACGACCACGCCGAACTGGTCGCCGCCCTCGAATTCGCCGCCCACTACGATTGGAAAATTCTCATCGAACGCACCATCGTCGGCCGCGAACTCGAATGCGCCGTCCTCGGCAACTACGAAGACGCCCGCGCCTCGGTCCCCTGCGAAATCCTCCCCTCCCGCGAATTCTACGACTACGAAGACAAGTACCTGCTCGACGCGGCCAAAACCGAACTCCCCGCCGCGCTCGACCCCGTCACCACCGCCGAACTCCAGCGCCTCGCCGTCGCCGCCTATCGCGCCTGCAACTGTGAAGGCATGAGCCGCGTCGACTTTCTCATGGAGGCCTCCACCGGCCGTCTCTACCTCAACGAGATCAACACCATCCCCGGCTTTACCTCCATCAGCATGTACCCGAAAATGTGGGAGCATAGCGGCGTGCCGCTCAACGCCCTCGTCGAAGAGCTCATCCAACTCGCGCTCGCCCGCCACGAGCGCAAAAAAGCTACCCGGTTCACCCGATGATGCCCCGCTGTCTCCTCCTGGCCCTTCTCTCTATCAGCCTGCTGCCGGCCCAGGAACCGGACGCCCTCGAAGCCTCCGTCAGGAAGATCCTCGACGTCTACGCCATCGCCCGCGAAAACCACGCCGACCCGGTCGACTCCACCCGCCTCTTCTACGAAGGCATCATCCCGGGCCTGCTCCGCCGCCTCGATCCCCATTCCGTCTTTCTCGATCCCGGCCAGTTCGACCAGCTCAAGCGCATGCAGCGCAGCGAATCGAAAGGCTTCGGTAGCGTCGTCAGCATCCTTCCCGGCCGTGTTCAGGTGCTGCAGGCCATCCCCGGCGCCCCGCTCGCCAAAGCCGGCATCTCGGCCGGCGATGAGATCCTCGCCATCAACAATATCGCCCTCGGCCCCCTCACCACCGAACAGCTCACCCAGGTGCTCAGCCAGGCCCGCCAGGCCCCCGCCACCGTCTACGTCCGCAAGCCCGGCAACGCCCGGCCCATCCAGTTCACCCTCATCCCCGAGGAGATGCAGTCCAGCTCCGTCGAACGGGCGTTTCTCCTTGAACCCGGCTACGGCTACCTCCGCGTCTCCAGCTTCGACGACAAAACCGCCAAGGATATCCAGGCCGGCATCGAAAAACTCGGCGGCCACGGCCTCGCCGGCCTCGTCCTCGACCTCCGCAACAACCCCGGCGGCGTCGTCGCCAGCGCCATCGACACCGCCTCGCTCTTCCTCAACCCCGGCCAGACCATCCTCAGCGCCCGCGGCCGCCGCATGAACGGCGAAGAGAAGGTGCCCGCCACCGCCAAACCCTACCGCTTCCGCCTCGCTGTACTCGTCAACGCCAAGAGCGCCAGCGCCTCCGAGATCGTCGCCGGCGCCCTCCAGGACCACGACCGCGCCACCATCCTCGGCGAACCCACTTTCGGCAAAGGACTCGTCCAGAACGTCCTGCCCATCTCCCAATCAACGGGCCTCGCCCTCACCATGGCCCTCTACTACACCCCCAGCGGCCGCAGCATTCAGAAGCCGCTCGTCGACATGCAGCTCGAGCACGTCACCTCCGCCCCCCGCCAGGAGTACAAAACCGACGCCGGCCGCATCGTCCGCGGCGGCGGTGGCATCGATCCCGATCAAGCCGTCACCCCGCCCCCCTATAAGCGCCTCGAAATGGTTCTCGACGCCTCCGGCGCCTACGCCGCCTTCGGCACCGAGTATCTGCGCGCCGAACGGCCCGCCATCACCCCCGGCTGGCGGCTGCCCAAGCCGCTGCTCGACCGCTTCCGCTCCTGGCTCAGCCAGAACAACATCCAGCCCGGCATCGCCGAGTGGTTCGCCAGCTCGGACTGGATCGAACACCGCCTCCGCCAGGAGATCATCAACCTTAGCCTCGGCGTCGAGGAGGGCGACAAGGTGGAGGCCGAGCGCGAACCCTGGATCGTCGCCGCCCTCGCGACCCTCACCTCCCCGCCCGCGAAATAAAAACGACCCCGCATGGATCACTCCATCGGGGCCGTTTTCGGCTTGCGGGATTAGCCTACGGAAACTCGTTACAGCGCGGCGTCGAGCATGGCCGCAATTTCACCCTTCGAAACGGCGCCCACCTTCTGAGCCACCACCTGGCCGTCCTTGAACAGGATCAGCGCCGGAATGCCCCGGATGCCGTAGCGCATCGTCGCGCCCCCGTTCTGGTCCACGTTCAGTTTGCCCACCTTCACGCGCCCCTCATAATCAGCCGCCAAGGCATCAATCGTCGGCGCCAGCATGCGGCACGGGCCGCACCATTCGGCCCAAAAATCCACCAGCACGGGCTGGTCCGATTTTAACACCTCGGTGTCCCAGGCGCCGTCAGTGAAGGTAAGTGTGTTTTGTCCTGCCATTGCTATTCTCCAGAATTATGGATGTCCCGGCCCGCAAAAAAGATTCAGCCTTCGAGCAGCTGCCGGTAGAGCCGCTGATAGTCGCCGGCCGAGCGGTCCCACGAAAAGTCTTTCGCCATCCCGCGCCGCATCCGCCCCTGCCAACTGTCCCGGTCGTACCAGCGCTCGATGGCATACCGCACGCCCTGCAAAAGCGCCTCGGGGTGATACTCCCAAAACTTAAATCCGGTCTCTCCGTCGATGGTATCATCCAGGCCCCCCGTGGCGCGAACCACCGGCGGCGTGCCGTACTTTAAGCTGTAGATCTGGTTCAGCCCGCACGGCTCATACCGGCTCGGCATCAGAAAAATGTCCGCGCCCGCCTCGATCCGGTGCGCCATTTCGTTTGAAAACCCAATCCAATTGGCAAACTTGTCCGGCCGCCAGTTCGTCAGGTTCCGGAACATCTGCTCCCAATGCGGATTGCCCGATCCCAGCACCACCAGCGACATCGGCTCATCCGCCAGCGCCCCGGCAATCTGCTCAATCAGATCAAAGCCCTTCTGTTCGGCAAACCGCGACACAATCCCCAGTAGCGGCCGCTCCATCGCCTCCGGCGGCAGCCCGAAATACTCCACCAGATACCGCTTGCACTCCCGCTTACCCCGCAGATCCTCCGGCGTGTAGTTCGCCGGCAGATAGTGGTCCGTCGCCGGGTCCCACTCCCGGTAGTCGACCCCGTTCAAAATCCCGGTCAAGCTCCCCGCGCGCTCGCGCAGCAGCCCCTCCAGGCCAAACCCGTACTCGGCCGTCTGAATCTCCTGGGCATAGCGCGGGCTCACCGTCGTCAGCCAGTCGCTCATCACCAGCCCCCCCTTCAGCAGGTTCACATCACCGTAGTACTCAAGCGCCCCGGCATGAAACAGCTTCTGGTCCAGGCCCAACTCTCCCATCGCCGCCGCCCCGAACCGCCCCTGGTAGCCGAGATTATGGATCGTCAGCAGCGTCTTCACCTGCTGCAACCGCGCATCGCCCGCAAACCAGGATCGCTGATAAACCGGCAGCAGCGCCCCCTGCCAGTCATGGACGTGGAAGACGTCCGGCATCTCCAGCTCCTGCGCCATGGCCAGCGCCGCCAGACACAGAATGGCGTAGCGAATATGGTTGTCCCCCCAATCCTTGCCGCCAGACGAATAGATACCTTCGCGGTCATAAAACCACGGCGCATCCACGAAACGATACGCTACGCCCTCGCGGTCACAGCCGTCAATGTTCACCCGGTGCCGGAAGCCATTCAACCAAACGGGCAGATCCTCGCGCACCCGCCGAAAATCCGCCCCGTTCACGCCCCGGTACCGCGGCATCAACACCGTCACCGTCTCGCCCGCCCGCGCGAGCGCCGCCGGCAGCGAACCCATCACATCCGCCAAGCCCCCCGTCTTCACAAACGGAGCCACCTCGCTTGCCACCATCAAGATCTTCGCCATCGCTTGCTCCCTATAGCCCCGCCTTCCGCACATCGGCGATGCGCCGCCGCCGGCTCTCGGCAAACTCCGCCACCTCTTCGGTATGGTTCGACAGCAGCTGCTCGGCCTGCACCTCATCAATCGCCCTGGCCAGGTCCGCCACGTCCAGACCCTCCCGCACCCCGTTCTCAATGCAGTGCTCCATCTTGTTCGCCGTCGCCCGGTCGACAATGTTCTGCACGAGCGCCCCGCTCGCCAGGTCCTTCAGCAAAAACCCCTCCTGCGTGCCGTCCTCCCACTCAACGTCGTACAACCGGTGCGCCGTCGAAAACAGCTCCCGCGCCGCCGCCGCGCTCAGCCCCTCCCGCGTCAGCCCCTCGGCCAGAAACACCCCGTCCAGATGAATCGCGAAAATCCGCTCGCAGCCGCTCTCGTCCGGCCGCGTGATGCGGATCTTCCGGTCCACGCGCCCCGGGCGCGTCACGGCCAGGTCCAGCGCGTCGGGCCGGTTCGTCGCCAGAATCAGAAACGCGCCGCTCTCGTCCATGCCATCCATCTCGGCCAGCAGCGCCGGCACGAGCGTAAAACTCGCGTCGCCCTGCGGCCGCCGTTTAAACAACGCATCGGCCTCGTCGAAGAACAGCACGGCCGGGTAGCCCTTGTCCTCCTTCCAGCGCCGCGCCCGGTCAAACAGCGCCTTCACGCCCTTCTCCGAGTTGCCGACATACTGATCGAGCAACTGATGCCCCTTCACATACTGAAAGCCCCCGTCGTCGGCCTTCCGCCGGTACAGCGCCGCCAGCAGCTTCACCACGGCCTTCCCCAGCAGCGTCTTGCCGCATCCCGGCGGCCCGTACAGCAGCACCCCGCGCGACCGCCGCCGCTTGAACAGCATGAACAGCTCCGGGTACAGCACCGGCCACTGAATCGCCCGCACCAGCTCCCGCTTTGCCTCCTCCTGCCCCCCAATCTCGCTCCAGACCTCCTCGAGCGAAGCCTCAATCTCGGCCGCGGCAATGTCAAACGCCAACAACTCCACCGACTGCTTGCCCGTGTGCCGGTGCCGCCACCGCCGCCAGATCCGCCCCCCGAACCGCACCCGGTACGACTCGGCCGATTCCGGATCCTTGGTCAGCTCCCCGTGCTCGCCATCGGCCAGCTCATCCACATCGCACACCGGCCGCCCGTCCCGCAGCGCCCACGCGTTCCGCAGGTTCCACGGCTCCACCAGCGTCTCCCCCTCGAGCGCCGGAAACTCAAACTGCGGCGCACTCTGCACCCCCGTAATCTCCCACTGATGGCTCCGCCAGGTAAACGTGCACGCTCGCGAACCGTACACCATGATCCCCGGCCGCTCGTCCTCCTCCACCGGCACCGGAATCGGCCCGAAGTGGTGCGAACCCACCCCGCTCCGCCCCCACCGCGCCGTAAAGTACTGCGCCACCCCGTCCACGTGCAGCAACGCAAACGCCGCCGTCCGCCCCTCCTCGTCCACCCCCACCGCGTGCAGCACAAACACCGCGTCCCGGTTCTTCTCCGACCGCATCTCGAAATGGTCGAAGCAGAACTCCACCAAACTCTCGCCCCGGCCAATCGCCGCCGACCGTCCCCCCGCCAATGTCGCGCCGCAGCTTCCCATCGTTATGCCCTCAGGTACCAGCCGCGCCGGTGCAGCCCCCACGCGATCAGGAAATTCACCAACACATAAGCCACCGCATACAGCAGCGAAGCATTCATCGGCGATGCCAGCGGCGCAAACAAGCTCTCATAAAGCGGCACGCGCCATCCCAGCGCATGCAGGGAAATATCAATCAGCTCGGAAGCCATGTACACCGCAATCGCGTTCCGCCCCAGAATCACAAACGGCGCAAATGGCCGCCGCACCTTGTACTCATCCACCAGCCACACCATCATCGCCAGCATCACAAAGTCGAGCCCCGCCATCAGCAAGGTGAACGAACTCGTCCACAGCTGCTTGTTCACCGGCAACCAGTGATCCAGCACCAGCGCCGCCGCCAGCAGCAGATTCCCCGTCAGGAACAGCCACGTACACCGCCGCGCCAACTCCTCCTTCCGCGCCAGCACCTGCCCGGCCAGCACCCCCAGCAAACACGTCGCAATCGCCGGAATCGTGCTGACAATCCCCTCCGGATCCCACGTCTTCGTGTTGGCGTAGTTATGCACCCCCAGCACCATCCGGTCCACCGTGTGGGCAAAGTTCCCTTCAACGTCAAACCGCCCGTCCCCGCCCACCACCATCAAAACCCAGTAGCCCGCCAACAGCCCCACGGTCCATAGGATCTGCCCGCGCACCCCCGTCCCAAGGTAGATCGCCACCGTCGCCACGTAACAGATCGCAATCCGCTGCAGCACACCCAGAATCCGCGCCGTCGAAAAATCGAAGTGCGGATACAGATACACGAGCAACCCCAACCCGAACAGCACCGCCCCCCGCCGCAGCGTCTTCCCCATCGTCGGCCGCCGCGCCAGCGTAATCGCTACGCCTACGATCCACACGAACGAGGGAAACACCACATCGGTCGGCGTCCAACCGTGCCATTCGGCGTGCCGCAGCGGCGGATAAACATGCGCTCCGGTGCCGGGGGTATTCACCAGCACCATGAACGCCATGATCAATCCGCGAAACGAGTCGAGAGAGAGCAGCCTGTTCTGCAAACTCCCATTGTAGAATCAGCTTCGCCCGCGCCGGGGCTAGACCTGATTCACCTTCTCCCAAGTCATCGGCTGGCCCGAGGTGCAGGCCATCAAGCCCATCACCGCCGACAGCGTACTCTCCCCGCCCCACAACCCGGCGTTCTCCACCTGTCCGGCACGTACCCCGGCCACAAACTGGTTCACCCCGTCCTGCGTAATGTCGTACTTGGTTTCGGTCTCTTCGACCGGCTTACCCGGCCGGTAGATCTTCACCCCTTTGCGCGACACGTTCACCACGCCCTTCTCGCACACAAAGGTCTCGGAAACGTCTGTCCACCCCGGGTTGCCAAACTGATTGGCCGTGAAGCTGAAGATGGTGCCGTCTTCGTACTGATAGCTCAGCGAGACATTGTCGTAGATGTCGCCGATCTGCGTCCGCTGCATCCGCGAACCCACGCCCGAAACCCGCACCGGATGCGTCCCCATAAACCAGTTCACAACGTCGATGTTGTGGCAGTCCTGCTCAATCAACATATCGCCCGAAAGCTCCCGGTAAAAGAACCAGTTCCGGATCCGCTCCTCTTTCGGATCATGCCCCTTCTTGATCGGCGGCCCGCCGCCCATCCACGCCGCCCGCACCTGACTGATCCGCCCCAACTCGCCCGACTTCACCAGCGCATACCCTTTCCGGTACTCCGTCCCATAGCGCTGCTGATAGTCCATCGAAATCCGCTTGGTCGGATCCGCGCTCCGCGCCGCCTTCAAAAACCGCAACACCCCGGGCGCGTCCACGCCCGCCGGCTTCTCACAAAAAATGTGCTTCTTCGCCTTCACGGCCCGCTCAAAATGCTCCGGATGCAGAAAGGCCGGGGTGGCGATCAACACCGCGTCAATGCCAGGATCGGCCAGCATCTCGTCATAAGTGTTGTACCGCTTCGCGCCCGAATACTTCTGCGCCGCCGCCTGAAAGCGGTCTTCGTAGATATCGTTGAAGCCGGCTACCCGCGCGTTCTCGTTCTTGGCGAAAATCCCGCTGACGTACATGCCCCGGTTCCCGCAGCCAATCAATCCGAGTGTCATCGCCGAATTCGCCTGCGATCCCCGCACCGCCTGCGGGCTGACAATCGTGAACGCGGCCGCGGCTTTCACAAAATTACGCCTGGTTTCTGAGCTCATACGAGAGATTATGTCACGACTCCCACCCCGGTCTGGGATACTGATTTTTAACCGTTAAACCCTATCGTTAAACCCTATGCTTTGTCTCCGTTTCTCCACGCCGCCCCGCCTCGCGCTGCTCGCCTGCACCGTTCTGCTCACCGCCACCGCCCTATTCGGCGACGCCATCACCATGAAGAACGGCGACCGCCTCACCGGCACCGTCATCCGCGTCGAAGGCGACTCGCTGACGCTGAAGTCTGAATTAGCCGGCGAAGTGAAGATCCCCTTCGCCGCCATCACCAGCATCGACTCCGGCGCCCCCTTGAGCCTCGTCCTCAAAGACGGCCAAACCCTCGTCGGCTCCCTCAAGGCCGAGGACGACCGCTACACCGTCACCACCGCCGCCGCCGGTACCGTCGAAACCACCAAGGAAAAAATCGCCACCATCCGCTCCGAGCAGGAGCAGGCCCGCTACCTCGCCGCCCTCGACCGGCTCACCAACCCCGGCCTGCTCGACCTCTGGACCGGCTTCTTCGACGCCGGCTACGCCGCCACCCGTGGCAACGCCGAAACCAACACCCTCAACCTCGGCGCCAACCTCACCCGCTCCACCTCCCGCGACAAAATCTCGCTCTTCTTCACCAGCATCAACACCAACGCCCGCCTCCAGGGCAAAACCCAACAAACCGCCAACGCCATCCGCGGCGGCGGCCGCTACGACCTCAACCTCAGCAAAAAATCCTTCGTCTTCGCCCTCTCCGATCTCGAATTTGACGAGTTCCAGCGCCTCGACCTCCGCTTCGTCCTCGGCGGCGGCGGCGGCTACCGCGTCGTCAAAAACAAGACCACCGTCTTCGACCTGTTCTCCGGCGCCAACCTCAACAAGGAATTCTTCTCCACCGGCCTCCGCCGCACCTCCACCGAACTCATCCTCGGCAACGAACTCAATCGCAAACTCGCCTCAAACATGGTGCTCACCGAACGCCTCGTCTTCTATCCCAACGTCTCGAACACCGGCAACTACCGCCTGAACTTCGACACCGCCCTCTCCACCAACATCAACAAATGGATGGCCTGGAACGTCGGCTTTAGCAACCGCTACCTGAGCAACCCCGTCCCCGGCGCCAAAACCAACGACCTGCTGTTCACCACCGGTATCCGCCTCACCTTCGCCAAGCCCACCGACTAACTGCGGAGACTAACTGCAGTGGCTGCCGGCCAGCATCTGCCGCACCGGTTCATCCTCGCCCAGGCGCTCATAGCGCCGCATCAAAGGGCCGCGCGTTTCAAACGGAATGTGGCGGCCCTGAAAATCAATCCACGTGTTATGCCGGAGGTCGGCCCGCACCGCGGTCCACCGCCCGCGCCGCGCCTCCCAACACCGCGCCGCGCTCGCCACCAGCCGCACCCCGTCCCGCTCAAGCGTCAACCGCTCCCACCGCTCGTCCCGCTGCCACTCGACGCCCGCGCCCAACCGTTCGAGCGTACTCGCCGTCACCGTCAGTTCAATCTCCCGCACCTTCAGCTTCGCGCCATAGAACCGAGCCGCCGTGTCCCCCGTCACCTGGAAATCCACCTCCAACTCCGTCAACCAGTCCACCGCGCGCAGCAGCGCCTCCGCCGTCCGCCGCGGAATCACCGCCGTTTTCACCTTCCCCCCGTTACCCATCTCTACGAGCATATCGCTGAACGCAACCCCTTTCCGCCCCCGCCTGATATAGAATCGGCTTCCAATGACCACCCGTCGGGATATGCTCCTGCTCCTCGGCGGCGCCGCGGCCTGGGCCCAACGCCCCGCGCGGCCCCAGCCCCCCAAGCCGAACTTCATCGTCATCTTCGCCGACGACCTCGGCTACGGCGACCTCGCCTGCTACGGCTCGGCCCGCAACGCCACCCCCCACCTCGATCGCATGGCCGCCGAAGGCGCCCTGTTCACCGACTTCTACGTCCCCATGCCCTTCTGCGCCCCCTCCCGGTCGGCGCTGCTCACCGGGCGCTACCCCTTCCGCACCACCATCACCGGCAACCCCGCCCCCGACTCGGGCATCAACGAACTCGCCCTGCCGCCCGCCGAGGTAACGATCGCCGAAGTGTTGAAGCCCCTCGGCTACGCCACCTCCATCCTCGGCAAATGGCATCTGGGCCACCAGGCCACCACCCTGCCGCGCTCGCAGGGCTTCGACGAGTACTACGGCATCCCCTACTCGAACGACATGCGCCCCGTCCAGCTCGTCGAAAACGAAACCGTGGTCGAATACCCCGTCGCCCAGTCCGAACTCACGCGCAAGTACACCGAGCGCGCCCTCGCCTTCCTCGACCGCAACAAAGCCCGGCCCTTCTTCCTCTACCTGCCCCACGCCATGCCCCACAAGCCCCTGGCCGCCTCGCAGGATTTCTACACCAAAGGCGACCCCGCCAACCTCTACGCCGCCGTCATCGCCGAACTCGACTGGTCCGTCGGCCAGATCCTCGCCAAGCTCAAGGCGCTCGGCCTCGACAACAACACGCTCGTCCTGTTCACCTCCGATAACGGCGCCACCTTCGGCGGCAGCACCGGCGGTCTGCGCGGCATGAAAGGCTCGCCTTTTGAAGGCGGCGTCCGCGTCCCGCTCCTCGCCCGCTGGCCCGGCCGCATCCCCGCCGGCCTGCGCACCAGCGAAATGGCCAGCGTCATCGACCTCCTCCCCACCCTCGCCGCCCTCGCCGGCGCTCCGCTGCCCGCCGGCCGGACCATCGACGGCAAAAACATCTTCGGCCTCATGACCACACCCCGCGCCCCCTCCCCGCACGAAGCCCTCTTCGTCATGAGCGGCGCCAACCTCTCCGCCCTCCGCATGGGCCCCTGGAAACTCCACGTCCGCAAGCCCGGCCCCGGCCTCGCCGGCGGCATCCCCGACCCCGACCGCTACGTCGACCCGCGCGGCCCCGACGGCGTCACCCTCCTCGCCCCCTACGAACAGGCCCGGCCCACCATGCACCCCGGCGTCACCACCGGCGACCCCGCCCGCGAAAACATGCTCTTCCACCTCGCCACCGACCCCGCTGAACAGCACGACGTCGCCGCCGCGCACCCGGACCTCGTCGCCAGGATGCGTGAAGTATTCAGCCGCATGGAAAAGCAGGTCGGCCCCCCGCGCCTCGACCGCGGCTGGGGCGGCGTCAAGGTCCTCAAAGGAGGCGAACTCCGCTACGACCGCATCATCGACAAACCGTAACTCTGCCCCGATACTGGAGTAAAGAGGTTTCCGGTTGGTCTCCATCCAACACGTTTCTAAAATCTACCCCCTGTTCGCCCGGCCCGCCGACCGCCTGCTCGCCGCCCTGCCCTTCCTCGACGAAGTTCGCCCCAAAGAGTTCTGGGCCCTCCGCGATATCAACCTTACCGTCGAAGCCGGCGAAGTCTTCGCCCTCGTCGGACCGAACGGCTCCGGCAAAAGCACCCTGCTGCAGATCGTCGCCGGCATCATGCAACCCACCCGCGGTCGCGTCGTCGCCGCCGGCCGCATCGCCGCCCTGCTCGAACTCGGCGCCGGCTTCAACCCCGAATTCACCGGCCGCGAAAACGTCCTCCTCAACGGCGAAATCCTCGGCCTCTCCCGCCCCGCCATCGAAGCCGCCTTCCCCGCCATCGCCGCCTTCGCCGAAATCGGCGACTTCATGGACCGCCCCGTCAAAGAGTATTCCAGCGGCATGTACGTCCGCCTCGCCTTCGCCACCGCCATCCACGTCGACCCGGAAATCCTCATCGTCGACGAAGCCCTCGCCGTCGGCGACGCCATCTTCGCCAACCGCTGCATCCACAAACTCGAAGAGCTCAAAGAACGCGGCATCACCATCCTGTTCGTCTCGCACGACCTCGGCATGGTCAAGCGCCTGGCCACCCGCGCCGCCCTCATGCTGCAAGGCGAAGTCGTCGCCGTCGGCACCCCCAACGACGTCGTCAACCGCTACGTCGGCCTCGTCCACGAACTCCAGCTCCGCGACGCCGCCACCCCCCTCGGCAGCTACCGCCACGGCGATGAACACAGCAAAATCGAATCCGTCGTCCTGCTCAACCACCTCGGCCAACCCGCTACCGCCCTCCACTCCGGCCAGCCCGCCACCGTCCGCATCACCGCCCGTTTCCTGATCGCGAACGACAACCCCATCTTCGGCATGCTCATCCGCAACCGCATGGGCCTCGACGTCTACGGCACCAACACCCGCGTCGAACAACGCCCGCTCGGCCCCGTCCAAGCCGGCGAAGTCATCGAACTCGATTTCCGCTTCGATTGCCTGCTGAGCCGCCAGGAATATACACTGACGGTTGCCACGCAGCACTGGGATGGGACCAGCCAGGACTGGATTGACGACGTGTTGACCTTTGCCGTCATCGACCCCAAGGATACGGCGGGCATGGTGCAGTTGCGAACGGAGATTGAATGGCGACGGCGAACTTAGACACCCGATTCTTCGGCCACCCCCGGGGCTTGGCCACCCTCTTCTTCACCGAAATGTGGGAGCGCTTCAGCTACTACGGCATGCGCGCGCTCCTGCTGCTCTACATGATCTCCCCCACCGGCCTGCAGTTCGACAAAGGCAAAGGCGCCGCCGTCTACGGCATGGTCGTCTCGCTCGTCTATCTGATGAGCATCCCCGGCGGCTGGCTCGCCGACCGCTTCCTCGGCCAGCGCAAGGCCGTAATCTACGGCGGCGCCGGCATCGCCATCGGCAACTTCTGCCTCGCCGCGCCCTCGGTCGAAATGTTCTATCTCGGCCTCACCCTCGTCAGCCTCGGCACCGGACTCCTCAAGCCCAACGTCTCCACCCTGGTCGGCTCCCTCTACGAACCCGGCGACAACCGCCGCGACGCCGGCTTTTCCATCTACTACATGGGCATCAACATCGGGGCCTTCTTCGCGCCCCTCGTCTGCGGCTACGTGGGCCAGATGATCGAATGGCGCCTCGCCTTCCTCGTCGTCGGCGCCGGCATGACGCTCGGCCTCATCCAGTTCCTCCTCGGCAGCAAGCACCTCGGCCAGGCCGGGCTCCACGCCGCCCCGTTCTCCTCCCCCGCCGAAGCCGCCACGCAGAAGCGCTATCTCTGGGTCGGCCTCGCCGTCCTGCTCGGCGTCCCGCTGCTGATCGGCTCCGGCGTCATCGCCGCCACGGTCACCCAACTCGCCGACGCCCTCGGCGTCCTGCTCATGGCGGTCATCGGCGTCGTCTTCGCCGGCGTCTACTTCGGCCCCTGGACCCCGGCCGAACGTAGGCGCATCCTCGTCATCTTCGTCCTGTTCCTGGTCGCCGCCATCTTCTGGTCTTCGTTTGAACAGGCCGGCTCCACGCTCAACCTCTTCGCCGACGAAAAAACCGACAACCAGCTCCTCGGCCTTCCCTTCCCCTCCACCTGGTTCCAGGCCCTTAATTCCATCTTCCTCATCGCCCTCGCCCCGCTGTTCGGCTGGCTATGGATCAAGCTCGGCCCCAAAGAACCCTCGGTCCCGGCCAAGTTCGTCCTTGGCCTCGTCTTCGTCGGCGCCGGCTTCGTGGCCCTGATGCCGGCCGCCGCCCTCGCCGCCTCCGGCGCCAAGGTCTCCCCGCTCTGGCTCACCGGAACCTATCTGCTCCATACTATCGGCGAACTCTGCCTCAGCCCCGTCGGCCTCAGCGCCATGACGAAACTCGCCCCGGCCAAAGTGGTCGGCGTCATCATGGGCGTCTGGTTCCTGGCCACCAGCGTCGGCAACTATATCGGCGGCCGCCTCGCCGGCTTCTATGAAAGCATGCCCCTCGACACGCTCTTCGGCTACGTCGGCGCCTTCGCCGTCGCCGCCGGCCTCCTGCTCGCTCTTTTTATCAAACCGCTTCGTACCATGATGGGAGGCATCAAATGACCAATCTCTCCGCCATCCAGACCGCCCTCCGCGAAGAAAACCTCGACGGCTGGCTCTTCTTCGACCACCACCTCCGCGACCCCCTCGCCTACCGCATTCTCAACTTCGACCCGCCCCGCACGCCCAGCCGCCGCTGGTACTACCTCATCCCCGCCCACGGCGAACCGCGCAAGCTCGAACACCGCATCGAACGCAACATGCTCGGCGCCCTGCCCGGCGTCACCCAGGTCTATTCCAGCTGGGCCACCCAGGTCGACGGCCTCGCCACCCTCCTCGCCGGCTGCCGCCGCGTCGCCATGCAGTATTCGCCCGACTGCGCCATCCCCTACGTCGCCATGGTCGACGCCGGCACCGTAGAACTCGTCCGCGCCCGCGGCGTCGAAGTCGCCTCCTCGGCCAATCTCGTCCAGTACTTCGAAGCCCGCTGGACGCAGGACAAGCTCGACTCCCATCTCGCCGCCGGCCAGCTCGTCGATGAGATCCGCCGCCGCGCTTTTGAAGAAATCGGCGACCGTCTCCGCGGCCGCGAACTCGTCAACGAATGGATCATCGCCGCCTTCATCCGCCAGGCCTTTGAACGCGCCGGACTCTACACCGACCACGGCCCCATCGTCGCCGTCAACGCCAACTGCTCGAACCCCCACTACGAACCCCACCCCGAAAACAGCGCCCCCATCGCGCAAGGCGACGTCGTCCTCATCGACATGTGGGCCAAACTCGCCCGCCCCGGCTCGGTCTACTACGACATCACCTGGACCGGCTACACCGACCACGAAATCCCCTCGAACGTCCAGAACATCTTTTCCATCGTCGCCGGCGCCCGCGACGCCGCCATCGCCAAAGTGCAAACCACCATCGCCAACGGCCAGCCCCTGTACGGCTACGAAGTCGACGACGCCTGCCGCGGCCACATCCGCGAACACGGCCTGGCCGAATACTTCGTCCATCGCACCGGCCACTCCATCGGCGAAGAGGTCCACGGCTCCGGCGCCAACATGGACAACCTCGAAACCCACGACGAACGCCGCGTCATCCCCTGGACCTGCTTCTCGGTCGAACCCGGCATCTACCTGCCCGAGTTCGGCATTCGCTCGGAAGTCAATCTCTTCATCGGCGATACCGCCGCCCGCGTCACCGGCGAAAAGCAAGAAAAAATGCTCCTGATCTAAATGTGGCTCGCCCTCTTTCTCACCCTCCCGCTCGCCGACGGCAAAATCGACTTTGACTTCCTCACCCCGTCGACCTTCAAGTTCATCCGCACCTGGGGCGCCTCCCCCGGTCCGGCCCAGAACCAGGAGCTCAAGTCCGAACACCTGATCGTCCGCATCAGCCAGACCGGCCAGCTCACCGTCCTCGCCGTCTCGAGCGGCAAAGTGCTGCTCGCCGAAGCCGCCCCGGCGCGCCGCGTCAACGGCGACATCCTGCTCAGCCGCCACGCCCCGGCCGACGAAGAGTTCTTCGGCCTCGGCCCCCGGCCCGACGCCCGTCTCGCCTCCCGCGGCCGCGAAATCGCGACGCAATCGCCCTTCCTCCTCTCCACCGCCGGCTACGCCCTCGATCACAAAAACTACGGCCGCTACCGCTTCGACCTCGCTGCCACCAACAAGACCCTCGCCCGCACCACCATCGCCGGCGCCGATCGCCTCGAATACCTCTTCCACTACGGCCCCACCCCCAAAGAGATCTACGACGAGCGCTTCAAAACCGGGGCCGCCATCGACTACTCGCCCACCGACGTCGAACTCCTCGCCACCCGCAACGTCCCGCGCTACGCCCGCCGCATCGACAAACAGCCCGACGCCTGCGCCCTCGTCCACTCCCTCGTCCATGCTTCCCTTTCCGGCACCACCGTCCCCGCCGTCAACCTCGACCATTACCCCGCCGTCTCAGAAGCCTTCGCCGCCGGCCTCCCCATGGTCTACCGCGATCAGCCCCTCGCCAACCCCGCCTGGCGCGAACGCCTCCGCATCTTCCTCGTCACCTACCTGCAGGAGGTCCGTGACCGCGGCTATCCCATCATCCATCCCCTGCCCCTGCAGTACCCCACCGAGGCCGCGGCCCGCGAACGCGCCGACGAGTACCTGCTCGGCGACGAGTTGCTCGTTGCGCCCCTCTGCAACGGCACCCAGCGCACCGTCTACCTGCCCCGCGGCAACTGGACCGACCTCCGCACCGGCATCACCCACCAGGGCCGCCAGACCATCGAAGTCACCGGCGACGCCGCCACGCCCATCTTCTTTCTGCGCAACGGAGCCATCCTTCCCCTCGCCGAAGGCAACACCGTCCGCCTCCACTACACCCCCAAACTCGGCGCCGAATTCTTCCTCTGGGAGTCGGACCACGAGGATATCTCGCAGGTCCACGCCGGCCCCTCCGCCGAGTTCCTCCGCCTTGAAATCGAATCGAAAGTCGCCCGCACCTACGAATGGGTCGTCTTCCTCGGCGGGGGGAAAACGCTCCGGCACACGGTCCACTCAAAAGCCGGCGGCAACGAAATCCTCAATCTCCCGCTCCCCTGGTAGTTCCCAACCGGCGCTCTCCTCCACTAGACTAAAAGGCGGAGAGGTCCACTATGAAAACTCTACTATTGAGTCTGGTCGCCGCCACTGCGCTTCTTGCCCAGGGCGGAAAGACCCACCTCAAAGTCGGCGACATGGCTCCCGGCTTTGAGAAACTGCCCTCCTCCGTTCCCGGCAAATCGTTCTCGCTCGCGGATTTCAAAGGCAAACAAAACGTTGTCCTTGCCTTCTTCCCGCTGGCGTTTACCGGTGGTTGAACGGCGGAAATGAAAGGATTCCAGGCTGGAATCCAAACGATCAATGAGTCGGAAACCCAGCTGTTCGGTATCAGCGTGGACGCCGCCCCATCCCTCAAGCGGTTCTCGGATGATCTGGGTCTGGCGTTCCCCCTGCTGAGCGACTTCCCGAATCGCGCCACGGCCAAGGCCTACGGCGTGCTGATGGAGGAGCGTGGCATCGCCAGCCGCACCACCTTCGTGATTGACAAGGAGGGGAAGATCATCGAGATCGTCGCCGATCCCAAACCCGCCGCGCATAACGAAGCTACCGCGGCGGTCTGCTCGCGGCTCAAAAAGAAGTAAGCTGTTCGAGGCGCCGGGAATCGCCCGCACGGCTCCCGGCGCCCTCTCCTGCAAAACAAAACGGAGCCCCGCGAGGGCTCCGTTTTGTTTTTTTAGGCTCAAGGTGAACCGTGGTTACAGCTTCGGCAGGATCACGGTATCGATCACGTGAATCACGCCGTTATCCGTGCCAATGTCCGTCTTCACTACCTGCGAAAGCCCGTTCAGCGTGACCTTCCCGCCTTTGGACTTCACGGCAATCGGGCCGCCCTGGACAGACTTGGCCGACTTGATCTTCACCACGTCCGCCGCCATCACCTTCCCCGCCACCACGTGGTAGGTCAGGATCGCGGCCAGCTTGGCTTTATTCTCCGGCTTCAGCAGCGAATCGAGCGTTCCGGCGGGCAGCTTGGCAAACGCCTCGTCCGTGGGAGCAAATACTGTGAAAGGACCCGCGCCCTTCAAGGTCTCCACCAGTCCGGCGGCCTTCACCGCCGCCACCAGCGTCTTAAACGAACCGGCCGCCACGGCCGTGTCCACAATGTCGGCGGCCGAAGCCCGACCCGCCGTCACAAACAAAGGAAGGCCCAGCAGAGCCGCGTACAAAGCAATCTTTTTCATTTTCAAATCTCCTCAGCGAGGGGTTCCCCACTGTCTACAGGAGATGCCGGGATTTACACTCAGAGTGCAAATCTTTTTATTGAAATTTAAAGTCAATCGGCGGGCTCTCCACCGTCATCGTCTCTCCCGTCACCGGATGCCGGAACCCAATCCTCCGCGCGTGCAAAAACAGCCGCTCCGCCGGAGGCCCGCCGTACAGCCGGTCCCCCACAATGGGATGGCCAATCGAAGCACAGTGGATCCGTAGCTGGTTGGTCCGCCCCGTGACCGGCTCCAAGTCCACCAGCGTCGCCCCCCCCATCGCCCGCACGGGCGTGAGCCGCGACAAAGCCGCCCGCCCCTCCGGACAGATCCGCCACGGCGGCATCTCCCCGCCCCGCCGGCCGATCGGCGCGTCGATCTCGCGCGGCGCCCCCACCTCACCCGCCACCAGCGCCACGTATCGCTTCTGCACCTGCCGGTTTTCAAACTGCAGCGCCAGGGCGCAGGCCGCGGCCGTGCTTTTGGCAACCACCAGCACCCCGGAGGTCTCCCGGTCCAACCGGTGCGGAAACGTCGGCCGCCGGTTCTCCCCCCGCCAATGGCCCAGCAGCGCGTTGGCCACCGTCCCGTGGCGCTCCCGCGCCGTCGGGTGCACCAGCATGCCTGCGGGTTTGTTCAGCACGACAATCGCATCGTCTTCAAACAGAATGTCCAGCGCCTGCTCCTCGGCTAGAATCGTCCGCTGCGGTTCGGGCGCCAGCGTAAACTCCACCACCTGCCCCGCCCGCAGACGATAGCCCGCCGGCACGCTCTCCCCGTCCACCCGGCACGCCCCGGCCGCCGCCGCCTGCCGCAGCGCAAACCGCGAAAAAACCGGCAGCTGCGCAAACAAAAACTGTTTGACCGAAACGCGCGCCTCCCCGGTGACAAGAAACCGATAAGTCATTCCCTTCTCCATGCTACAGTGAAGTTTTTGCAGCGCCGCCAAGCCGATGTCGCTCCAGGTCTTCCTCCAAGCCAAATTTTTCGGAATCAACGCCCTGCTCACGGAAGAAGGCTTGGGTGGTGAAGCCTTCCTCAGCCGTTGTCACTGGTTCTCCCTGCTCGGCGAGATGGCCCCGCGGGCTCTGCTCGCCGAATTGGGCCTGTCGCCCCTCCTGCTCGGCGCCGCCACCGGCGGGCGCTTCCTGCTGGTCCTCCCGGAGGCCTCCATCCCGGCCGCCGAGGCTTTTCTCTCCACCCTCGCCGAACGGGTCTCCACGGTAACCAACGGCCGCGCCGGCCTCATCTGGGCCACCACCGAGAACCTCGGCGCCTGGCCCGATATCCGTAAGCGCCTCGAAATCGGCCTCCGCCAGCGTCGCGATACCCCGCGTCTCCCCCTCGGCCTCCTCGCCGGCGGCGCCACTCCGTTTCCTTACGATACCCTCGCCGCCTCGCTCCGCCCCGCCGCCAACGTCGGCTGGTCACCCGAAGATCCCACCGCCTTCCTCCCCGACGCCGGCACCCACCAGTGGCCGCTGCCGATCGCCGTCAGCCCCACCGTGCCCCCCGCCCGGCGCTGGGGCGTCCTCACGGCCGATCTCGACAACGTCGGCCCCCGCCTCCAGGCCGCCACCACCGCCGAAGAGTACCTGCAGCTGTCGATGACCTTCAAGAACTTCGTCGCCGGCGAACTCGCCCGCGTCGCCGCCACCCCGGAGTTCGCCTCCCGCGTCACCGTGCTCTATAGCGGTGGCGACGATTTCGCCGTCGCCGCCCCGTGGGACGCCCTGCTCGATTTGGCGCGCGAAATGCGCCGCGTGGCCGGCCTGATGTTGCGCCAGCTCGATGAACAGCGCGAGGGCGCCTCCCGCAGCGTCTCCATGGCCATCGTCCACGCCCGGCGCGGCGAAAGCCTGGCCGACGTCTACAGCCGCTCCCTCGAAGCCCTTGAGGCCGTCAAGGCCTCGGGCAAAAACGCCATCTCGCTGTTCGGGCGCACCCTCGATTGGGCCCAGCTAAAGGAAGCGGTCGAAATCAAAGGGCAGATGCGCAAGCTGCTGAGCCGCTTCCACGCCTCGCCCGAATTCCTCGACGAACTCGAAGGATTCTACCTCGACCCCGCCGGCGGGGCCGACCTCACCTCCGCCCGGGCCCGCCGCCGCGGCCGCACCCTCGACAAGCCCTGGCGGCTCCACCGTCGCCTCCGCCGCGCCGTCGACGTCCGCGAAAGCGACGCCTTCGACAAACAATGGGATACCCTGCTGAGCCAACTCACCGCCGAAGCCGCCGGTCGCCGCCAACTGCGCCCCACCGGTTACGTCGCGCTCGCCTGGGCACGCCTCGAAGCAACATCCTCGTAAAATTTCTTGTAAGGAGCGAATATGGCCGAACAGAGACAGCCGCGCCGCGATGACCGGCCCCCCCGGGACGGTGGCCGCCCCCCGCGCCGCGACGACCGGGACCGCGACCGTCCCCGCCAGGAAACCAACGTTGAAATCGACCTCGCCAAGCTGTGCGCCGACAGTCTCTATCTCGACAACCAGGCGCACCTGCTCGTCACCCGGTTGCACGACATGGACTCCGGCACCCGCAGCCAGCTGCGTCGCCTCTACAGCGCCGTCCGCCGCGCCTGCCGCGCCCCCGAAACCGAACGCCAGCACCAGTTCGTCATGTTCCGCGCCCGTCTGGCCTACACCATCGCCCGCCACTCGCTGCGCAGCCTGGACCCGCTCGAAAAACTCCTGCTCCAGGTAACCCGCAAGAATGAACTCGCCGCCTACGAGCGGTTCCGCGACCTGTTTGAAGCCATCATTGCCTATAACGAGTAACCAGCCATGAGCGAAGCCAAACCCACGCTGCGTCTGCGCGGCAAACTCATTCTCGAAGCGGTGCTCCACTGCGAAACCGGCCTCCACATCGGCGCCGGCAAAGGATCGCTCGAAATCGGCGGCGCCGATAACCCCGTCGTCAAGGATGCCTTCGGCCGCCCCATCGTCCCCGGCTCCTCGCTCCGCGGCCGCCTCCGCAGCCTGCTCGAGCACGCCCACGGACTCACCACCCCCGACGAACTCGTCTACCTCTCCCGCCGCCGCGGTCAGGAGGTCCGCATCCACCAGAGCGACCGCCCCGACGACGCCCTCTGCCTCCTGTTCGGCCGTAGCCCCAACCGCATGGAGCGCGTCCGCGGCGACGCCCTCGACGGCCGCGCCGCCACCCCCGCCCGCCTCACCATCTACGACGCCCCCCTCGACCTCGACTCCATCACCCCGCCCATGCGCGAGTTCCTCGACGACGAACTCACCGAAGTCAAAAGCGAGAACGCCATCGACCGCATCACCGCCCAGGCCAATCCCCGCACCCTCGAACGGGTCCCGGCCGGGGCTCGCTTCCGCGTCCGCTTCGTCCTCGATCAACTCGCCGATGGCGACGCGGCCCTCGCCGGCCTCCTCGCCCAGGGCCTCCGCCTCCTTGAAGACGATGCCCTCGGCGGCGGCGGCTCCCGCGGCAGCGGCCGGGTTCGTTTTTCCGATTGCCGCCTCACCTGGCGCGGCAAAGGCTTCTATCTCGGCGAAAACGCCGAAGTGGAACTGCTCTCCGGCGGCGACCTCGCCGCTCTGCAAACCCTCGTACGCGGCGAACAGTTCGCCGCGACCCTGGCGGAATAGCGGTATGGCGCAGGCGATCCTGTTCCGGTTCGAAGCCCGCGGAGCGTGGACCGCGGCCCCCACGGGCCCTTCCCTGCTCCCGAGCGACACCTTCTACGGCGCCGTCTGCGCGGCCATGGATCGCTTCGGCTGGCTCGCCGAGTTTCTGGCCGCCGGCCCCGCCGTCCGCCTCACCTCTCTGTTCCCCTGGCAGCACGGCACGCTCTTCGCCCCCCCGCCCGCCTCGGCCTGGCCCCCGCCCAACGGCCTCCAGCGTCTGCGGCCCAAACTCGTCCGCTTCCTGCCCCTGCCCGCCATTCGCGATCTGCTCAGCGAACCAGGTCTCGTCGAATCCCGCTGGGTGCTCGACCCCGCCTCCGGCTGCCTCCTCGCCGCCGACCGCGCCGGCGCCGGCGGCCCCTTCCGCCCGCTCCGCGTCGAAAAAGGGGCCGGACCCAAATCCGGCATTCAGTTCGCCGAAGGCGCCGGCGCCTGGGGCCTCGCCCTCTGCGCGGATGAACTCTGGCGCCCCCGCCTCGAAGCCGCCCTGCGCTGGCTCGCCGACTCCGGCCTCGGCGGCAACCGCTCGCTCGGCTGGGGCGGCAGCGCCGCCGTGCGGTTAGAAACCGGAGATTCCGTCGAGGCCCTCCTCCGCCGCGGCTCCTCCGGCGACGGTTCGAAAGGGTGGTGGCTGCTCAGCCTGTTCGCCCCCGCCCCGGGCGAGGAGATCGCCTGGGACCAGGGCGCCTACCAGCTCACCGTCCGCTCCGGCTGGGTCGAAGGCTCCACCACCGCCAAACTCCCCCAGCGCCTCGTCCGCGAAGGCTCCGTCCTGTTCGCCCCGCAAGCCCCCGCCGGAACTCTCGAGAATGTAGCCCCCGCCGGCTGGGACCACCCCGTCTACCGGAACGGCCTCGCCGTGGCGGTGGCCCTATGAGCACTCCTCCCGCGGCCACCCCGCCCCCCTTCCCCATCGAGTGGCGCCTCACCATCCTCACCCCCACCCTGGTAGGCGACGGCAAGCGCCTCGCCCCCATCGACTATATGGTTTGGAAGGACCAGGTCAACGTGCTCGACCAGAGCCTCATCTTCCGCCGCCTCGCCGGTACGCCCCGCATGGAGGGCTACCTCGCCGAACTCGGCCGCGCCCGGCGCCTGGAGTTCAAAAACTGGGGCGGCTACGCCCAATCCTACGCCGTCCGCCGCATCCCGCTCGAAGACCCCGGTCTCGTCCCGCTCTGGGAACAGGCCAAAGATGAAGAAATCTTCATCCCAACCTTCTGCACCGGCCCTCGTGGCAAACTGCTGCCGGCCACGGCTCTCAAAGGTGCCCTCAAAACGGCCCTGCTCGCCGCCCAACTCCCCCCGGAGCAGTTGGCTTCGTTTCGCAATATGAGTGCCGCGAAACTGCTGCGCGGCTGGCGGCTCGGCGATGGCGCCCCGGAGGCGGGCGACTCCTACCGCGTCTACTACGCCCGCGTCGCCACCCCGGCCAAGCCCGGCGGCCCCGAACTCCGCTGGAAACCCGCCCCGGCCTTTGTCGAATGCGCCGCCCCCGGCACCGTCTTCCGGGGACGCGGCACCGTCACCGGGGATTGGGCAGCCGAATTTGCCGCCGTCACCGCGCAATCGGCTTCCCTGCTCGCCCGCCAGCGGGAGTTCGCGGCCACCCACCGGTTAGGGCGGCTCGCGCAGACTCTGGCTCAGGTCGAAGCCGGCAGCGGCTGTCTGTTGAACCTGGGCTGGGGCGGCGGCTTTCTGTCGAAATCGGTGGGCGGCGGCCCGCGCCTTGCCGCCGCCCGGCCCCTTCTCGACGCGATCCCTGCCTACCGCCGCGCCCTGGCCTCATCGTTCCCGTTTCCCAAATCGCAGCGCATCTTCTACCTGGGCGGAGAGCCAGGAACCGTACCAGGCTGGGTCCGCCTGGAGTACTACCCCATCCCCGCACCCCAACAGTCCTGACTTTCTCGCGGGCGTAGTACCAGCAAATAGATCAAAAAGCGGGTGTGCGAAAACCGCGTGATAGCATAAGATGGTTCGCAGTAGTTCTTATGTACAACGCTTTCTTCGGGATAACGGATAACCCTTTCAACCTCTCGCCGGATCCTGCGTTCCTCTATCGCAGCTCCCAGCATGAAGAGGCATTGGCGAATCTGATCTACGGAGTGCAGAGCCGTAAGGGCTTCATCGTATTGACGGGCGAAGTCGGCACCGGCAAAACCACCATGCTCGAGTGCCTCCGCGAGTACCTCGAAGCCAACTACATCGAATTCGCGTTTCTGTTCAACTCCCGCATCAATCCCCAGCAGTTCTTCGAGATGATCGCCTACGACCTCGACCTGCAATGCGAGCGGACCTCGAAAAGCGAGGTGCTGTTCGCCCTCAACAGTCTCCTGATCCAGCATGCCAACCAAGGACGCACCACGGTTCTGATCGTGGACGAGGCTCACAACCTCGACTGGGAGGTCCTCGAAGAGATCCGCCTCCTCGGCAACCTCGAGAACCGGAAGGGCAAACTGCTGCAGATCGTTCTGGCGGGCCAACCCGAGTTCGACCGGAAACTCGACGCCCCCAACCTCCGGCAACTCAAGCAGCGCATCGTCCTCCGCTACAACCTCAAGCCGTTCTCGCTCGAAGAGACCGTCGAATACATCGACTCCCGGCTCGAAAAGGTCGGCCTCGTTGACCAGACCGTCTTCCCCGACGATCTCATCAAAGAGATCCACCTGCGCTCCCGCGGGATTCCGCGCGTCATTAACGGCATCTGCGATAACCTGCTGCTCACCGCCTTTGCCATGGGTTCGAAGGTCTGTACCCTCAAAATGCTCGACGAAGTGGCCGATGACATGCGTCTCGAATGGCCCGGACGCCGTCTGCGGCCAATTCGGAGCATCTACGAGGACTCCTACGAGCCATCGGCGCGCAGCGAGCGCGGAGACTAACCGCACCCGGCCTCAGATCTTCCCGTACCCTCTCGGGAATGTCCGGCTATTGTCCCCGTTTTCCCCGAAGCACGGAACGGAGTAATCCGCCCTCCCAAGCGGGCTATTCCTTGGAAAACAAACGATATCTCTCCACTTAGACTAGAACTAGGTGGGAGGCGACATGCGACGGGAAGTCGCAGCGTTCCCGCCTGAATCCCGGCGCAAACCGTGCCGGTCGGACGGAGATCAATGAAAATAATTAACTTAATCCTGGGAACTGTAATCTGCGCATCACTGGCGTTCGCCTCGAGCGTCAGCGTCACCCCGGCGGCTGGGACGGTCGAGCCCCAACTGCTCAACGGCGGCCCCATCCCCCCCCCGTGGGACTTCGACGGGCAAAACCATCTCGGCGGCCCGATTCCTCCCCCGTGGGACTTCGACGGGCAAAACCAGCTCGGTGGCCCGATTCCTCCCCCGTGGGACCTCGACAGCCCGACGCTAAATTAAATAGCGACGCTCTTTCCATCCTCTAACTTTTTTTTCTCTAAATCCACCGCAAATCTTCTTGACAGGGGCAAACTTTGCCGAGAAGTTTTGCGGTGGCGTCTTTTTATCTCCTATCTACGGTCCTCAGTACGCTCCTGCTCATCGGAGCGATTCACGCGATGCTCGGGGGCGCCTGGCGTCGATATCCGGTTCTGTTCGCTTACATCGGACTGACCTTCGCGCTCTCGGCCCCCATGAGCCTCGCCTTTCTGGCCGGCGGCGCCACCTGGACCGGGGTAAGTCAGTCCGCGTATTGGATGCTTTCCCTGTCCATGCAACTCTGTGGCGTGGTGTTGGTGCTCTCGCTCCTGCGCCGGGCCGGAGACAGACGGCCGGAAATCGTCCGCCTGGTCGGTTGGCTCTCTTTGGCATTCCTGGCAGCGCTGGGCGGTTCGGCCGTCTGGCATTTCGAGGTGTTCGCCGCCGGGCGCCCGAACCGTTGGATGACCTTTGTTAGCCGGGATGTAGCCGTCGTTTCCGCCGGTTTCAATCTGCTCCTGTGGTCTGTCCTGCTTTCGAACCGCAGGCGGGATCACACCCTGCTGCTCGTCAGCGCCGGACTCGGTCTGCAATGCTCGATCGACGCCATCGGTCACGCCCTGCGCTTCTTCCCGAACGAACTCCGCGACGCCGGCAACTTCGTCATCTCCGCCGGCAGCATCCTGACCAGCTACCTCTGGTTCCGCATCTTTCAGCCGACCGCGTTCCGTACCTTGGGCCGGATGCGCACCGCGCCCTGAACACATTGAGGCATTCTCGTTCCGGCACGCCGGCGGAAGTCGACTCCATCGGGTGTAAACTCAAAGGTGTGGGTTTGCGCCCGCACTCATTACGGATGTCCGGAGTCCGCAACGGGACCCCGGCCAAAGGAGTCCCCTGAATGGAACGTCGCAATTTTCTAATGCAGGCCGGTACGGCCGGCGCCGCTTTTTCGGCGGCCGGCTCGGCCCTCGCCGCCAAACCGGCGGCTGCCAAAGCAGGCCGCGTGATCGGCGCCAACGATAAGATCAACGTCGGGGTGGTCGGCGTGGGCGGCCGGGGCCGCTACGTCGCCAATGTCTTCGCCAAACTCGGCGAACAGACCGGCAAGTGCCAGATCAGCCAAGTCTGCGACGTCTACCAGAAGCGCGTCACCGAAGCCGCCGCACGCTTCAAGTGCAAAGGCACCCTGGACTGGCGCGAAGTGGTCAACAACCCGGAGATCGACGCCGTCATCGTCGCCACCCCCGACCACTGGCACGCCAAGGTCGCCCTCGCCGCCATGGACAACGGCAAGGACGTCTACGTCGAAAAGCCGATGTGCCACACCGTCGAAGAGGTCAAGCAGTTGATGGACACCGTCAAGGAGACCAAGCGGGTGCTCCAGGTCGGCTCCCAGACCACCTCCGGC
>JADCJL010000152.1 GCA_020247055.1 Acidobacteriaceae bacterium | reverse complement strand
GCGGCCTGTGCGCTTTTTTGAAATCGCGCACAACGGACGCGCGGCGGCCTGTGCGCTCTTTTGGACCCGCGCACAACGGACGCGCTTCGGCCTGTGCGCTCTTTTGAAATCGCGCACAACGGACGCGCTGCGACCTGTGGGCTTTTTTGAAATCGCGCACAACGGACGCGCTGCGGCCTGTGCGCTCTTTTGAAATCGCGCACAACGGACGCGCTGCGACCTGTGCGCGGTGGTGCCAGCTTGGGGACGGCGGGATGTCTCGCTGTGTTCCCGAGGAGTGTTTCTTCCTTACTCCCGCCGGGGCGCTCCGTCCCCGTGGGGGCGGGAAGGGGCACAGGGGACGGATCGCTTCAACGCAAGACGCCGGACTTGGATTGCGCCTGCGCGTACCAGACAAAGAGCAGGCAGCCGGTGAGGATGACGGCCTGCATACCCATCATCGCCGGGCTGTTGCTCTCGGGTAGCGGGTCGATGGCATAGGCGTGGACCAGACTCATAACGAAGGCCAGGAGGGAGGCGAGAAAGACCGGAGCAGCGAGGCGGCGGCGGAGCAGCAGCAGGACGGTGCCGAGGACAGCGCCCCAGACACCCACGGCCCAAACGGCGGTCATCCAGGCCGGCATCGCGTGGAAGTGATCGATTTGGGCCTGGCTCATCCCAACGCTTCGGAGATAGACATCGCCCTGAGTTTTCGACAGAAAGTAGTCCATCGCGCCATAGGCGTTCCAAAGGAGTCCGAGGGCGCCGACGGCCCAGAGATGCCACGGGGTGCGGGGGTGCGGAGTGCCGGTGGGGTTCATGTTGTCCTCAAGCGTTGGGTGCCCGGCAGTCTATCACCGTTGGGGGCGAACTGGCTGCGGGCGCAACGATGGAGATGGCGGCGTATTCCCCGCCGGGTCAGCAGGGCGCCAGCGATCAGGTTCCCCACCACGGGCAGCGTCGCCGGGCTGGCGATTCAGCGGAGCGGATTTGCGCACTGCTCCGGATGGCCACGGGTTCGGTTTGCACTTCGTCCACCGCCACGATATATAGTAGGAGCTCGACGCCGGTTAACTCGCTGTTACGGAACCAAGCCGAACGTTGTTTTGGCCCGCGTCCAGCCCACTCTCTCCATTCTGAAGCCGAATGCGTACCCTCATCTCATTTCCACTACGAGCTGTCTTTTCGACCCTGATGGCCCTCAGCCTTTTGGCTCAGGGCGAGCGCGCCAACGTTACCGGAACCATTACCGATGCCTCCGGCGCCACCATCCCGGATGCCGCCGTCGCTATCCGCAACACCGCCACTAACGTCACCACCCGGTCCACCACCAACAACGCCGGACTCTACTACCTCACGAATCTCCAGCCGGGCGAGTATGAGATCAACATCACCAAGCAGGGCTTCCGCCCCGCCCGCGTGGCCGCCCTGCGCCTCACCGTTGGCCTGACGGCGACGGTTCCCGTGACCCTGGAAGTCGGTACGGTTACCGAAGCCGTGGAGGTGACCGCTACCGCGGTGCAGTTGGAAGCCCAAACCTCCGGCCTGGGCAAGGTGGTTGAACAGCGGCGCGTGGTGGAACTCCCCCTGCTCGGCCGCAACCCGCTCGCGCTCGCGGCCACCGCGCCGGGCGTGCTGCCCACCTCCGGCCAGCGCGGCACCGGCCAGGACATCGTCGGCGTCTCGACCACATCCCAGATCAACGGCGGCCTCGCGCAGCAGAACGGCGTACTGATCGACGGCGGCGAATCGCGCGGGACCACCGAGTCCGGCAATGCGTACACGGTTCCGCTCGAAGCCGTGGGCGAATTCAAAGTCGAAACTTCGACCTACTCGGCCGAGTTCGGCCGCGCGGCGGGCGGCATCGTCAACGTCGCCACCAAGTCCGGCACCAACCAGATCCACGGGGTGGCGTACGAGTTCCTTCGCAACGACCATCTCAACGCCAACTCCTGGCAGAACAACCGGAACCGCGTGCCGAAGGGCCTGTTCCAGCGCAACGAGTTTGGCGCGGGCGCGGGCGGCAAGATCATCAAAGATCGAACGTTCTGGTTCGCCATCTACGAAGGCACCCGCCAAGGCAGCCCCGACCAGGCGCTGCTGACGGTGCCGACGGCGCTCCAGCGGCAGGGCGACTTCTCGCAGACCTTTGACCGTACGGGCCGGCTGAACACGATCTACGACTACACCACGACGCGGACCAACCCCACCGGCGGCTTCATCCGCGATCCCTTCCCCGGCAATCGCATTCCTTCGACGCGTGTCCATCCGATCTCGGCCCGCGTCGTCCCGTTCTGGGGCGAATCGAACCGCCCGGGTGAAGGCGCCTCGCTCGTCAACAACTACTTCCGCGTGGGCAAATCCATCACGAACTCCGACAACTGGTTCGGCCGCATCGACCACATCCTCAGCGACCGCCATCGCCTCTACGGTCGCTACGGAGGCCGCGAGTTGAAGTCGTCCACGCAGGTCGCCCTCAACCCCGCCTTCCCTCCGCGCTCGTTGAGCTCCAACCCCGCCAACAGCGCTCTGATCTCGCTGACGTCCACCTTCAGCCCCACGATGATCGGCGAAGGGCGGATCTCGTATACCCGGCTCCAGTTCGACTCCCGGCCGCTGAGCGAGGGCTTTGACGTCGGCGCCCTGGGCTTCTCAAGCGCGGTTACCCGCAACATCCTGTTCCAGCAGTTCCCGCAGGTTTCCATCCAGACCTACGCCCAGGGCGCCGGCCTTGCCGTCACGGGCGCCGCGCCGAATGAATTTGACCAACTCGGCGGCGTCGGACGAAACCTCAACCCGCAGGACACGTGGCACGCGCAGTACCACGCCACCATCATCAAAACCCGCCACAAGATCAAGGCCGGCGCCGACCATCAGCTGATCAAACTGAACGCGTTCAACTCGCAGCAGTCCGCCGGGCAGTACATCTTCGACCGCGTCTATTCGCAGGGCCCCGACCCCACGGTCACCGCGCTCAACTCCGGCCACGGCTTTGCCAGCTTCCTGCTCGGCGTTCCGCAGGACGGCGCCATTACGATTACGCGTCCGCTGTTCCTCTACCAGCGCTACTGGGGCGCGTATATCCAGGATGACTGGCGCGTTACCGACAAGCTCACGCTGAACCTCGGCTTCCGCTATGAGTACACGACACCGTACGCCGAGAAGTTCGGCCAGATCGGGTACATCGATTTCGATGCGATCGACCCGGTGGCGGGCACGAAAGGAACCTTCAAGCTGATCGAGCCGGGCGGCTACCAGTCCGACCCGAACCGGAAGAACTTTTCGCCGCGGCTCGGCATCGCCTACCAGTTGAATTCGAAGACGGTGATCCGCACGGGCGCGGCGATCTTCTACGCCTCCTACCTGGGTGTGAACGCCGCCGCCACCGACTTCGGCAACGGCAGCTTCCTTTCGAATGCCCTCTTCCTGGGCCAGCCGAATACGCTGCCCTCGACGCCGCCCGTGGGCGGGTCCTGGTCCAATCCGTTCGCCGGCGGCATCATCGTGCCGGATCGCAACACCAACTTCGCCGGCCAGAACGTCCGCGCCGATGTGCGCTACCGACCGAATGCTTCGATGGGCAACTGGTCGTTTTCCATCCAGCGGATGCTCAGCGCCAACACGATGTTTGAGGTCGCCTACGTCGGATCGAAGACCAGCCACCTGTATTGGAACCGCCAGCGGAACCAGAACGATCCGTCGCTGATGCGGCTCGGCAGCCAGTTGCTGCAGCCGGTGCCGAACCCGTTTTTCGGCAAGATCCGCACCGGCGCGCTTTCGGGCCCCACGATTTCCGCCCGCCAGGCGCTCCGTCCGTATCCTCAGTTCCTCGACCTGCTGATCTTCCGCGATCCGTACGGGGACCTGAGCTACCAGAGCTGGTATATGCGCCTTGAAAAGCAGTACTCGAACGGCATGACGCTGTCGGCCTCGTTTACGGGTTCGAAGACCATCGCCAATACGATGCAATCGAACACGTGGGTGGTCGGCCCCTCCAACAGTCTCTATAACGCCCGCTATAACCGGGGCATTGAGGCCAACGACATCCCGCAGCGGCTCGTCCTGAGCTACCTCTACGACCTGCCGTTCGGCAAAGGCCGTAAGTTCCTCAACGACGCCAACTCCGTGGTCCAGAAGATCGCCGGCGGCTGGCAGGTTTCAAGCATCACCGTGCTGCAGAAAGGCCGCCCGGTGATGATCACGGCGCCCGACACGACCAGCCTGTTCAACTTCAGCTCCACCAACGGCCGCGCCAACCGGCTGAAGGATCCGGTGCTGCCGAGCGACCAGCAGTCGCTGACCCGCTGGTTCGACACGACGGCCTTTGAACGCGCCGCCCCCTTCACGCTGCCCACCGACTCGGTCAGCCAGCCCCGTCTGCGCGGTCCCGGCCGCGTGAACTTCGACGTCTCTTTCCTCAAGAACACCCGGTTTGGCGAACGCTACAATCTCCAGTTCCGCGGTGAGTTCTACAACATCTCCAACACCCCCGCCCTTGACGCGCGCGGCGCGACGACGGACGTGGCTAGCCCGCTGTTCGGACAGATTGTACAGGGCGGTAATCCGCGCAACATTCAGTTCGGACTGCGCTTCGTGTTTTAACAATCCCCCTGCTTGCCCTAAATCGCGGATTCCCCCACCGGGAATCCGCGATTTTTCTTTTTTGCGCGTGATTCCTCATCAGCCCGACGCTTCCCGCACTAAGCTGCTGCTAAGTCTACCCCCTTGCCGTAGTGCGCCACCGATGATACCGTTGGTGACATGATTCCAGGGAAACATTTACTATTGGGGCTTTTAGTTAGCACAGTCAGCTTGTTTGGTCAATCGGCCACCGGAACTATTTTCGGCACCGTTGCCGATGGCTCCGGCGCAGCCATGGTGGGCGCGAAAGTGACGGTTACTCTCGAAGGTACCGGCGCGCGCGACACGGCGCTCAGCAACGAACGCGGCGACTATATCTTCCCCACTCTGCGCCCCGGCACCTACTCGATTGATGTCGAAGCCTCCGGCTTCCGCAAAGCGCAGGTGAAGGCGCTGCTCGTTGAAATCAACCAGCGCGCCCGGCAGGATTTCTCGATGCAGGTTGGCGAAGTGCAACAGGTCCTTGACGTCTCCGCCACGGCCACAACGGTAGATACGTTCAGCGGCACCGTCAAAGAGGTGGTCGACAGCGGACGCGTCGTCGAACTGCCCTTGAACGGGCGCAACGCGCTGCAACTCCAGGCTCTGCTGCCCGGCTCCATCCAGATGGGCACGGGGTCGGCGGCCAGCGGCATCGCGCTCAACACCAACATTGTTTTTAGCGTCAACGGCGCGCGCCCGAACTCGAGCGCCTACACTCTTGATGGCGGCTTGAATATGGACGGTTACAACAACCTGCCCGCCGCCTTCCCCAATCCGGATACCCTGCAGGAGTTCTCCATCCTGCAGAACGGGTACAACGCCGTGAACGGCCGCAACGGCGGCGCCGTGATCAACATGGTGACCAAGAGCGGCACCAACGAGTATCACGGGGTGCTGTTTAACTTCCTGCGCAACGACAAACTCAACACCCGCAACTTCTTTGCGCGCGGCAAGGACCCGCTGCGCCGCAACCAGTTTGGCGGTACGCTCGGCGGGCCGATTGTGATCCCGAAGCTGTATAACGGCAAGGACAAATCGTTCTTCTTTTTCGCTTACGAAGGCACCCGCCAGCGGCTCGGCGCCACTTCGTCGTCGATTATTGTTCCCACGGCGCTCGAGCGGCAGGGGAACTTCAGCGCGTCGAGCATTCGCGGCACGCCCGTCTCGGTAGCTCCTCCGGAAACCGTGACGTCGCAGAATCCGCAGGGCGTTCCCTTCCCGGGCGCCGTTATCCCCGCCTCGCGGCTCGATCCGGTCGCCCGGCGCTTCGCCGACGTCTTCATGCCGCTACCCAACAGCCCGGGCAACATCTTTGCTTATAACGTCTCGCTTCCCACCGAGGAAGACCAGGTCACCATCAAGTTTGACCACTCGATCTCGGACAAGCAGAAGACCAGCTTCCGCTTCTTCTTTGACGACTTCCGCCGGAATCAGAACAGCGGGCTGCTGCTGTTCAACTCGCAGAATAACTGGGTAACCTACAACTCCACACTGAACCACAGCTATGTGTTCACGCCCAATCTCGTCAACACCTTCACGGCCACGGTAGCGCGCAACACCTTCGTCCGCGCTCCGCTCACCACCGAGCCGGCCCTTGACTGGGCGGCCCTCGGCTGTCGCAGTTGCATCTCGCTGTCGCCGCCCGGCGTGCCGACCGATTGGTCGATCTCGATCGCCAACGGCCTCGGCGTGCGCGTGGACACCAACTTCAACAGCTACATGATGAACTACCAGGTCATCGACAACATGACCTATACGCGCGGCAGCCACACGATGACGTTCGGTGGGGAAATGTCCCGCATCCGCCGCAACGGGCGGGAGTTCTTCCAGAAAGATCCCCAGTTCAGCGTGAACGGGCAGCGCACCGGTAACCAGGGTTACGGCTACGCGGACTTCTTCCTCGGCGCCGCCAACGACGTCTACCAGAACTCGCCCATCCGCGCCTATCAGTACAAGTGGACGCCGTTTCTCTACTTCCAGGACGACTGGCGCGTCAACCGCCGGCTGACCCTCAACATCGGACTCCGCTGGGAGCCCTTCCTGATGGTGAAGGAAAAGAATCAGGAGCTGGGCGCTTTCCGCGCCGGCCAGCAGAGCCGGATGTACCCGCTAGCCCCGGTCGGTGCACTCTTCCCGGGTGACTCCGGCATCCCCAACGGCATTGTCGGCGACGACTGGAACAAGCCCGCGCCCCGCTTCGGCTTCGCCTGGGATCCGTTCGGCGATGGCAAGACCAGCGTCCGCGGCGGCTACGGCGTCTTCTGGGACACGCTGCGTCTGGTGGGCCTCAACACCAACTCGATCAACCAGCCCTTCTCGTTCGGCCTGCGGACCTTCACGGTGCAGCTGAGTGACCCCTACGCGGCCAACCCCGGCCAGTTGAACATTCTGCGGAACTACGTCCCGCCGGTCACGGCCGAAGACCGCGCCCGCCGGCAGTTCGTGCTGCCGATTACGCATAACTCGGTGGACCCGGATTTCACGAGCGGCTACATGCAGCAGTGGAATCTGAACATCCAACGGGAACTGCTCGGCAAGACGGTCTTCACGTTTGCCTACATCGGTTCCAAGGGCACCAAGTTCATGGTGGGCCAGAACATCAACCCCGCCGTGTTCGTCCCCGGGCAGTCCACGACCGGAAACGTTGATGCGCGCCGGCTCTACCCGGGCTTCAGCGAGATCCGCTCGACGCAGTCAACGGCCAACTCCACCTACCACTCGTTCCAGTTGAGCTGGAACCGGCGGCTGGCGAGCGGCTTCTCCATTCTCGGCAGCTACGTGTGGGCCAAGTCGCTCGACCTGGCGTCGAACGACGGCAACTCCGGCACGGGCAACCAGTCGACCAACCCGTTCCGGCAGAATCTGGACAAAGGCCCGAGTGATTTTGACGTCCGCCATCGCGTGGTCAACAGCATCCTTTGGGACGTTCCGTTTGCCAAAGGCGCTACCGGCATCAAGAAGGTGCTGTTTGCCGGCTGGCAGCTGAACAGCATTCTGACGCTGCAGGGTGGTCTGCCGTTCAGCGTTTCGGCGGGCGTCGACCGCAGCCTGGCCGGTATTGGCCGGGACCGTGCCGACATCCTGCGGATGCCGGAAGTTTACGGCGGCGCGGCGCGCGGGGCGATGATCCAGCGTTACTTTGATACGGCCGCCTTCGCGCTGCCGGCGCTGGGCACGTTCGGGACTTCGAGCCGGAATCTGCTGTACGGACCCGGTCTCGTGAATCTCGACGCCGGCGCGTTCAAGAGCTTCCAGTTCGCCGAGAAGCGTAAGCTCGAGTTCCGCTGGGAGATCTTCAACGCCATGAACAAGCCCAACTTCGGCAACCCGGTGGCGGCCTTCCAGAACGCCGCCTTCGGCCGCATCACCAGCGCCAGGGACCCGCGGATCATGCAGGCGGCCCTGAAGCTGTACTTCTGAGGACCGCGCACAACGGACCCGCGTAGGCTCGGCGCGACCTGTGCGCTTCTAACCGGCAACCGCCCAACCCCAAGCAGCAGCGCCTCCCGTTTCGGCGGGAGGCGCTGCTGCTTGAGCGGGGTCACTTCCGGCGGCGGGTTACCAGGCCGCCACGGCGCCGTCCGGGTGGAAGACCCGGGCCATGGGACGGGTGCCTTCAAACCGGTACCGGGCCACCTGCTTTTCGTCCAGATCGAAGCCGAGGCCCGGCCTGGTGGGCAGGGGATACTTGCCGATAGGGGCCACCTTTCCCCCCGGGAATGCGACCGCAATGGTTGATCATGGTGGGGCATCGACGGCCAGAGGTGCTCTACCGGTATCGGGTCGGCGCCAACCAGAGAAGCTTTAAAGCCCTCCACGCAGTAGATGGTGGCAGCACTTTTGCCTTCGAGCGTGCCTTTGCCTCAGCCGTCCCCTGGTGGCTACCGATCTTGACGAAATCATCCATCTGGTCGGCCGCGCCCGGCGGACCCGCGGAGCGGTAGGGATCGTTCTGCGCCGATTGGGTCAGCAGAGTGCATCCACAGCCGATCCCGGCATGGGGAGAGAAGAATTCACGAAGGTTGCTTTGAAGCGGGTAGGCCAGTCGAACAGCTGAAAGATGGGGGCCTTGGCCTCTTGGCCGTAAAGATCGAGGAGCGCCATGTTCACCGCGGCGGCTATGGGGTCGCCGGAGAGCCACCGGGTGAGCACGTCATAGCGGAAGGTCTCCTGGCCGACGGCCACGGAACGGGCCAGCGTCAACGAGGCGGGAGGGCTTTCGCCCCAACCCGTCAGCCACTGGTCCGTGGAGGCTTTCAGTAGCGAATAACCCCGTCCGGAGCCGGGCTCGCGGAGGGTGAAGGCCTGCAGGTCGGCGATTGCATGGTCAGAAGCGCACAGGCCGCACAGGCACGGCACCAACGGGCGAGAAACTCGCCCCTCCTGCCGGGCCGAAGCGAGTCCGTTGTGCGCGTTTCTTAGAAAGCATAGCGGAGAGCGAACTGGATCTGCCGGTTGGCGCGCTGCGTTGCGGTGATTGTGCCCACGCCGCCCACGCCGATGGTTGAGCCGGGCAGCCCGAACTGCGGATGGTTGAGCGAATTGAAGAATTCGGCACGGAACTCGAGGCGCCGGGTCTCCGAGAAGTTGAACTTCTTGGCAGCCGAAAGATCGAGGTTCCAAATGCCCGGCCCGCGCAGGGTGTTCCGGCCCAGATTACCCCAGGTGAAGGCGGGGGGCACCGAAAACGCCGCGGGGTTGAACCAGCTGGTGATGCTGCGATTCGTGGCCGCAGGGCTGACCCCCGCCACAGCGTTGGCGCGCGATCCCGAACCGGTGTTCGAGGGCGAACCGGGAACGGTAACCGTGAAGGGCAGGCCGCTTTGAATCACGGTCAAGCCGCCCAACTCCCAGCCGTGGAGAACGAACTTGGCCGGGCCTTGCAGGTTGGCGCCGAACGGGAGCAGGTAGGAGGCGGCGAAGTTGATGCGATGGCGGATATCGGAGTTGGAACTCGACCAGTCGGCCCGCCGGTTGCCGGGGTCCTGCGGCACCGGGCCGTTGGCGCCGCCGTCGCCGCCGACGTTATCGAGGCCATGCGCCCAGGTCCAGTTACTCAGTAGGTAGAGGCCCTTGGCGTAGCGCTTTTCGACATTCAGCTGCATGGAGGTGTAGGCCGAGTTGGCCGAGGACTCGAGCCACTGGATGTTGGTGACGCCGGGCAGTTGCCGGGCGAAGGGCCGGCGGGCGTCGATGCCGCCGGGGCCGGGGTCGGGCTGATTCAGGTTCCGCTGCCAGCTCAACAGCGCACCGGCCGAACCGACAAAGCCAAGGGTAACGACGGTGTCCTTGGCGATCTCCCGCTGGGCGCTGAGATTGAACTGCTGGAGTTGTCCGTTCCGGTAGTTGGGGGTTACGCCGCGCAGGGCATAGAAGGCGGGGCCGCGGGTCAGGTCGGGGACCTGGGTGGTGATCGGGAAGCCGTCAGCGGCGCGCCGCGTGGGTACATCGTTGCCGCTGAACGGAATGTTGATCACAAAGCCGAAGGGGGGCTGGCGGAACTGCCGGATGGAGGTATTGAAGTTCCCCTGCGGCTCATAGAAGAGGCCGTAGCCACCGCGGATGACCGTCTTTTTGTCGACCTGGTAGGCGAAGCTCAGGCGCGGTCCCCAGGCCTTCCAGTCGGTGTTGATGTTGCCGGTGTTAGAGACGCCGTTGACCCCGGCGACCAGTTGCGCACCGGAGGCCGGATTGAAGTTGACCCACTGGTTTTTCCTTTCAACGAACGGAGTATTGACTTCGTAGTGCAGGCCGATGTTGAGCGTCAGCTTCGAGGTGACGCGCCACTCGTCGCGAATGTAGAGATTCCACTCGTTGGTATTCAGGGTCGCGGTTCCGGGCAGGAAGACATCGCGGCGGAGCGCCAGCGGATAGCCGAGGATCATGGTGGCCACGGTGTCGCCGGTGCCGGCCGGGGCGGCGGGATTGCGCGAGTAGGCGGGATCAAAGTTCCAGCGACCGAAGGCGGACTCTCCGGGAGGCGAAGCGGTCTCGCCGGTTGTACGGAGACGGAGGTCGATACCGTACTTGATGTTGTGCTTGCCTTTGAGCGTGGAGATGTTGGCAATCAGTTCGTGCATCTTCTGATCGCGGATCAGCGGGGTAGAGCGCGCGTTACCCAAGCCGGCGTAGCCGGCGGTACCGACAATGGGGGCCGAGGGCTGCCGGGGATCGCCCGAATCGCGGCCGGGAATCCGGGACCAGATCGGGTTGGTGAGCTGCGTGGGAATCAGAGCGGAGTTGTACTGCGTGTAACCGTAGCGGAAGTCTCCAACCGTGGACGGGGACATGACGCGCGTGTAGGCGCCCACCACATTGCGACCGGTCGCGTCGAGGTTGCCCGCGAAGCTCGCTTCGTTGCCGCCGATGTTGGTGTCGAAGGTATCGGGCATGGTAATCAGGCTCTTGTCGATGGAGTAACGGAAGAACGCGGTGTTGTTCGAATCGAAGACGTGATCGAGGCGACCGTCGGCCCGGTGCAGGCTGGACTTTTTCACCGGATTGGCGACGAAGTTGTTGATGAGTCCGGAGCGCTGCGGATTCGGCCAGAGCTGCGCCATGCCGGCGCCGATGGGATCAAAGCGGCTGGCGGGAATGGTGTCATTGGGGAAGCGCTGGCGGATGGCGGCGCCGCCGGCGGGGTTCGCGGTGGTGGTGAGAGGATCGAAGATGCCGTTGGGAGCGACGCCCCGGAAGTCGCCTGTTTTCATGGCGGCGGTCGGAACGGTGACGAGCTGGGTGTCGCCGAAGACCTCCCGGTAGCCTTCGTAATCGGCGAAAAAGAAGGTCTTGTTGCGCTTTATCGGCCCGCCCAGCGCTACGCCGTACTGATTCAGCTTGAAGGGCGGCTTGGGAGCATCGGTGCGGGCAAAGAAGTTCCTGGCATCAAACGCTTCGTTCCGCAGAAAGTGAAACAGCGACCCGTGGAAGTCGTTGCCGCCGGACTTGGAGGTGATCACCACGACCGCACCGGCTGAACGGCCGTACTCGGCGCCGGCGTTGTTCGTGAGCACCTTAAACTCTTGAATGCCTTCGACCGCGGGGCGGACGATGAAGGTTTGCGAAATCATCTCCGTGTTATCGATGCCGTCAATCAGCACCTGATTGGAGGTGCTCCGCGCGCCGTTGGCCGCCAGCGCCGTGCCGCCCGGGCGGAGTTCATCCGGCCGGCGCCCTGAATTGATGGTGTTGGACTGGGCGTAATCGAGTCCCGTCACCCCGGGAGCCAGGATGGCGAGTTGCACAAAGTTCCGTCCGTTGAGCGGCAGGGATTGCACCGCCTCTTTGGCAATTACCTGACCGACGCTGGCGTTTTCGGTCTGGAGCAGGGGCGCCGCGCCGGTGACCTCCACCGACTGGTTCACCTCGCCCACTTCCATGACCACGTCGAGACGGGCGGCCTGACTAACCTGCAGCGTGTAATCTTTAAAGACCATGTTCCGGAAACCGGATTTCGCCGCCTGCACGGTGTAGACGCCGGGAATCAGATTCACGGCCGAGTATGCACCGGCTTCATCGGTAACCAGGCGCTGCGAGGTATTGGTCGCCACATTGGTGACGGTTACCTCCACGCCGGCCATGACGGCGCCCGACTTATCCGTGATGGTACCCACCACCGAAGCGCGTTCTACCTGGCCATAAATGCCGGAAAGCAGCGCAGTAAACAAGAGCAGAGACCGGAGTAACGATTTCATAAAGTTACTCCTATCATTCCGCCGCGCCGGAGTAAAGGGGTATGGCCCGGGCGCCCGGGACGGCGCGGTTGGCCTGGGCTGCGGCACGCCCCCGCGGACTGCTATTTTGTGAAGCAAGGAGTAATCACGATGAGACTGGCCAACGCGGCCCTGCTGTTCGCTCTGGGATGTTCCACCGCCTGGACCCAGGTGAATGTCGGCACCCAAAAACCCGAACCCACCCTGCCGTTCAAAATGACGACGGTATCCAGCTTTGCCCTGCCCTGGCGCATTGCCTTCCTGCCCGACGGCCGCATGCTGGTCACCGAAAAGATCGGACCCATCTGGCTCGTTTCGGCCAAAGGGGAGAAGATCGCGCCCCTCAGCGGAACCCCGCCCGTCTACTGGCAGGGGCAGAACGGCATGCTCGGCGTCTTTCTCTCCCCCCACTACGCTTCCGACGAGACGATCTACCTCACCTACATCGAACCCGGCGAATACGGCGGCAGCCAAGTGCTCGCCAAAGCGAAACTGAACGCCGGGCGTGTGCCCCGCCTGCTCGACCTGCAGGTTATCTGGCGGCAGATGCCCCGCGGCAAAGGCGGCCAGGCCAGCGGCCAGATCGCCTTCTCACCCGACGGTCAATACATCTACATGGCCGTCGGCGACCGCCAGCGCATGACCCCCGCGCAGGACCCCAACCAACCCGTGGGCAAGATCCTCCGCCTCACGCTCGACGGCAAGCCCGCGCCGGGCAACCCCAACTACGGCAAAACGGGTTCGAGCACCATCTCGCTCATCGACCCGCCCCGCGACACCGAGCTGGCCAAATCGGCCCCGACCGTCAGCACCTACACCTTCCCCGGGCCCAACATGACCCCCTCGGAGACCTGGGCCAGCGGCTTTCGCGCTCCCTACGGCCTCGCCTTCTCGCCCACCGGCGAACTCTGGGAGGTCGAACACGGTCCGCGCGGCGGCGACGAGTTGAACCTCGTCGAAAAGGGCAAAAACTATGGCTGGCCCGAAGTCTCCTACGGGATGAACTACAACGAGGTGCCCATCCCCAGCCATGACACCCGGCCCGAGTTCACCAAGCCCGCGTTGTACTGGGTTCCGGTGATCGCCCCGGGCAACCTGATGTTCTACACCGGCAAGAAGATGTTCCCCCAATGGGACGGCAACGGCTTCATCAGCGGCCTGGGCAGCCATTCGCTGAACCGCATTGTCTTCGACGGCAAGGGCGGCGCCAAGCCGGCCGAGCGCTGGGACGTGGGCAAACGGATCCGCGCCGTCGCGCAGGCTCCGGATGGTTCGCTCTGGATGATTGAAGACGCCAACCCGGGCGCGCTGATTCACGTTACCCCGAACTAGCTCTGGCTCGACGAGGCGGCGCGGAACTGTCCTGTTTCGCGCCGCCTCGTCCCGAAAGCGAACACTGCTCGGAAATTCAGAATTTCGCAAAGGATTGACGTAACGAGCTTTACGGGTTGGCACCCGGATTGCATCCGTCGGGTCCGGAAAACCCCATGGATCTCCCCCGTTCCGGAGTCTCGTCAACCAAGCACCTCAAGCGGGTGACGCTGGTGCTGTTGGGCCTCGGCGTCCTTGGCGCCGTAAGCTTTGGGGTGTCCCGCCTGCAGCCGGCGGCGCTCGCGGTGGACTCGGCAACGTTGTGGCCGGGCATCGTCAAGCGCGGCCCCCTGGTGCGTAACGTGCGCGGCCTCGGCACGCTGGTAGCCGAAGAGGTTTTGTTTGTGCCGGCGCTTACCGATGGGCAGGTCCATCGGATCCATCTGCGGGCGGGGGCGGCGGTCCAGGCCGGATCGATTTTGCTCGAATTGACCAATCCGGAGTTGGAACTGGCCGCGGTGGATGCCGAATGGCAACTGAAGCAGGCTGAAGCCAACGGCAAGGATCTGCGGGTGAAACTCGAATCGGCCCGCCTCGATCAGGAGGCCGCCACGGCGCGCGTGCAGTCGGAGTGGAGCCAGGCCCGGCTGACGGCAGAGCGCGACGAGACGCTCACCAAAATGGGACTGAAGTCGGACCTGGAATCGAAACTGGCAAAGGCCAAGGCGGACGAACTGGCCGGCCGCTACCGGATTGAACGCCAGCGCCTGGACATCTCCCGGGAGTCCATCGAGGCTCAGTTGGCTGCCCAGCAGGTGCAGGTGGAAAAGCTCAAGGCCGCCCTGGCGCTGAAGCGCCGGCAGGTGGCGGAACTCAAAGTCCGGGCCGGCGCCGCCGGGGTGCTCCAGCAGATGCCGGTCGAGGTGGGCCAGCGGATTCTCGCGGGGTCGGTCCTGGCCAAAATCGCCCAACCCACCCGGCTCAAGGCCGAACTGAAGATCGCCGAGACGCAGGTGAAGGAGATCGCGCTGGGCCTGCCGGCGACGATCGATACCCGGAACGGCCTCCTCGAGGGGGTGGTCTCCCGGATCGATCCGGCGGCCGTGAACGGCACGGTGACGGTCGACGTCAAACTCACCTCGGCGCTGCCGGCCGGCGCCCGCCCGGACCTCTCCGTCGACGGGACGGTCGAACTCGAACGCCTGAGCGATGTGCTGCAGATGGGACGGCCCGTCTACGGGCAACCCTTCTCGACGATTACCCTGTTCCGCATCAACCCGGATGGCAAGGAAGCGCTCCGCGTACCGGTCAGACTCGGCCGGGCTTCGGTGAATTCGATTGAAATCGTCGATGGATTACAGGCCGGTGATCGTGTCATTCTGTCGGATATGTCGTCGTATGATGCGCACCAACGGCTGCGGCTGCAGTAAGGGAGACGAGAAACCATGTCGACAGCGCTGCTGCGGCTCGATGCGGTGACCAAGGTCTTCGTCACCGATGACGTCGAAACCCATGCCCTCGCAGGCATTCATCTCGAAATCAACCAGGGCGAGTACGTCTCCATCTCCGGCCCGTCCGGCTGCGGCAAATCGACGCTGCTCGCCATTCTGGGCCTGCTCGATTCACCTTCCGGTGGCACCTACGTGCTCAACGGCACCCCCGTGCAGTCGCTGGGTGCCGCCGAACGGGCACGGATCCGCAATCGCGAAATCGGCTTCATCTTCCAGGCCTTTAACCTGATTGGCGATCTCACGGTCTATGAAAACGTCGAACTGCCGCTGACCTACCGCGGCCTGTCCGGCGCCGAGCGCAAGAAGCAAACGCAGGAAGCGCTCGAGCGGGTCGGGATGCTCCACCGCATCAACCACTACCCTGCCCAGCTATCCGGCGGACAACAGCAGCGCATTGCCGTAGCGCGCGCGCTCGCCGGCCGGCCGACAGTACTGCTGGCCGACGAGCCGACGGGAAATCTCGACTCGCAAAATGGCGACCAGGTCATGAGCCTGCTCAGCGACCTGCATCGCGATGGCGCCACCATCTGCATGGTCACCCACGACCCCCGCTACGCCCGCCACGCCGGCCGGAACATCCGCCTGTTCGACGGTCGCATTGTCGAAGAAGGCACACCCACGGCGGAAGCCGCCCGGTAACCCACACACCCCGGTAACCCACGCACAAAGAGCAGGTCACCGGGGCACCCGGCAGGTCTCTCCTGCCGTCTACTTATTTGATCTTGTACTTGCCGTCGGGCAGCTTTTCGCGGTGCGCTTCGTGGCAGCCCTTGCAGGTGCCCGCCAGCTTGGTGAACGCCGCCTTGGCGTTCGCGCCGTTGGACGCCTTCACCGCGGCCACCAGGTCGGCGGCGGCGGCCTTTCCGGTCGCGCTCATGGCAATGGCGTCGGCCGCGCCGTTGGCCTTCCAGAACTTCTCGGTCACGTCATAGATCTCCACCAGCGCCGCGGCGCCCGGTGCAGCATCAGCAAACGCGTCCCCGTCCAAAGCCTTCTTGAGCGGGCCCATCGTCTTGCCGGCTCTCTTCATCGAAGCTTCAAAGGCTTCGTGATCATCGGCAAACATCGCGCTAACGCCCAGCAGCAGCGTCATTGCAAGCAAACGTTTCATGCAGTCTCTCCTGATTTAATTTTTAAATCCCCGAACAAGCATACCCGGAGAATCCCCTACTTTTCCACCCTACTTCTCCACGACGATTCCTTCGAGCCAAAACTCGAGCCCGCTCCTCGTCTGGCACAGCGTGGCGCGAATCTGCTGCCCCACCCGCAGCCGGGCAAACTCCTCCGGGTTTTTTACCGGGAATTCCATGGCCATAGATTCCATAAAGCCGGGAATTGTTTCGTGCCGCACCACGGTAATCCGGTCGGCCGGCTGCAGCGACAGAACCACCCCGCGCAACGGATACCGCTTCACCTCTTCGGGCGGCTTGCCGCACGCCGCCAGCCCGGCCACCGCCAGCAGCCAGGCGCGCCTATCGGACATGCACCGGCTCGGCATACAGCAAGTCTCCCGTCACCCCGTCAAAATACTGAATCACCACATGCGGCTTGTTATAGGCCACCCACCGCTCCCGGCCATCCGGCCCCGGGTTCCGGAAGACGTTATTCACCTGCGCCACGGCGTAGATCGGCCGCCAGCGCAGCGGCGGCGGCACATCGTTCCGGACGAAACTCGACCAACGGATATCGCATTTCCGGCCGCGCGAGTCGAACTCACCGTTATACGGCCGCCCGCCCTCGGACGTCAGCGGATGATTTTGCGAGTTATGCGGCCCGGAGGCAAACTCCCAAACGCGATCCGTCACCTTGACCGCCCACGAGTTATGCAGGTCGCCCGTCATCACCAGCACCGGTTTGCCGAGGCCCTCCCAGAACTGAATCAGCTCCTCCCGCTCGGCTAGAAACGCCGTCCAGGCGTCGTCTTTGCCCGCAATCGGGTCCATCGAGTTCGGGGCGCCCACGTGCGGAATCATCAGATTCACCGTCGAGGCGATAAAGAAGAAATCGGCGTCGCTGCGCGCCATCGACGCTTTCAACCACTCATGCTGCGCCCGGCCGAGCATGTACAGCCCCGGTTTGGACGGATTGGCCACGTCGTGCATGTCGCGCATCCCGCGCGTATCGAGCAGATAAAACTCGGCGTTCCCGACGCGGAAACTGCCGTAGTTATGCCGGCCGATCGAGTAGGAGCATTCGCCGTCCACCGGAAAACCGGGCCGGACGCGCAGCCGCGTCCGGTCCACGACCGCCTCAATCTCGTATACCCCGGCGCTCGGGTTCCCCGCCGGCGCCTTGGCCTGGCCCGGCGGCACCCCGGCCCGTGGCCCGCCCCAGTGCACGTGCAGATTGGTGATCTCGGCCCGGCTCAGCCGCGTGAAGTCGGCCGCGGGATCGGTGAGCAGATTGCCCTGCAGTGTCGCCTGCCCAAAGTGGATCGCCTGCCGCGTGGCCAGCGGATTACTCCCGGCGATGTAGTGATACCAGCCTTCGAGCGCGATATCGCGAAACACCGCCTCCTGCGTACGGATGCCCGCCGTGCCGGTGCCGTAGACATCGTTCAGAATCTCGTGGTCATCCGGAGTAAAGTAACCGGGAACCTCGCGGTGCCACGCCGCCAGGTTCTTACCCCGTTCGAGATACAGCTTGAAATTCTCCCAAACGCCCGTAATCCCCGGCGCAATCCGCGCCAGCCGCGGCGTCTCCGTCTGCCCGGTCTGGGCCTTCCACTCGGCCACGGTAAAGTCCCGCTTCTCTTCGTACACCCAGTCGCCGTTCATGATCGAAAACAAAACCTTGCGGCCATGTTTCTCAAGCATGTTCTTATACGCCGGCAGCGTGCTCCCGAGCTCTCCGCCCGATTTCTGGTTAGCGCAGGAACCGAATTGAAAGCTGAAATTGAACAGGCCCCGCGGATTGGTCCCGGCATCGCGATACCGCTCCGGACTCGGCACCGTCGCAAAGGTAGCCGTCACCGGCGAACCCTCGATCGCATAAAAGTACCGCGTCCCCGGCTCGAGGCCGCTCAGCCGCATCCACGCCGAACAGTCCCGGTCGGCCGTGGTCGGAACCTCCGGCGAAAGCTGGGTCATCGCCTCGGCCGACAAACCGTAACGAACCCGGTAAGCCCCCGGCCGCGGCGTCCGCGCCCAAATCCATACCTCGGTCATCCCCACATGACCCAAAAACGGCCCGTGCGTAATGGTCGATTGCGCCGACCCGCCCTGCAAACTGGCGCTACTCGCCAGCGCCGCCTTGGCCAACTGCCTGCGATTCCATTTCATCCCGATATCCTATTACATACGGACTACTAACCAGTGATAAGCTAAGGAACCGCGCACGTCATGCCCTCGCGTAAACCGCTTCCCCAGCAATTCCCTAAGATCTGCATCGCCCTCGGGCTGCCCACGGTTGAAAAACTGCTCCAGCACGCCCGCGCTGAAATCGAAAGCGGCGAGCGTTTTCTCGAATTCCGTCTCGACTACCTCCCGGATCCGGCCGCGGGCGCCGACGCCATCGCCGGCTTCCTCGAAGCCAATCCCGACGTTTCCATCCTTGCCACCTGCCGCCGGCACCAGAACCATGGCCGCTTCAACGGCTCGATCGAGGAGCAGATTCGCATCCTCGAAGCGGCCGTGCGCCACGGCGCCTGTGCCGTCGACGTCGAAATCGAAAGCGCCGAAAGCGCCCCCGGCAAGCTCGAACATCTTCGCGCGGAAACCACGCTCGTCCTCAGCTATCACAACTACGACGCCACGCCGCCGCCCGAATCCATCCTCAAGCGGATGATGAAGATCCCGGCCCATGCCTACAAGGTCGTCACCACCGCCAAAAAGCCCAACGACAGCCAGAAGCTCCTGGCGCTCGCCAAGAACTACCCGCGCGAGAAGCTCATCCTCCTCGCCATGGGCGAAACCGGCTTCCCCACCCGCGTCCTCTCCCCCGCCTGGGGCGGCATCTACACCTACGCCGCGCCCAACGCCGCCGAGGGCACCGCCAGCGGCCAGGTCTCCGCCCGCCTCCTCCGCAACCTCTACCGCATCGAAAAGTTTTCGAAAAACGCCAAAATCTTCGGCGTCGTCGCCGACCCCGTCCGCCACTCCATCTCCCCCAGCGTCCACAATCGCGCCTTCCAGGCCCGCCGCCTCGACGCCGTCTACCTCCCGCTCCTCGTCCAGCCCGCCCAGATGAAGGACTTCTTCACCTTCGCCGACAGCCTCCCGCTCGCCGGCTGCAGCATCACCATCCCCCACAAGCAGAAGATCATCCGCTATCTCGACGCCGTCGACCCCCTGGCCCGCCGCATCGGCGCCGTGAACACCATCTGGAAAAAGGCCGGCAAATGGCGCGGCACCAACACCGACGCCGCCGGCGTCACCGTGCCGCTCGCCAAACGCGTCAAGCTGAACAAATCCTCCGTCCTCATCGCCGGCAACGGCGGCGCGGCGCGCGGAGCCGCCTTCGCCCTCGCCGACGCCGGGGCCAAGATCGCGCTCGTCGGCCGGAATCTCGACCGCGTCCGCGCCCTCGCCCGCGTCTGCGGCGGCGAAGCGCTGTCGCGCGAACAGGCCGTCCAAAAGCACTTCGACGTCGTGGTCCACGCCACGCCCATCGGGATGTGGCCCAACGTCAAAGACTGCTTCTTCGACGACAAGATCCCCGGCGACATCGTCTTCGACATGGTCTACAACCCCCTTGAAACCCTGCTGCTCAAGAGGGCCAGGGAGCAGGGCCGCGAGGTCATCGACGGTCTGCAGATGTTCCTCGAACAGGCCTCGCAGCAGTTCCAGATCTTTACCGGCGAAAACGCCCCGCGCAGCGTCATGGAGAAGGCGGCTCTCGAGGCCCTGGCCGCGAAAAGCGCATAATGGGGAAATGCGCCGCCGCGACCTAGCCTCGCTCCTCCTCGCCGGACTACCCGCCCCGGCGCAGCCCCCGCCCCCGGCCCCTTCCGATAACCTGGCCGCCGCCCGCCAACGGGTGCAGGCCGCTTCGGCCGAACTGGCCCGGTTCGCCGTCCCCATCGCGCTCGAACCCGCCACCTCGTTCAAGGCCTACTAGCCATGAAGACCACCTTCCCCGAGGAGTTTTTCTTCCTCCCCCTGGGACAGATCCAAGCCAAACTGCGCGCCAAAGAGTTCAAGGTCAAGGAGCTGACCGAAGCCTGGGCCGGGAGGCTCGATCAGTTCGGCCCCCGCTACAACTCCCTCGCCCACTCTCTGCGCAAGCCCGCCTTGAAGGCGGCCAAGTCTCACGACAAGGATTTCAGCCGCGAGCGTTTCCGCTCCCCCCTCCACGGCATCCCGTACGGCGCCAAGGACCTGCTCAGCTACGCCGGCCACCCCACCGAATGGGGCGCGCCCCAATACAAAGGGCAGGTGTTTCGGGAGCACGCCCGCGTCATCGCCAAACTCGAAGGCGCCGGCGCCAACTGCATCGGCAAGCTCGCCATGGTCGAACTGGCCGGCGGCGGGGGCTACCGCTTCCCCAACGCCTCCTCCACCGGCCCTGGCCTGAACCCCTGGGACCCCACCCGCTGGGCCGGCGGCTCCTCTTCCGGCTCCGGCGCCGCGGTGGCGGCCGGCCTCGTCCCGTTCGCCATCGGCTCCGAGACCTGGGGCTCCATTCTCACCCCGGCCGCCTACTGCGGCGTCACCGGCCTCCGGCCCACCTACGGCCTCGTCTCCCGCTCCGGCGCCATGGCCCTCTCCTGGACCATGGACAAGATCGGCCCGCTCTGCCGCACCGCCGAAGATTGCGGCCTGGTGCTGCAGGTCATCGCCGGCGGCGATAGCGACGATCCCGGATCCGCCGGCAAGAGCTTCTATTACACCCCGGAGTACGTCCGGCCCTTCTCCGTCCTGCGCCTCGGCTGGAGCCCCGCCGATCTCGAAGCCGTGGCTGACCCCGCCGCCCGCCAAGCCTTCGCCGACGCGACGAAGCTGTTCCTCCAAATGGGTTTCCAGGTCCGGGAGGTGGAACTTCCCGACCTCCCCTACCGCACCGTCGCCTCGACGATCATCGGCTGTGAAATGGCCTCCATCTTCGAGCCTCTCGTCGCCAACGGCACCATCGACCAGCTCGTCGACAAGAACCAGGCCGCCGGCATCGTAGCCGCCACCGGCTATAAGGCCACCGATTACCTCAAGGCGCTGCGCATCCGCCGCCTGATCCAGGACGCCATGGCCAAGCTCTTCTCCACCGTCGACGTACTGCTCAGCCCCAGCCGCCCCGGCGTGGCGACCCGAATCGACGAACCGCTCGACCGCGCCGCCGCCCCGGACGGATCGGCCAAACGCGGCCTCAAGGACCTCGGCGCCGCCGGCAACCTCGCCGGGCTCCCGGCCCTTTCCCTGCCCTGCGGCTTTGCCCAAAACCTGCCGCTTGGCCTCAGCCTGGTCGGCCGCCCCTTTGAAGAGAACCTTCTGCTCGCCATCGGCAAGCAGTTCCAGTCCCAGACCGATTGGCACCGGCGCCGGCCCCCGCTGCCGGCATGATCCCCCTGCTGCTCGTCTTCGCGGCCGCCTGCGCGGTAACCGATCTTCGGTGCCGCCGCATCCCGAACTGGCTCACCGTCACCGGCGCGCTCGCCGGCTTCTCGCTCCACGCCTGGCGCGCCGGGCTCGAGGGCCTGGCCTTTGCCGGGGCCGGCTGCGGGGCGGCTTTCGGGATCTATCTGCTGCTGTTTCTTCTCCGCGGCATGGGCGCCGGCGATGTGAAGATGATGGCCGCCATGGGCGCCCTCATCGGCTGGAGCAACTGGCTGCTGCTGTTCGCGCTCAGCGCCGTCATCGGTGGCCTCGTCGCCGTCCTGACGGTTCTCGCCCGTGGCCGCCTTCGGCAAACCCTGCAGAATCTTCGCCGTCTGCCCCAACAGAAACTCGGGCAACCCGGCTCGCTCGCCCTGCCGCACGCCCCTGTCGTGGCCGTCGCCGCGCTGTTCACCGCGATTGCCATGCGCGGGCAATAAGCCCAACCGGCTCGCTCGCCCCTGTCCCCGCCGCCGCCACCCGGTTCACCGCGACGGCCAGGCCCGGGCAATCAAAACCAACACCAGGCCCGACCGCCCCGTCCACAATACCGTCCGCACCCAGTTGGAAGCCACCAGGCGCCCGTGCACCTCGGCATCAAACCCCGCGGCCAGCGCCGCATGCAGCGGCATCTGCACCAGCGCCGTCGAAGCCCACAGCGCCGCCACCGCCGCCAGCCCCACCCACCGCCACGCGTCGCGGCCATCGGCCAACACCAGCCAGACCGCCGTCACCAACTCCGCCAGCATCGCCGGGCCCACCACCAGCGACGTCAGGTTCTGATGCGCCACCTGATACTGCCGGTAGCCCGCCTCCCCCACGCGGCTGAACAACGGATAGTGCACCACTTGCACAAACCAGATCAATCCCGTCATGTACAAAGTCGCGGCGGCGTGAATGAGGAGTGGCAGGCGTCCCGTTTCCATGTTACCTTCGCAATCAATGATGATGATCCCAGGAATCGACCGGCGTAGTTTCGTTCTCTCCTCCACCGCGGCGTTCGCCGCCGATGGCCCCGTCCGCGGCGCCATCATCGGCGCCGGAGGACGCGGCCGTTACCTCACCGGCGAGTTTAAGGAAATCGGCGTGCAAATGGCCGCCGTCTGCGACGTCTACGAGCCCAACCTCCAGGCCGGCCTCGCCATAGCTTCCTCGGGCGCCACCCCCTACTCCGATTACAAAAAGCTCCTCGAAGACAAATCCATCCAGGTCGTCATCGTCGCCACCCCCGACCACTGGCACGCCCAGATGGTCATCGACGCCGTCCACGCCGGCAAGGACGTCTACGTTGAAAAGCCCCTCGCGCACACCATCGCGGAAGGCGACCGCATCCTCGCCGCCGTCCGCCAGACCAAACGCATTGTCCAGGTCGGCATGCAGCGCCGCAGCTCGGAGCTGTTTCAGGAAGCCTACCGCCAGTTCAAGGCCGGCGACCTCGGCGATGTCCGGCTGATCAACTCCTGGTGGTACAACCACCAGGCCTCCATCCGCAACGAACCCCTCAAGGGCAAGCTCGACTGGAAGCAGTGGCTCGGCACCGCCCCGGCGCGCCCGGAAGACGCCCAGCGCTTCTTCAACTGGTACTACTATTGGGATTACTCCGGTGGCCTCATGGTCGGCCAGGCCGCCCATATGCTCGACGTCTTCCACTGGTTCCTGGGCTCGGCCTACCCCCTGGCCGTCACCACCGCCGGAGGCCAGGCGAATCTGCCCGGCGTCGAAGTCCCCGAAACCACCACCATCTGCCTCGAGTATCCCGAAAACTACTTCGCCGTCTTCACCGTCGGCTACAAAGCCATGCGCTACGCCCCGGTTAATGACCAGCTCGCCCAGTTCCACGGCTCAAAAGCCCGCTTCGACCTCGGCCGCGAAAGCTACAGCCTCTTCCGCGAAGATCCAAAAGCCGTCGACCTCAAACCGTCGCTCGAAAAGCGCCTCCCCGGCAGCTTCGGCCCGGCCACCCGAGCCCACATCCGCAACTTCCTCGAGTGCGTCAAGAGCCGGCAGCAGCCCAACGCCCCGGTCGAAGCGGCTCAGGCCACCAACATCGCCCTTTGCATGGCCATGGAGTCGCTTCGGAAAGGCCGCCGCATCCGCTTCAATCCCGCCCGGCGCGAGACGGAAGCCTAGGACGCATGATCGATATCCATAGTCATGTGCTGTGGGGCCTCGACGACGGGGCCCGGACCCTGGAGCAGAGCGAAGCGATGCTCCGCATGGCCGCCGCCCATGGCACCACCGACATCGTCGCCACGCCCCACGCCGATCTGCAGTTCCCCTTCGAGCCCGATCTGATCAACGAACGCCGCCAGGAGCTGCAGGAGCGGCTCGGCGAAACCATCCGCATCCACACCGGCTGCGACTTTCACCTGAAACTCGACAACATTCAGGACGCCATCGCCCACCCCACCAAGTACACCATCAACGGCCGCGGCTGGCTCCTCGTCGAGTTCTCAGACCTGATGATCTTCCCCAACACCGAAGAGATCTTCGTCCAACTCGAAAACGCCGGCATGCGCATCATCGTCACCCACCCCGAACGCAACTGGCTCCTCCGCCAGAAACCGGAACGCCTCGAAGCCTGGGTCCAGCAGGGTGCCTTCCTCCAGGTTACCGGCCAGTCTCTGCTTGGCTTCTTCGGGAATGAAGTCCGGAAGTTCTCCGAATCCCTCATTGAAAAAGGGTGGGTCCACTTCCTCGCCAGCGACGCCCACGACACCAAGCGCCGCCCCCCCGTTCTCGACCAGACCTGGAAGCGCGTGTCTGACAAATACGGCGCCGACTACGCCGAAGCGCTCCTCAAAATCCACCCCCAAGCCGTCATTGACGGGTACAGAATCGAACCTGGCCCCCTCGATCCCCCCGAAAAACGGCGCAAATGGTTCGGATTTTTCTAGTACCAGTACCTTCTCCAACAATCCTCGTACAGAAATCCTGGTACGAACGGCCCAACGGTATTGACCTTTGGTCCTACTCAGGGTACTGTATAGCAAACGTAAGCAGTGCTAATAACAAGGCGGAAAACCGCCGATGTACAACAAACGAAATACGTTGGAAGAGAGGATTCATATCGTGAGGAAAATACTTTCGCTGTTCGTCGCGGTGGCCGGGTTAAGCTTTGGAGCGCCAACCATCACCATTATTCCGTCCATCGGACCTGTTTCTAGCAGTCCGAACTACAGCACCTACATCCAAAACGCGATGCAGGCTCTGCAGTCCGACCCGACGTTGCCTGTAGGCGTCGGTGCCGGACTATATAGTCGCGCGACCACCCCCATCAACCCATCGCACATCATCGACACCACGGGTTACTTCACTAGTTGGCTCGGTCTTGCCAATCCTACCGGTGCCTTCAGCGGCGAGTTCGGCAATTCCCTTTACTTCGGTCTTCGCGTTGTAGGAGCGAACGGTGCGGATACCTTCACGCTGAATGACCTGATCATCAACGACAGCCTTTTCATCACTCCTACCGTCCAATTGCGGTATGACACCGCAACCGACACATATGATGGAAACTTCGTTCTCGGTGTTAATTACGGCGGCGATGGCGCCCTTGGGGGGAGCGACGATTCCTTTGTCACCGGCGGCGCATCCCGCTTCACGCCCGTTAATGCGCTCTTCTGCAATTGCTACTACCTTAACTACGAATTCGACCCGGCTTCTCCGGGCGCCACAGACGCTGCGCGCCTGGCCGCTTTCGCCGGCTCGCTCAGCAATTATATCGGCGGACTACCTTCCCAAGGCTTCACCGGGGAGATCAAGGGTCTCGCGTCGGGCTCGTTCGAGACTGTCTTTACCAACTCAATCCCTGAGCCTTCGACTTATGCGCTCATGGGCCTGGGACTGGTCGTACTGGCCTTCGTCCGCCATCGGGCTTCCTAACCACATCCTCTTTATCCTCCTGCTATCCAGCGGCCGCAGATCTCTCTGCGGCCGTTGGCTTTTCCGCGGCTTTGCCGCTTTGCCCCCTACCCTCAGTTTCTGCCTCAGCGCTCCCACGCCGACCCCTATTCCCTCCTCAAGCCGCCCCGGCACAACCAACGAGCCCCACCTACGCCCGCAGCCGATTCCACTGACGCGCCGCCAGTCGCGCTAGCATAACAGAAGCAATATGGGTCTACTCATCAACGGGGAATACGTCGACGACGCCCTCATCCGCCAGGAGATGGCCGCCCTCCGGCCGCACTACGAAGCCATGATGGGCGACATGGAACCGGTCGCCCGCGAGGTACAGTTGAAGGACTGGAGCCGGGAGAATGTCATCGAACGGGTCCTGCTCCGTCAGGAGGCGGCCCGTCGCCATCCCGCCATCCCCCCCGACGAGGTGAACGAACGGCTCACCGCCCTCCTCCCGCCCCCCGGCGACCCTGACAACTGCGAAGCGGGCGCCACCCGCGCCGGGGTCGACCAGGAGGCCATGAAGGCCGAAATCCTCGCGCAGATCCAGCTCGAACGGCTCGTCCAGGAGGTCGGCGAAAAAGCCCCCAAACCGAAAAAGCAGGAGCTCCTCGACTTCTATCAGGCCAACCGCGTGCGCTTCCTCCTGCCCCCCATGCTCCACGCCTCCCACATCGTCAAGAACGTCAACGATACGGTGGACGAGGCCACCGCCCAGGCCGCCATCGCCCTCGCCGAATCCGAACTCGCCGCCGGCGCCCCCTTCGCCGAGGTCGCCGACCGCCACTCCGATTGCGCCGGCCAGGGAGGCAGCCTCGGCTGGTTCCCGGTCGGCGAAATGGTCGAGGAGTTTGAAAATACCGTCCTCGCCCTCGAACCCGGGCAGATCAGCCCCGTCTTCCGCTCCGTCTTCGGCTTCCACATCGCCCAGCTCCACGACCGCCGCCCGGAGGGCGTCCGCCCCTTCAATGATGTCCGCGCCGAAATCGAAGGCGTCCTGCAGGCCGAAAAACGGGAACGCGCCCTCGAAGCCTTCGTCGACCGGTTGAAGGAAACCGCGGTAATCAAAACCGCCAAAGCGCCCGCGGCCAACGTATGAGCGACCCGTTCCGCCTCCTCGGCGGGGTGAACCCCTGCTGTATCCCCAGCCGCCAGCGCGAGGCCAACCTCGCCCTCTCCCGGCGTCTCGCCGAAGAGCGCCTCGTCATCCGCGCCGGCTCGACCACAGGCATGACCAAACTCGACGGCGGCCCCTTCCTCATGGGCGCCGAGGACGCCGAAGGATTCCCCGCCGACGGCGAAGGCCCCATCCGCGAAGTGCACGTCGACCCCTTCTTCCTCGACACCACCCCGGTCACCAACGAACAGTTCCGCGAGTTCGTCCGCGCCACCGGCTACCGCACCGAAAGCGAGCGCTTCGGCTGGAGCTTCGTCTTCGCCGGCCACATTCCCGCCGAAAAGTACCGCCGCCTCGTCGAAGATACCGTCCTCGGCCACGAGTGGTGGTGCAAGGTGCCCGGCGCCGACTGGCGCCACCCCGAAGGCCCGGACTCCTCCATCGACCAGCGCCCCCACCACCCCGTCGTCCAGATCGCCTGGAACGATGCCCAGGCCTACTGTGAATGGGCCGGCAAGCGCCTCCCGCGAGAGGCCGAATGGGAGTACGCCGCCCGCGGCGGCCTCGTGCAAAAGAAGTATCCGTGGGGCGACGAACTCACCCCCGGCGGCCGCCACCTGTGCAACATCTGGCAGGGGGAGTTCCCAAAAATCGACTTAGGCGAGGACGGCTTCACCGCTCCCGGGCCCGTCGACGCCTTCCCACCCAACGGCTACGGCCTGCTTTCGGTCACCGGCAACGCCTGGGAATGGTGCCAGGATTGGTTCGACGCCGCCTGGCACCTGACAACGACCCACCGCAACCCCGTTGGCCCGCCCACCGGCCGCGAACGCGTCATGAAGGGCGGCAGCTACCTCTGCCACAAAAGCTATTGCAACCGCTACCGCCCCGCCGCCCGGACCAAGAATACCCCCGACAGCGCCACCACCAATATCAGCTTTCGCTGCGCCCGCGACCTCTGAGGTACTCGAGCACAATCGGCAACACAGATACAATGACGATGCCGATGATGACCTTCTCAAAGTGGCGCCGGACCAGTTCCACCTCGCCGAGAAAGTAACCCGCCATCGTCATCGAGATCACCCACCCGATCCCGCCAAACACATTGAAGGAGAGGAATCGCGGATAATCCATCTGCGCCACCCCGGCAATGAACGGCGCAAAGGTCCGCACAATCGGCACAAACCGGGCATAGATGATCGTCTTGCCCCCGTGCTTTTCATAGAACGCCTGCGTCCGCAGCAGATGCTCCCGCTTGAACAAACGCGAGTCCGGCCGGTTATACACGCTCACCCCGGCCTTCCGGCCCAGCAGGTAGCCCACCCCGTCGCCCACCACCGCCGCCACAATCAGCACCCCGATAATGGCCCAGATGTTCAAACCGCCCGCCCCGGCCACCACCCCCACGGTAAACAGGAGCGAGTCTCCCGGCAGAAAAAACCCCGCCAGCAGACCCGTCTCCGCAAACACGATCCCAAACAGCAGCGCATAACCCTGCCAGCCCGAAAACACCAGGCTCAGAAGCTGCATCAAGCCGTCCGGGTTGGTCAGGCTTTTGAGAAACTCGAGCACCGTATGCAGCATTGGGTTAGCTGCGGTAGCTGCTCTGCAGGCGCTTAATGGCGTCCGTGTTGATCTTCACCTTACCCTGCTCCACCAGACGATGCACCAGCCCGTCTTCGAACAGATCCTTCCGCTCCTGCGACTTCCGTCCCTTGAGCGCACTCACCATGCCCTCCCGCTCCGCCGCCAGCTTCGCCATATCGGCTTCCACTTTCGCCGCTACCTTGGCAATCACCACCTGGCCCGGCATCGTCACGGGTCCGATCACCGTGCCCACCGGCTTCACAAAAGCCTCCGCGAAGTAAGCCGCTTCGCCGATCCCTTCCGCGGCGCCGTCCCGGCCAAACTCCGCCGTCGTCTTCACTTCCCCGCCCAGAGACTTCGCCAGCTTGGCCAGGTCCCCCGCCGCCTGCGGGGCCGACCGCGCCAACTCCGCGCTCTTGGCCGTCAGCAAATCGCGCACTTTCACCGCGGTCGCCTGTTCCCGCACCTGATCCATAACCTCGGCCAACTCGGCCTGCCGCGCCGGCGTAACACCGGTCAGCACCCCAACCGCCACCTTATTCCCGGGAGCCGTCACCACCGGCGTCACGCCACCCTTCTGCAGGCCGAACATACTGCCCGCGAACTCGGCGTTGATCCCAATCTCCTGGATCGGATCGTTGCTGCCGGCGTTCTGCACCACGTAGTGGCTCAGGTTGAACTGCTGCGCGATCTGCGCCCCGGAGGCGGGGCTCTTCACGAGGGCCGCCCGCGCCTGCTCAATCGAGCTCTGCATCCGGTCGAAAACCAGCTGCTTCTTGCTTTCGGTGGCCAGTTCCGCCTTCACCTCGTCAAACGGCTTCACGCGGGCGTCTTCCCGTTCGGTCACCTGGACGATGTGGAATCCGTACTCGGTCTTGATGACGTTGCTGATTTCGCCCTTCTTGAGCGAAAACGCCGTGGCCTCGAAGTTGGGCACCATCTGCCCCTTGGTCACCCAGCCAAGGTCGCCGCCCTTGGGCGCCGAACCCGGGTCGTCCGAATTCTTCTTGGCCAGCTCGGCAAAGTCGCCCCCGCCCTTCACCTGCTTCAACAGGTCGGCCGCCTTGGCCTCGAGCTTCTTCACATCATCCGCCGATTTATTCTGCGTCATCAGCAGAATGTGCCGCGCCATCACGCGCTCCCCGGTCCGATACCGGTCCAGGCTCGCCGCGTACAGTTTCCGCAGCTCGTCATCGCTCAGATTGATCGCCGCGCCAATCTTCTCTTCATTCGCCACCAGAACCTCAAAGCTGCGCTTTTCCGGAACCCGGTAGTTGGCCTTGTTCGCGGCAAAATACGTGTTCAGATCCTCCGGCGTCAGGTTGACCTGCTTTCTCAGGTTCTCGGTGTTGAACAGGATGTAGTCCAGCTTCACCTTCTCGTTGCGCCGGCGGAACTCGCCCTCGATCTCGTCGGGCGTCACCACCACCCCTTCGAGTACGATGTTGCGCAGTTTGGTCAGCAGCATCTGCTTGCGCACGTTGCTCTCGAAGTCGGCCACCGTCAGGTTCTGCTGCGCCAGGAAGGCCTGGTAGCGCTCCTTGTCGAAACCACCCTGCAGCAGGTTGCCGAGCATCGACCGCAGCGCGTTGCCCAACTCGTCCTCGGAAATCGTGAAGCCCATTCGCGCAGCCTGGTAGGCCACCGCCCGCTCGGCAATCATCTGGTCCACCAGCGTCGGAATGTAGTTCTGCATCATCTCGGGCGGGAACTGCTTGCCGCGCATCGCCCCCTGCAGCGTCCGCTGCACTTCCATCATCGTGATCTGCTCATCGCCAATCTCAGCGATCACCGTATCGTTGGTCCCTATCCCGGGCGCGCCGGGACCTCCGGGAATCAGATACGCCACCATCGAAAGTGCAACGAAACCCAACAGGATGGTCAAGATAATGCGGACATTCCTGTCGCGCCGGCGGAAAAAGTCGAACATGGAAAAGGGAACTCCTGACTGAAGATACTCTTGAAATTATATCGCGACACTCACTCCCACTCGATCGTGCCGGGTGGTTTGTGCGTCAAATCGTAAAAAACGGCCGCCACGCCGGGAATGGCGAGCAGGGTTTCCCGCATCTGCCCCAACAACTCCTCCGGCATCGCCACACTCTGCGCCGTCATCCCGTCAACGGAGTGAATCGGCCGCAGCACCACCGAATCCGGCCGCCCCTCCCCGCCCAACGGAATCAGGACCACCGGAAACTGCCAAACCTGCGCCTCAAATCCCGCCTCGGCCGACAACCGCCGCACCGCCGCGTCCGCCTCCCGCAACCGGGCCATCCGCTCCGGACTGATCCCGCTCGCCACCACGCTCATCCGCTCCACCGGCGCGTGCAGCCCGACGATGCCGATCACCCGGTTCACCCGCGGATTGGCGTTAATCGCTTCGGTCGCCCGCGCATGGTCGAGATGGTCGACAATCAGCACCGGCCGGTAGCTGCGCGAATCTCCCTGCACCCCGACCGAGTGCACCGGCGCAATCCAGCCGTCCGTCATCGCCTCGACCGGTTCATCCTGCTCCGCCCCTAAGCACCGGATGCCCAGCCCCGGGCCGGGAAACGGATGCCGCTCCAAAAACTCCGCCGGCAACCCCAACTCCCGGCCAATCTCCCGCACCTCGTCTTTGTAGAAGGACGCGAGAGGCTCCACGATGCGCTTGGCGTCAATCAGCTTCTGAATACCCGCCACCCGGTTGTGGTGCGTCTTGATTAAATCCGCCTTCGCCGTTCCGCCGCTTTCAATCGTGTCCGGATAGATCGTTCCCTGCCCCAGAATCCAGTGCCCATCGAGATAGGGACCGCTCTCGAGCACCGCCTCCTGAATCTCGACGAACTTCTCGCCGATGATCTTCCGCTTCCGCTCCGGCTCGGTGACCCCGGAAAGCGCTCCCAGAAACTGCTCCTGCGCCGCTTCAATGCGAAAATGGCGGGCCCCCAGCGAGGCAAAGATCCCCCGCACAAACTCCGTCTCGCCCTCCCGCATCAGGCCCGTATCGACGTAGGCCCCGTGGACCCGCTCCTCGCCGAGCGCCCGCAGGCAGAGCGTGTAGGCGACCGTCGAATCCACCCCGCCGCTCACGAAGAAAAAAACGTTCCGGTCTCCCGCCGTCTCCCGAATCTGCTGCTCCACCACCGGAATCCGGCTCGCCGGCTCCCAGTCCTCCCGGCAGCCGCAGATCGAAAACACGAAGTTCCGCAGAATTTTCATCCCCTCGGTCGTGTGCACGACCTCCGGATGAAACTGCACCCCGTACTGCCGCTTCGCCTCGTTGCCAATGGCCGCGACGGCGCAGGTATCCGTGGACGCCAGCACCACATAGCCGGCGGGCGGCTCGGTCACCGTGTCCCGGTGGCTCATCCAAACCTGCTGATGGTTGGCTACCCCTTTGAACAGAGGACTGGCCCCGGCAATATCCAGATGCGCCAGGCCATACTCGCCCTTCGCTCCCTTGGTGACGGCGCCATCCAGCCGGTAGGCCATCAACTGCTGGCCGTAACAGATCCCCAACACCGGCAGACCAGCGCCCAGAAGCTCCCCGTCAATCGTCGGACTGCCCGCTTCGTAAACGCTCGACGGCCCTCCCGAAATGATCACGCCCCTCGCCTTGGCGAACCGCGCCACGGGAGTCTCACTGGCGACCACCTCGGCGTAAACCCCCAATTCCCGAACCTTTCGAGCAATCAGGTGGGTGTACTGCCCACCGGTGTCCAGTATATAAATCTGCGGTTCGAGTGCGGGATCGTTCACAAAGTCAGTCGAGCTATTCCTGCGGAGCCATCCGCTGGACAATCAGTTTCTTCGCGTTCTCAAGCAGCGATTTCGCTTTGGGCAGCGCATCGACGGCCTTCAGCACCATGGGGTCGGTTTCAATGGCCAGCTTGCGCGCCTCTTCCACCCCAAACGCCGTCAGGTACAGCTCGCGCTGCAGCGACTGCCGGGTCCATTCGAGGTTTTCGTTCCACTCGGCCTCGGTGAACGCCGCTCCCGCCTTGGTCACAAACTGGCGGAACTCGGTCATCAGCGCCGCGTCCGGCGACCAGCCCTGCGGCAGCTTCGCTTCGCGGGAGCCAAAGTACTTGGCCGTGTAGCTGAAGAACACGAACTTGCGCAGCAGTTCGGTCTGGAACTTGTTGTATTTGGCCGGGGTGAACTGCTCGTCCGGCTTGATGCCCCCGCCGCCATAGACGGTCCGGCCGCTGTCGGTCATCTTGACGTCGTTCATGTTCGCCGTCGCCGTGTCTTTGCGGTAGTAGTAGTCGAGAAAGGAGGTGTGCTGGTAGTCGCGCTGAATCAGCCGGTTGCTCGGGGTGTAGTACTTCTGCGTCGTCAGCGCGAGGCCCGTGTTGTCCCCCATCGGGTACACGGTCTGCACGAGTCCCTTGCCAAAAGTGTTGTCGCCGACAATCCACCCGCGGTCGTGATCCTGCAGCGCGCCCGCCACAATCTCCGCCGCCGAAGCCGAGTACCGGTTGACGAGCACCACAATCGGGTAGTCGCGCTTCGTGCTCCCGTTCTTGGCCACGTACGGCCGCTCGGCGAAGGCCCGGCCCCGGTGCGAAACCACCGTCTGGCCCGGCGCGAGAAAACGGCCGGCCACGGCCACACCCTCGTTCAGCAGGCCACCCGGATTCTCCCGCAGATCGAGCACGAGGCCCTTTACATTCTGCTCGCCCACCCGCCGGAAGTTTTCTTCCACCTCGCGGCTCGTGTTCTCGTTGAACGATTCAATGTCGAGATAAAGGATTCCCGGCTTAACAAAGAAGGCATCCTGGACGCTCTTGCGCGGAATCTCGTCGCGAGTAATGTTGAAAACAATCGGGTTATCGACGCCCTCCCGGGTCACCTTCACCTGCACCTGAGTGCCGCGCGGCCCTTTCAGCAGATCGGCCACCTCGGTCGTCGTCAGATTGTCGGTGCGCTTGTCGTTCACCTCGAGAATGGTGTCTCCCGGTCGGATGCCGGCTTTGTAGGCCGGGGAACCCGGGAAGGGCGCGATCACCACCGTGCGGCGGTTGCGCTCGCTCACCGTCATTCCCACGCCGTAGTAATGGCCGCGCTGATCCTCGCGCAGCGATTGGAAGTCTTTCGGGTCAAAGAAGCTCGAGTGCGGATCGAGCGTCCGCAGCATCCCGCCGATCGCGCCCTTGTAGATGGCTTTGTCCGACGTCACCTTGTCGGCAAAATTCTCCTCAACCAGCGCGTAAACCTTGGCAAAGGTCTTGATGCTTTGCTGTACTTCGTCCTCACCGCCCGCGGCGGCAACGCCCGTCACCCCGGGGCCAAGAACGCCACCCAACAGCGAGCACAACAATACGGTTGAGGGGATTAAGAATGATGAACGGCCAAACTTCATACCGGCAGACCTCCGCAGACCTATCGATGAGTATATCAGGTGAGCGGCGGAACCACCGGCGGCCCACCGCGCGCCACACTATTTAGACGGCGCGCGCCTTCCGTGCGGTGCCGGAAACTTCCTTCCGCACCGGCTTGCGCACCGCCCCCGGCGCCACCACGCCCAACCGCCGCGCCTGGTCCGTCACGCAGACGAGAAACATCGGCTGATCCGCGTTCTTGAACAGGTCGATAATGCGCTGGTTGTTGTCTTCGAGCAAGATCGTCTTGCCGTCCGTGATCAGATGCCACTCGCTTTCGGCGCTGCAGATCTCCGCCAGGCGCTTGCCCATTTCTTTCTGCAAAAACCGCAACACCTGCCGGATCTTCTGCAGCGAGAAGCCCTTGCGCCGCAACTCGGCGATCACGGCAATCTCGACGGCCTCCTCGGCCAGGTACACCCGTTTGTGCCCCTCGTGCCGCGGCGACACCACCTTCTGCTCATCCCACCACTGCAACTGCCGCAAACTCACCCCGGTCATCTCGGCAATCTCGCTCGAGGTGAACGAACGCCCGCCGGGCTCCGTCTCAGCCGCTACTTTTTTTGTTTTGAACATAAGTCATCAGATCCGTTTGACTGCCGCGGACGTCCCCTCCATTGTACGGAAACGGCCCGGTCTGTCAACGCCTCGAAAAAAACTATCTCCCCCCCACAAGATCTTGTATTTCCATCAACTTGCACTCCATTCGGTAGTCGTCCGGTTGCCGCTCCGCGTTCGCCCGCCCCGGGGGCGGTATACTCTCTAACATGCGCAAAAAAGTCACCGTCGTCGGTGCCGGCAACGTCGGCGCCAACTGTGCTCTGCGAATCGCAGACAAAGAACTGGCCGATGTCGTCCTCGTCGACATCATGGAGGGTATCCCGCAGGGCAAAGGCCTCGATATCCAGCAGTCCGGCCCCGTCCAGGGCTATGACGTCCGGATCACGGGCGCCAACGACTACGAGCCCACGGCCGGCTCCGACATCGTCGTCATCACCGCCGGATTCCCCCGCAAGCCCGGCATGAGCCGCGACGACTTACTTCTGGCCAACTTCGAGATCGTCAAGACCGCCGCCGAGAATGCGATGAAGCACTCGCCCAACGCGATCCTGATCCTCGTCACCAACCCCCTCGACGCCATGTGCTGGGCGGCCTGGAAGGTTACCGGCCTGCCCAAGAACCGGATCATCGGCATGGCTGGCGTTCTCGATACCGCCCGTTTCCGCACCTTTCTCGGGGAAGCCATGGGGGTCTCGGTCACCAACATCAACGCCCTCGTCCTCGGCGGCCACGGCGACACCATGGTGCCCATCACCCGTCTGACCAACGTCAGCGGCGTACCCCTCAGCGAGATCCTCGACGCCGAAACCATCGCCAAAATCGTCGAACGGACCCAGAACGGCGGCGCCGAGATCGTCAAATACCTCAAGACCGGCTCGGCTTACTACGCCCCCTCCGCCGCCACCGTCGAAATGGTGGAAAGCATTCTCAAGGACCAGAAAAAGGTGCTCCCCTGCGCCGCTCTCCTCGAAGGCGAGTACAACGTGAACGGTGTCTTCTTCGGCGTCCCGGTCAAACTGGGCTCGAGCGGCATCGAAAAAATCTACGAAGTGCAGCTCACCGACGACGAAAAGGCGCAGATCCAGAAGAGCGCCGCCGCCGTCCAGGAACTGGTCGACGTCCTCCAGCAGAAGGTAAACTAGCCTCCGGTTCCCGTGGCGGGTGGGGCGCAACTTCCCAATCCGCCACGGGTTCTTGTATAATCGTGTCGCTCAAATCAAGGGAGGAGCAAATCAGCTTATGGAAGCAGAACAGGTAGTACAGCTGGTCGCCGGGATCCTGGCGGTCGCCTGTGTCGCCATCATCATCGTGCGGCGCAAAGCGAAGGGTACGAAAGCCAAGGCGGACGAAAACGACTTCTAATGGCCCGCGCCAAGCCCAACGTCGCGCCGGAAGCGCCGCGCATCAACGAAAAATACGCCTGCTTCCGGCTCTCCGTGCGCCCCTCGGCCATCCACCGCTGGGGCGTTTTTGCCGAGGAGTTCATTCCCCGGCGCCGCAAAATCATGGAGTACACCGGCGAACGCTGCAACCGGCGTGAAACCAAGCGGCGTGTCTTCGAGCGGGAATTCAATTACATGTTCACGCTCAACAGCTACTGGTGCATCGACGGCTCCACCGGCGGCAGCGGCGCCGAATACGTCAACCACTGCTGCGAACCCAACATCGAAGCCCGCATCGTCAAGGAGCATATTCTCTATATGAGCCTGCGCGATATCCAGCCCGGCGAAGAGCTGACCATCGACTACCACTTCGGCAAGGACGTCGAACGCGTTCCCTGCGCCTGCGGCGCCCCCTCCTGCCGCGGCACGATCAACCTGCTCCAGTAGTCCCCGGCCGTACATTCCACCGCGGCTCCTCGCGTTCGATCGTCTCCGGCGTCTCCGGCGTCCGTCCCTGGTCGCCCGTCTGTTCCATCCACCGCTCCAAATCGGCCGCGAGCCGCCGCACCGTCCCCTGATAGCGCTTCTCGCCGGCCAGATTGTTCACTTCATGCGGATCGGCCACGTGATCATACAGTTCCATCTCCGGCTTACGCGGCGCGAGCCACTGCGCCTGCACGGGGGTCAGCTTACCGGCCGCTCCCAACTCCTGCAAAACCGCTTGCGTCGGATAGTTCGCCCGGATGTACTCGTTGAACTGCGTGTAGGGTCGCTCCGGCATCAGGTTGCGGATCAGCTTGAACCGTTTGTCCCGCACCGCCCGGATCCGGTCTACGGTCATATCGCACCGGTCCCGCGCCGTGAAAATCTGCTTTCGCGGCTTGGCCCCGCTGAACAGCCCCTGCCCGTGGAACAGCGCCGGCCGCGCAATCCCGGCCATCTCAAGACTCGTCGCCGTAATGTCGAGCGCAATCACCGGATCCCGCCGCACCGCCCCGGCCTTCACCCGCCCCGGCCAGCGCACCACCAGCGGCACGTGCGTCCCGGCGTCGTACAACCACTGCTTGCCCCGGATCAGGCATCGCCCGTTGTCGCCAAAGACAAAAATCGCCGTGCTGTCGAGCAGCCCGTCGGCCTCCAACTGCCGCAGCACCACCCCCACCTGCGCATCCCACAGGTTCACCGCGTCCAGGTAGTTCGCCACTTCGTCCCGCACCACCGGATGGTCCGGATAGTAGGGCGGCAGCGTCACCCGCGCCGGATCCACCAGGTCTTTCTGCCGCCGCGCCGCCGGCCACATCGGCCCCTTATGCGGCGCGGTAAAGTTGATTTGCGCAAAGAACGGCTGCCCTTTGGCCCGCTGCTTCCAGTGCGTCCCGTCAAACGGCCGGTCCACCGTAAAGTTGAAATCGGTCTTGCCCGACCCGCGAACCCCGGGAGCAATCTCCGTCACGTTCGCCGTAAAGTAACCCGCCTCCCGCATCCGGTGCGAAATCAGCTGCACACCCTCCGGCAGCCGGTAGCCGTCCTTGCGGTGGCTCCGGTGGTTGTGCGCCCCGAGCGTCGTCTGATACACCCCGGTGTTCCAGGCCGAACGCGCCGGCGAGCACACCGGCGCCGTGGTAAAGCAGTGCGTGAATCGCGTACCCTCGGCCGCCAGCCGGTCCACGTTCGGCGTCCTGACGAGCGGTTGCCCGTAGCAGCCCAGATCCGGCCCGAGATCGTCCCCGAGAATCCACAGAATGTTCGGACGCTCCGGCCCGGCGCCCCGTAATGGCAGCAGGGGAGCGGCAGCGGCGGCCAGCGCAGCGCGGCGGCTAATCGTCATAGGGTTTCCGTACAAAAGGATAAGCCATCCCAGCCTTCCAACTCGAGCAGGCGGTTGTACTTGGCCAGCCGTTCCGACCGCGTCACCGAACCGATCTTGATCTGCCCCGCCCCGGTCGCCGTCGCCAGGTCGGCCAGAAACGAGTCTTCGGTCTCCCCGCTCCGCGCCGAAATCACCGCCCGGTACCCCCCGGCCCGCGCCTGCCGGCATACGTCCAGCGTCTCGGTCAGCGTGCCAATCTGGTTCATCTTGACGAGCACCGCGTTGGCCGCCCCGCACTCGATGCCCCGCCGCAGCCGCTCCCCGTTGGTCGTGAACAGATCGTCGCCGACGAGTTGGACATGGCCCAGCCGCTTCGTCAACCGCACCCAGCCCTCCCAGTCATCCTCCGCCAGACCGTCTTCAATCGAAACCACCGGAAACCGGCTGCACCACCCCTCGAGCAGCTCCACCATCTCAGCGCCCGTCAACGACCGCTTCTCACTCGCCAGGTGGTACCGCCCCGCCCGGTAGAAGTGCGTCGAAGCCACATCGATGGCAATCGAAACCTCCCCGCCCGGCGTATACCCCGCCTCCGCAATCGCCGCCGTCAGCAGCGACAGCGCCTCCTCATTGCCCCGCAGCCACGGCCCCCAGCCCCCCTCGTCCGCCACCCCCGTCAACACATACCCGCTGCGCCGGACCAGTTCCCCCGCGGCGCCATGAATGCGCACCGCCGCCGCCAGCACCTCGGCCATCGTCGGCAAGCCATGCGGAATGATCAGGAAATCCTGAAACTCCACGTTGCCCCCGGCGTGCAGGCCACCTGAAAAAATATTAATCATTGGCATGGGCAGCCGCGGCTCGCCCAGCGCCAGCGTCCGGTAAAGCGGTTCGCCCCGCGCCGCCGCCACCGCCCGGGCCACCGCGCACGAGATGCCCAGCACGGCGTTCGCCCCCGTCCGCGACTTGTCCGGCGTGCCGTCAATGGCCACGAGCCGGGCATCGAACGCCCGCTGATCTTCCACCGGCACCCCCCGCAGGGCCGGCGCGTAGATCTCGGCCACGTGCCGCACCGCGCCCCGGACGCCCTTGCCGCCGTACCACGTCCCGCCGTCGCGCCACTCGTGCGCTTCGTGGGTTCCCGTGGAGGCTCCGGAAGGCACCTGCGCCACGGCCCGCGCCCCGCTTGACAGGCCGGCCTCCACCTGCAGCGTGGGGCGGCCGCGGGAGTCGAGGATTTCAAGAGCGCGCAAATGGGTCAGGGTCAGAGACATCACTTCCAAAGCTCCAGTACATCGCCCGGAGGCGTCAACAGAATCGAGCGGGCCAGCGCCCGCAGCGTTGGCTTCGTTTCGCAAAACAGGTATTCGGCCGGGGACTTCCCGTCCACCCGCGCCAGCAGCAGGCAGCCGAGGTGGAGTTTCACCCCCTCGGCGTCCACCACGGGCGCCGCCTCCCGCCAGAACGCCGCGGCCGCCTCTCCGTAGCGGCTCCGCCACTGCGGCCGGTGATAACTTTTGAGCAGCAGATGGTTCAACAGGAAAGCGGCGTCAAACGCCGGATCGCCGTAGTGCACCACTTCGTAATCAATCACCATGGGCCGCCCCCCGGCAATCAGGAGATTCTTGGGCGACCAGTCGCCGTGCACGAGGCTCGCCGCCCGCTCCCGGCAGCGCGCAATTGCCTGCGCAAAGTAGGGCGCCAGGTCCGGATGCCGCGCCGCGGTGAACCGGTAGTAGGGGTCGAGGCGCAGCTCGTCAAACACCCGCTGATCCCCGTAGCGCTCCCGCCAGGGCACCGCCGGCCGGGTCGCCGCGACCTGCTGCGCCAGCAGCCGGCCCACCGCTCCGCCCACCGCCGGATCAATCACCCCGGCCAGCAGCAGCGTCTTCCAGTCCTGCGCCCCCTCCGGCGCCGCCTCCATGGCATAGATATAGTTCTGCTCGTCGACAAAGGCCACACCCGGCGTGGCGCCCGCCGGCAGCAACCCGGCCATGTCCCGCAACGCCGCCGCCTCGCGCAGCGTCCGTGCCGGATCCGACCGCCACTCCTCGGCCACCCGCAGCCGCTCGAGCGCCTGTTTGACCACCAGACGGCCACGCACGGTCTCGGCCAGCAGTACCGTATTCGACACGCCGCCCCCGAGCGGCAACACCACCCCGCTCAGCGCATAACCGTGTGCGCTCAGATATGCTGCGGCGTTTGTGGGCGTCAGCGGCTCCAAGCTTCAGAATACCAGCTAACCCCGGGAGAACGCTTTCAACAGACTGCTGAGGCTCCCGGACAGCATCCCCCCCGCCGCCGGACGCCGGCTGGCCCTCGCGGGCTCCACCGCGGCCTTGCCAAGCAGCCCCTGCGCCAGCGCGAGCAGGCTCCTCCCAATGGCCGTTGACGCCGGAATCGCCTTGCCGTCGAGCAGCGCCCGCTGCACACTGGCGTAGTCGCTGGGCACCACGTGATAGACCTCGGTATGCAAGGCCATCTCGATCAGCTCCCTGGTCAGGCCGGCGTCCGGGTTCAACCGGTTGATGATCAGCTTGGTCTTTTGCGCCGGAACTCCCTCTTCTTCGAGATAGTGCATCCCGCGCGAGGCGGCGTGCAAAGCCCCGAGTTCGTTGGTCGATACCACCAGCACTTCGTCGGCCACCCGCGCCAACGCCACCGTCCACGCCCCGAAGATAGTTCCGAGATCGATCACCACGTGGTCATAGATCCGGCGGGCAAACTCGAGCACGGCCGTCGCGGGAGGCAGTCCGTGAATGCTGTCCACCGGGTTTTCGGGCGGCAGCAACACATCGATTCCCTGCGCGGAGACCACCATGCCCCGCCACAGGTCGTCATCGAGACTGGCGGCATGCTGCAGCGCATCCAGGAAACTGTAGGTGGAACGCAGCTTCAACAAGAACGAGACGGTGCCGGTGAGCGGGTCGAGATCCGCCAGCAGCACCCGCCCCTCGCCCACCCGCTGCAGGTGCACCGCCAGGTTGGCCGCCACCGTGGTCGCGCCACAGGCACCCTTGGCTGGGACCACCACCGTCACCCGCCCCCGCTTGGCCCGTAGCGACGGACTCAGCCGGCTCAGCTTCTCGATCACCTGCCGCATCTGCTCAACCGTGTACGGGCGAGTCAGAAACTCCTGCGCCCCGGCCCGCAGACACTGCAGGATCAGATTCGGGTCCGCCCCGCCCACGAGCGCGACCAGGTGGAGATTGGCCTTGAGCGCGGTCATCGCCGTCAGCAGCGGCAGCGCCATTTCCGGGTTGCTCGCCGCATCAAGAAAGCAGAGCGTCGGCATGCTGGTAAGCGGCAGTTCGTGCAGCTGATCCGCCGCCGGATACCCGGCCATCTCGACAACGGGCGCCCCAACCAACTCCCCGGCCAACAGCGGACGCAGCTCCCCGATCGACTCGGCGTGCGGACTGATGACAATGACCTGCCAGTTCTCCTGCGGCAAACTCTGTTCCTTAGTCGAATAGATCGGCGGTACCGGCGAAAAACATGAGGATCATTCCGCCCCAAGGGCCAGGATTTCTACTAAAACCCCGCGGACCGGGGCCGATATGCCCTGTAAATAGGAGTGATCCCCCCTCGGGGTACAAGCATATGGAATACAACCCAGATAAGAAGGCCGTGCTTTTATGCGAGACGCAGCCGCTAACCGCAGAAGGCCTCCGCGCGATTCTTGCGTCCTCGTCGGACCTCGAATACATTGGACGTACCGAGACCCTGGCCGGCGTCAGCGAGATTGTCCGCCAGCAGGCTCCCCATCTCGTCATGATCGATAAATCCCTCGGGATTCAGGCGGTTCTGGACTGGCTGGCGCTCGCCAAGGTGGTCCTGCCTCCCAAAACGCAAGTGATCATCTGGGGCGTCTCGATCACCGAAGCCGAAGCCCTGCGCTTCTTGAAATCGGGCGCCCGCGGCATTCTGAGGAAGACCTCCGACCCGGAAACCGTTCTCGCCTGTCTCCACGCCGTTGCCGATGGCAGCAGCTGGATGGCCGATTCCATTTTCCAGGAGTCGAACCGCCACGAACGAAACTCCCGCAGCGAGCTGACGCCCCGCGAACAGCAGGTGCTCGAACTCGTCGAGCAGGGGATGAAGAACAAGGATATCGCCCGCGAACTCGGCATCCGCCCCGGGACGGTCAAGATTCATCTCAAGCACATTTTTGAGAAGACCGGCGTCCGCGGCCGCTACGGCCTCGCCCTCTCTGTCATCCGCCAGCGCGGTGGCCTCGACCAGCTTGCCAAAGCCTCCTAGCCGCTCCGCTCCCCACCGCCAATCGCGGGCCCCGCACCCCTTGCATGCTATCCTGCTAGGGGTGCGGTACCCGTTCCTGATTGTCCCCCTCGCGCTCCTTCCCGCCTGCCTGTCCGCCCAGGCCCCGCCTTCCCCGCCGCTCGTGACGATCCTGGCCGCCGAAATGGACCGTAACTTCGCCGCCCTCAAATCCAAGGCCGACCCGGTCCCCTACTTCCTGGCCTACGCCGTTACCCAGCAGGAGACGCACCTATTGGCGGCCACCGGCGGCATGCTCGCCTCGAAAGACACGACCAAAACCCGCAGCCTCGACGTCACCCTCCGCATCGGCTCCCCCCAGTTGGACAACTACCATCGCGTCGGCGGCAACGCCCCGTCGTTCACCAACGGCTCCCTCCTCTCGCTCGACGATAACCCCAATGCCCTCAAACGCCGCCTGTGGATGGATACCGATGCCGTCTACCGCGCCGCCTCGCAGCGCCTCCTGAACATCCGTACCAATAAGGAAGTGAAAGTCGCCGCGACCGACCAGTCGGGGGACTTCTCCCCTGCACCTGCTGTCATCTCCGTCAAACCGGTCAGCGAACTCCAGTTCGACACCGACAAATGGGCCTCCCGCGCCCGCCACTGGTCCAAGCGGTTTGAAGAGTATCCCGAAATCCTGAACTCCTCGGTCGCCGTCCTCGCCCAGCAGGAGATCAAAACCTTCGTCAACACGGAAGGCACCCGCCTCCAGCATGGCCGCACCTTCGCCCGGATTCTCATCTCGGCCCGCTCGAAGGCCGCCGACGGCATGGATCTGGCCACCTCGGAGACCCTCGAAGCGGACAGCCCCAACCGCCTCCCTTCCGACAAAGCCGTCGAAGCTGCCATCGACCGGGTCGCCAAGGACCTCCGCGGCCTCCTGCGCGCCCCCGAAGTGGATCCCTTCGTCGGTCCCGCCATCCTCTCCGGACGGGCCGCCGGCGTCTTCTTCCACGAGATCTTCGGCCACCGCATCGAAGGGCACCGCCAAAAGGACGACACCGAAGGGCAGACCTTCACCAAGAGCATCAACGCCCCGGTTCTCCCTCCTTTTCTGTCGGTCACCTTCGACCCCACCGTCCGGCGCCTGGCCGAAACCGACCTCTACGGCTGGTATGACTTTGATGACGAAGGCGTGGTCGCCCGCCGCGTGCCGATCGTCGAGAACGGCATTCTCAAGACCTTTCTGCTCTCGCGTTCCCCCGTCGCCGGGTTTGCCCAGTCCAACGGCCACGGCCGCCGGCAGGCCGGCGCGGAGATCGTCTCCCGGCAGAGCAACCTCATTGTCACCTCCCAGAACAGCGTCCCCGCCGCCCAACTGCGCGAACTGCTGATCGCCGAGATCCGGAAACAGCAGAAACCCTACGGCCTCTATTTTGAGAGCGTCACGGGCGGCTTCACCACGACGGGACGCGCCGGCCTGCAGGCTTTTACCGTCATTCCCCTGGTGGTCTACCGGGTCTACCCCGATGGGCGGCCCGACGAACTCGTCCGCGGCGCCGACATCGTCGGCACGCCGCTGGCGAGCTTTGCCAAGATCCTCGCCACCGGAAACCAGCCGCAGGTTTTCAATGGCTACTGCGGGGCCGAGAGCGGCAGCGTCCCGGTCTCGGCCATCTCGCCCGCGCTGCTGGTGAGTGAAATCGAAGTGCAGCGCAAGAGCCGTTCGCAGGAGCGTCCGCCGCTGCTCGGACGCCCCTTGCCGTCCGACGGGGGCGACCGGTGAAGCGCCGTACCTTCAGCCTCCTGCTGGGCGCGGCCGCCGCCGCTCCGGCGCAGGAGAAGCTCAACGATCCCATCCTTGAAGCCATGCGGGCCGAACTCAGCCGTTCCCTGCGGCTCAGCCTCGCCGGGGAAACCCCGTACTACATCCAGTACGGCCTCGACCAGGGCGCCAACTTCACCTGTTCGGCCACCCTCGGGGGCCTGCTGCTGTCCCGCCGCTCCAACTACCGGGTCCCCCGGGTGCAGGTCCGCGTCGGCAGCTACGAGTTCGACAACACCAATTGCGTTTACACCGGCATGATCCGCGGCGCCCGTTTTGACAACGAAAACTGGCCCCTCGAAGCCGGCGTGGACCAGATCCGCCTGGACCTCTGGCTCGCCACCGACCGCAGCTACAAAGCCGCGGTGGAAACCCTGTCGCTCAAACGCGCCGCCATCAAAAACATCAACCAGGCGGAGAAGTTGAACGACTTCGCCAAGCAGGCTCCGGTGGTCAAAGTGCTGCCGGTTCCCGCGGGCCGGATGGACGAAAAGCGGGCGAATGAACGCGTCCGGACTCTTTCGGCCCTGCTCAGGGGCTATCCGAAGATCCTCGACTCCCGCGTCGAGTACGAAGAGGGCTTCTCCTCCTCCTACTTTGGCGACACTGAGGGCACCTTCTACCGTTTCCCGGAAAACATCACCACCTTGCGGGTGCGCGCCGAGGCGCTCGCCGACGATGGCAGCCCGCTGCGGGACTACCTCACCTTCCATGCCTTTTCGGCCGCCGGGCTTCCCGGGGACGCCGAAATCGGCCAAGCCATCCACGCCATGGCCGCCCGCCTCACCACGCTCTGCGCCGCCCCGCTCGGCGAAGCCTACAGCGGCCCGGTTCTGTTTGAAGGCGAAGCCGCCGCACAACTGCTCGCCCAGATGCTGGGCGGCAACCTGTCGCCCGTTCGCTCGCCGATCTCCGAGCCCGGCCGCCCCGTCAACCTCCCGCCTTCGGACTTCGAAGGCCGCCTCGGCGCCCGCGTCATGCCGGAGTTTCTCGATATCACCGACGATCCGTTCGCCCGCGACAGCCAGGGCCGTCCGCTGTTCGGCTACTACCCCATTGACATGGAGGGGGTCGTGCCCCAACCGCTTCCCATCGTCCGTAACGGGGTCTTGAAGAACTTCCTGCTCACCCGGCAGCCCGTCCGCGGTTTTGAAGGCTCCAATGGCCGCGCCCGCCTCCCCGGCGGCTTCGGCGCCAGCACCGCCCTGCCCAGCAACCTGCTCGTCACGGCCAGAGAGACCGTGCCGCTGGCCGCGCTCAAGACCAAACTCCTCGATGCCGTCCGCCAGCGCAACAAGCCGTATGGGCTGATTGTGCGGAAGATCGACTTCCCCAGTTCGGCCAGTGTCGGCGAACTACGTCGTCTGGCCTCCTCCCTGCAGGCCGGCGGCGGCAGCAGCCGGCCCGTCTCGCTCCCCCTGGCCGTCTATCGCGTCTACCCCGATGGCCGTGAAGAGCCCGTTCGCGGCATGCGCTTCCGCGGGCTGACGGTGCGGGCTCTCCGCGACATCGTCGCCGCCAGCACCGAGACCCACAGCCTGAATCTGCTGCTCAACAGCTATCCGCTGGCCCTCATGGGAGCCGGCGGGTTCGTTACCGGCGTCAGCGTGGTCACGCCCTCGCTCCTGTTTGACGAACTCGACCTCGACCGTCCGCAGGAGGAACGTCCGAGCGCTCCGCTGGTGCCGCCGCCGCCGCTCGAGGGCGAAGACTAGCCGGTCGCCATGAGCCTGCTGAGCCGCGCCATTTTCCGGGAGGTCCTGGCGGGAGCCGGCCTCGGCACCCTGCTGTTCAGCTTCGTCCTCTTCCTGCAGCGCATCAGTCTGCTGTTTGAACAGCTGGTGCGCGGCGCCGCCTCCGCCTCCACGGTCGGCTATCTGTTCCTGCTCGTCATGCCGTTCACGCTGATGATGACCCTCCCCGTCGGGGTCCTCGTCGGGGTCCTGATCGGCCTCAGCCGGATGTCCTCGGACGGCGAAATCATCGCCCTGCGCGCCGCCGGCGTCCCGGGACGGCGCGTGCTGGCCCCGGTGCTGGTCTTTGCCTCCCTTGGCTTCCTCCTCACCGCCGCCTGCTCGCTCTACCTCACCCCCTACTCGATCCGCGAAACCGTCCGCATCCTCAACCAGATCGTCGCCGACCAGATGACGGCCGAGATCCAACCCCGCGTCTTCGCCGAACAGTTCCCCAACAAAACCATCTACATCGGCGACGTCATCTCCGGCCCGGCGACGCGCTGGCGCAACGTCTTCATCGCCGACATGACCCCGCCCGGGCAGCGGAAGCGCAGCACGCAGGAAGCCGCCGCCGACGCTCCCCGCATCACCATCGCCACCGCCGCCGTCGCCGTCCCCGACTCGGCCAACAACCGCATTCGTCTCCGGCTCCAGCAGGGCAGCAACCACGAGGTGGGCAAAGAGGGCGGCCAGTACTTCAACACCGCCTTCCCCCTCATGGACCAGGCGCTCGAAGCCCAGAAACCGGCCGAAAAACAGGCCCGCGCCTACTCCGACATGGAGACCGGCCTCCTGCGCGCCGAAGCCAAACTCTCCCGCGAGGCCGACATTGAACTCCAGCGGCGCCTCTCCCTGCCCCCGGCCTGCATCCTGCTCGCGCTGGTGGGCATCCCGCTGGGCGTCTCCTCCCGCAAAGCCGGCAAGTCGGCCGCCTTCGTGCTCACCGTCTTCCTCGCCTTTCTCTACTTCATGGCGCAGGTGAGCCTGCTCGGCCTCGCCAAGCAGGGAACGCTGAGCCCGGCCGTGGCCGCCTGGACCCCGAATATCCTGTTTGCCCTGGTCGGCCTTGTCCTGCTCGTCCGCCTGGAAATCCCCGGCGACCGCGACCTGATTGGCGCCATCCGCGCGTGGTTCCTTGAAACGTTCAGCGGTTGGGCGGCGCGCTACCGTTCCAAGCGCGAGCGCCTGGCCCGGCGCGCCCCCCGCGTCACCATCCGCCTGCTGCCCCAACTCATCGACACCTACGTGCTGAGCGAGTTTCTTTTCTACTTCTTTCTCTGTCTCATCAGCTTCGTCGTCCTGACCCAGGTGTTCACCTTCTTTGAGCTGCTCAGCGACATCATCCGCCATCAGATCCCCATGGCGAAGGTCTTCCGCTATCACCTGTTTCTCGGCCCCAAGTTTATCTACGACTACTCGCCGGTTGCCGCGCTCGTCGCCGTCCTGATCACCTTCAGCGTCATGGCCAATCAGAACGAGGTGACGGCGTTTAAGGCCTCCGGCGTCAGTCTCTACCGGCTTTCCGCCCCGGTCCTGCTGGCCGGCATGGCGCTCAGCGGCGCCCTGTTCGCCTTTGACCACTACGTTGTGCCCGACGCCAATCTGATTCAGGACGGCATCCGCGCCGAAATCAAAGGCAAGGCGCCGCAGACCTACCTGCGGCCCGACCGGAAGTGGATCTTCGGCCATAACTCCCGGATTTACTACTACAAGTACTTCGACCCGGCCGAAAAGGTCATGGTCGGGGTTCATGTTTACGAACTCGATCCGGGGACCTTCCGCCTCGTGCGCCACATCGCCGCCGAACGCGCCCACTGGCAGCCGAATGTCGGCAATTGGGTCTTTCAAAACGGCTGGGTGCGCGACATGGAGGATATCCGCATCAAGGGTTACGAGGAGTATCAGGTCCGCACGTTTTCCGAGCTCGACGAGCAGCCCGACTACTTCCTGATCGAAGAGAAGCAGTACAAGCAGATGAACTTCCGGCAGCTCGACAGCTACATCCAGGACCTGAAGCAGAGCGGCTTTGACACCATCCGGCTGCAGGTGCAGTTCCACCGCAAGTTCTCCGTTCCGCTGTTTGCCTTTATTCTGGCCGTCATCGCCGTGCCGTTCAGTTTCCTGGGCGGCCGGCGCGGCGCCATGGCCAGCGTGGGCGCCAGCTTCGGCATCGCCATCGCCTACCGCGCCTGCGATGAACTGTTCGTGCAGGTCGGCAATCTAAACCAGCTGCCGGCGCCCGTGGCAGCCTGGAGCCCCGACGCCATCTTCCTGCTCGCCGGGCTCTATATGATGACCCGGATGCGCTCCTGACGCCGCGCTACTCCGGCAGCCCGGCCAGCGCCTGTCTGGCCAGGGCACGCAGTTCGTCCACGCCGCTCCGCGCCGCCTCGGCCAACTCGGCGCGCGCCTCCCGGGTGCGCCCCGCGACGGCGTACAGACGGCCCAGCCGGTAGTGCAGCGTGGCATCCCCCGCGGGCTGCTGCCGCAGGGCCGCCTCCAACTGCCGGATAGCCCCGGCGACGTCGTTCCGTTTGAACAGCACCAGCCCCCAGGCCGCATACGCCCGCGCCGTCAGCGTTTGAACCGCCGCGGTCCACTCGGCGGGCCCCACCCGCTGCGGCGCCTTCACCCGGTCGAGCACGGCCAGTGCACTCCGCGCCGGCGCTTCGGCCTCCTCCCAGCCCGTCGCCCCGTTGGCCAGCAGGTCCGCCAGCTCCACCAGCAGCGGCGCGTACTCCGGCGCCACGGCCAACCCCGCCCGCACCGCCCGGATCGCCGCCGCGGCGTTGCCTTCGGCCCGCCGGGCCCTGGCCAGCAGCTCCCAGACGGGCAGCCGCAGCGCGGAGTCCGGAAACTCGCGCAGGAAGGCCTCGCTCCGCGCAACGCCCGGCGCCTCGAGCACCTCAAGATAGGCGTCAAACTCAGCCGGCGTACGGGCTTGCAGATCGGGCAGAAACTGCGCGTAGCATAGGATGTTGCCCGCCGTAATCCAGCCTGCCAGAACCGCGATTGCCCTCATCCTGCTCGTAGTATGTCACACGCCCCTCGGCGCGCAGCGGCAAGACCTGGAGGCTCTGCTGCCGCCCCCGGCGCCCGCCACCGCAGCGGTGCGCCAGGCGCTCCTGGCCGGCGACCTGCCGCGCGCCGCCTCCCTCGCCGCGGCGCTGCCGGCGGCGGACCGCCCGGTCTGGCTCGGCCTGCTGGCCATCCTCCGCCGCGAGGCCCCGGCGGCCATCCGCCTGCTGCGCCCGGCCAACCAGCCCAAACTGCTCGGCGTCGCCTACTACCTCGCCGGGCAGCATCTGCTCTTCCGCGATCAGATGACCGAGGCCATCCGGCGCGACCCCCTCGACTTCGGCCCCTACTACTACCTCGGCCGCCACTACGACACCGACGGCAACGACGCCGAGACCGCCGCCGGCTGGTTCCGCCGGGCACTCGAACGCCACCCCGGCCACGCCCGCTCCCGCTCCTATCTCGGCTTCTGCCTCGAACGCCTTGGCGAGACCGGGGAGGCGGCCGCCGCCTACACGGCCACCCCAACGCTGCTGAACTCGCAACTGGGTCTCGCCCGGCTCCGCCTCGCTGCCGGCCAGCCGGCCGAAGCCCTGCCCCACGCCATCCGCGCCATGGCCATCGACCCGGCCGACGCCTCCGCCCCCAAGCTGGCCGCCCGCCTCTACACGGCGCTGGGGCAGCGGGAGGAGGCGATCACGGCTCTCGAAACCGCCGCCCGCCTCGCCCCCGTCGACGCCACCATCCGTTATCAGCTCTTCCGGCTCTACCAGGCCAACGGCGCGCCCACGAAGGCTGCCGCGGCCCGCGCCGAGTTCGAGCGGCTGCTCAGGATCTACGGTTCGCAGCCCTCGAATTAAATCCGACCGGTCAGAAGCGCCCAGGCGGCGCCGGCCCGGCACCAGCGGGCGAGGAACTCACCCCTCCCGCCGGGCCGAATCGCGTCCGTTGTGCGCGTTCGTCAGAAGATCAGTTTGAGTCCCAGCTGCACCAGCCGCGGATTGTTCGCCTGGCCGCCAATGACACCGAACGTGTTCGGGTTGTTCACGTTCGCCGCCGGCCCGCTAAAGACCACGCGGTTGATCAGGTTATAAGACTCGCCGCGAATCTGCAGCATCACCCGCTCGGTGAACTGCAGGTTCTTGAACAGCGAGATGTCCTCGTTGAGAAACGCGGGCGTCCGCACGTGCGGCATGCGCGGGGGAGCGTTGCCGATGGTGAACAACGGCGGCTGGCTGAAGGCGCTCAGATTCAGATACCGGTCCCGGGCCGGGTCAAAACTCCCCATCGAAACCGAACTCCGGACATCGGCGCTCACCCAGTTTGGCCGGTTGTTTCCGCCAAACAGCGGCAGCGCCGGCCCGCCGCTCACCGCAATGGTCGTGCCGGAACGGTAGGTGTGGATGGCGTTCAGCGCCCAACCGCCCACCAGTAGGTTCATCCCCCGGCCCACGCCGGCCCCGAACCGCTTCCCGCGCCCGAAGGGCAGGTCGTAGCTCCACGAAGTGACCAGCACATGCGTCTGGTCGGAAGGAACGATCGACTTCTCGAGCTTCCGGTTGAACGTATCGACGCCGCGTGCCCCGCCCCCGCCGCCGGTGTCGCCGAAGATGTCGCCGCCCGGAAAGCCGATGTTCTTCGCCAGCGTGTAAGAGACCAGAAACGAGAGTCCGGAAGAGTGCCGCTTCTGAACGCGCATCTGCATCGAGTTGTAGAAGTTGTATCCGGTCGGCTGATAGACGTCATCGACGTTGGCATATTGCGGAAACGCCCGCAGCGCCTGCGCCACCGAACCGGTGAACCCGGGATAGGGCGGCAACACCCCCGCCGCCGCCGCCGCGGCCGAGTTGATGCTCGCGTTCAGGGTCTGGCCCAGCGCCAGGTACCGCGGGTGTACCTGATTCGGCACCGAGAGACCGGTCCAGGTGCCGCTCGATTTGGTGCCCACGTAGGCCGCGTCGAGGCTCACGCCAAATGGCAGCTCCCGCTGCACGGCAAACGTCCAGCTCTGGCTCAGCGCCATCCGGTTGGCATCTCCGTTGATCATCGTCACGCTGCCGTTATTGTTCAACGAGGGATCGAAAATCGGCGGGGCCACCGGGTTGAGCGGGAAACCCTGATCGAGCGGGAAGGCCGGGGTGACGCCGGAGTTGGTGCTGGTGTAGAAGGGCTGCAGCCCGAAGCCCGAACACCAGAACTGGCAGCTGTTCATCCGGCCAACCGCCGTGGGCACGCGGAAGATGCCGTAGCCAGTCCGGATGACCGTCTTCTTATCGAAGGCGTAGGTCAGCGCGAAGCGCGGGGAGTAGCCGTGCTTGTAGAGCGGCAGAATCTGGTTCGAGCCAGTGCGCCCGTTGCCGTTGCCGAGGAAGATCAGCGCCCCCGGCCGGTTGGCCGCCGCCGGATTCGGCCGGGAGGGGTCCATGAAGGAGATAACGCCATCCTTCTCCCGCACGTAGAGCGGCAGCTCATACCGCATTCCCAGGCTCATGGTCAGCCGCGAAGTGAGTTTGAAAACGTCTTCAAAGTAGAACGCGACAAACTGATCGTTGTACTGGCGCGTCGGCGCCGGCACGGCGGCGCTGGCCGAAAAGACCTGCCCAAGCAGGAAGGAGGCAAACGGGTTGCCGAAGCGCGCAAAGTCGGCGCTGTTGGGCTGCGAGGTCGACAGGGCGTTGAAGTTGAACGTACCGCCCTCGTTCCGGCGGTCCTGCACCGTCATCCGCCGGTAGCGGAACGTGCCGCCGAACTTGATCTGGTGCTTGCCGCGCACCCAGGAGACGTCATCGACAATGCTCCAGTTCTGAAAGAACTGCGGATCAGTGCCGTTGTTGTTGGAGTTCCCGAGGCTGGCGTAGGGCGTCGGACCCGCGAAGTTCAGGATGGGGAAGCCGCGTGAGGACTCCGGGATACCAGGAATGCGCAGCACCTTGTTGCCCTCGCGCGGGTCAAGCAGCCACCGGGACCAGGTCGGGCTCGTCGGGGTGTAGCCGAAGCCGATCCGGTTGAGCAGCGTGGGAGAGATCGTATACGTGTGGTTGAGCCGCAAGCCCCCGGCCACCGTCGGGGTGACCCGGTAGGCGGGATTCAACTCTCCGGCCACCGCCCCGTTGATCGTCGTCTCCCCAAGTACGCGCCAGTAGGATCCCGAAAGCCGCTGCTTGTCCGAGAGCTGATGATCCATCTTCACGCTCCAGACGTTGTCCGTGCTCGGCTGGTTCTGCCGGCTCCGGTAGTTATTGAAGAAGCCCGGCAGATCCGGCTGGGGAATGAGCGGCAGGGTGCGTTGGGCGACGCCGCTGATGCGGGACGCCGGAATCAGGTTACCGGGAAACGGGTTGCGCTCAAAGGCGCCGCCCGCCACGGCCGCCGTTGTCGCGGGGTCGTAAATCGGAAAGGGATAATCTCCGAAGTTCCCGCCCCGCTGCTGCGTGGTGGGCAGAGTGACAAAAGCACCCACCGGAATGCCGCCGCGCAGCTGGAAGCCGGAGTAAGCAAAGAAAAAGAAGGTTCGGTCGCGGCCGTTATACCTGGGCAGCCGCACCGGACCACCGAACGTTCCGCCATACTCGTTCTGCCGCAGCAGCGCCTTCTTGCTGCCACCGAAGAAGGTGCGGGCATCCATCGCCTCGTTCCGGAAGAACTCAAACAGGTTGCCGTGGTAAGCGTTCGTGCCGGATCGCATGGTAAAGTTCATCACCCCGAAGCCCCCGCCGAACTCGGCCGGGTAGAGCGTATTCTGTACCTTAAACTCCTCTACGGCTTCATAGGGCGGACTCGCCTCGGCAATGAAGCCCGGGGCGCCGATGTTCTGCATATCGACGCCGTCGATCAGTACCTCCTGACTGAAGCCCGGCGCCCCGTTGATCGATTTGTTCCACTGCGTGCCGGTAACGCCCGGCGTGAGAAACATGAAGTTTTCAATCTGCCGGCGTCCGGTTGCGCCGGTTGTCGCCGCGCCACCCATCGAAATCGGCAGGTCGAGGATCGCCTTGGTCGGCATCACCGTGCCGATCTCGGCCGAGGTGGTCTGCAGTTGCACGTCGCTGCCCGACACGGTAACCGAGTCCGTCACCGCACCCAGCTCCAGCACGAAGTCGGCGTTCGAGAGAGTCGCGGTGCTCACCAGTACCGACTCGCGCACGGCGGAGCGGAAGCCGGTCTTAGACATCGCCACGCGGTAGCGCCCGGGGGCGAGGTTAGTCACCAGATAAGAGCCCTCGGCCGTCGTGGCGCTTTTGGTCTCCTGCCCGTTTTCTATGTTTCGCAGTTGAATGGAAACATCGGGCATGGGCGCGCCCGAAGCATCCGTCACGCGACCGGTAAGCCCACCCAGACTCCCCTGCGCCCAGGCGGCACAGGTACCAGCGAACAACACCGCCAACAATCTCAAACTCATACGAGGACCTCGAAGATTGGTAAATAGGCGCGGCCGGCGATGTTAGCTGGCCGCGCTCGAGGTATCGTATGCGAGTTAGAACCGCGTTGCAAGCCCCTCGGGATGAGGAGCATCCCGATCAGAAGCTATAACGCAGCGCGATCTGAATCTGCCGGGAGTCAATGCGGGTCGAACTCAGCACTCCATAGTCCGGGGTCCGCAGGGTTGTCCCGGGCTGGGAGAAGTTGGCCCGGTTGGGAGCATTAAAGAACTCTCCGCGTAACTCGACGGCATGCTTGCCCTCAAAGAAGCGGAAGAACTTGTTGATGCTCGCATCGATGCCAATGATTCCCGGTCCGATGATGGTGTTCCGGCCCGCCGTTCCGTACCGGAAAACCGGCTGCGCCGCTCCGGGAGCCACGCCCAGACGGTCCACAAACGCGTTGGTATTGAAATACCGCTGCACCGTGCGCTGGTTGTCCGGCAGTCCGGTCTTCTCGCTCGCCACCGCGTCGGGCTTGCAATACCCGCCGCCGTTCTGCACGTTGCCCGGTCCGCAAAACGCCGTCGCCGGGAACCCGTCCTGGAACGTCGTGATGCCGCCAATCTGCCATCCGCCGAGGACCGCGTCAACGAAGCCATTGGCCAACGCAATCTTTCGGCCCTTGCCAAACGGCAGTTCATAAAGGAACGAAGCCGTCAACCGCTGCCGGAAGTCGAACGCCGAAAGGCCGCGCTCCGCTCTGAGGTCGTAATTGTTCGACGGAGTCAGCGGGTCACCGTCCGTCGTGCGGACGCCCGAGCCGTTGTCGATCGACTTGCCGTAGGCATAAGAAGCCAGCAGGGTGAAGCCATTCGAGAAACGCTGCTGCAGACGCATCTGCAGAGCGTGATAGCTCGAATGCGCCGGGGCATTCATATTCTGGAAGCTGCCGTTGAACTTCGGGAACGGACGGTTCAGATTCGGGTTGCCCGGCCCGGGCTCCGGGTTGTTATAACTGGTCAGGCGGCGCAGCTTGATACCGGCCGAACCCATGTAGGTCACTTCGAGCGACATGTCCTGCGTCAACTGCCGCTGGACCGAGGTCTGCCACTGCGCAACATACGAAGTCCGCTCCCCGTATTGATTGATCAGCAGGAAGCTCGGCGCTCCCGGCCGGGTGAAGATCTGACTCCAACTCAGATTCGGCCGCGTGGTATCCGCAACCTCCGCCTGGCGGATAGTGAACGGAATGTTACGGACAATGTCGAACACGGCGTTGCCGATGTCGCGCACGTAGTAGATGCCGCCGCTCGTCCGCAGCACCGTTTTCGCGTCCAGTTGATAAGCAAGACCCACGCGCGGCCCGAAATCGTTCCGGTCCGGTACGCCCGCGCCCCGTCCGAAGCGTCCGTCGCGCACCAACTGCCAGCCGGCCGGCGCGGGAAACGCCGGATTGCCCTGGTTCAGGTCGCCCTTGCCCGCCCGCACAAAGACCGGCTCGCGCGAGTTATCCCAAGCGAAGTCCACGTTCACAATCGCGTCGTTCTTGTCCGCGAACGGCGACTCATACTCCCAGCGCAAACCCCAGTTCATGGTCAGCTTGTTGGTGATCTTCCAGGTATCGTTCAGATACAGCGCCATGTAGTTCTGCCGGAAGCTTGCCACCGGCGCGCCCACCTGGCCCTCGGTGTTCGACATGTGGCCGAGCAGCATATCGGCCATCGGTTCGCCCGTATACTGGCCGTTCCAGGAAAAACGCCCGCGCGGCACGACAGCGCCAATCTGGTTGTAGCGCAGCCGCCGGTACTCACCGCCGAACTTAAACGTATGGCGGCCGGAGGTCCAGGAGAAGTTGTCGGACAGCTGGAACGTCGTGTTCCAGTTCACGAACGGACAGTCGTTACACTCGCCGACGTTGGCGAAGCCGGAGATCTGGAAGACGGGCAGCCCCCAGAACAGCGGGTCCTGCGAGATGCCGGGCAGATTCAGCTTGCCGACGATGTTCTCTTTGAACGCCCGCTGCTGAATGTTGGCCGAGTTGAAGTAGTTCATGCCGAACTTGAACTCGTTCACCTTATTGGCGCCAATCACGGCCGTGTGGCCGAGCACGCCCTGCTGGCCCAGAATATCCACGTTGTTGCCGGTGTTGCGGATATTGAACGGAATGTATTGCGGCTCCTTGGTTTGCGAGAAGCGGAAGAAGAACGTCTGATTCTGGAACGCCGTCAAATCGCCGCGGGTCGTAAACTGGTCGCCGTCCGTCCGGCGCGATTCGTCGTTCAGGTAGTTGTTGGTGATCCCCAACGCCCCGCCGCCGGTCTGATTCGGCCCGGGATAGTATTCGGTCAATACCCGGCGCGAGGTCGGGCTGATGCGGCTCTCCGGAATGATCGCCCCCGGGAACACCTGTCCGGCGTTAAGCGGGTCGCGGATGGCCCGGTTCAGAAACGCGAAGTTGCCGCTGCGGAAACGCGCATCGGGCAGCGTGCTCTGCTGCGTCAGCGCACGCCGCTCCCGCAGGCCCTCGTAGTTGAACATGAAGAAGAGTTTGTTCCGGCCGTCGAACACCTTCGGAATCCGCACGGGCCCCGAGATCGTTCCGCCAAACTGATTCCGTTTGAACGGCGGGTTCACTGGGGCGAAGAAGTTCCGGGCGTCAAAGAAAGAGTTCCGCACGAACGAGAACCCCACGCCGTGCAGGTCGTTCGTCCCGCCCTTGGTGGACACGTTCACCTGCGCAATGCCGCGGCCGTACTCGGCCGAAAACAGGCCGGACTCCACCTTGAACTCCTGCAGCGCGTCGAGCGAGGGCAGAAAGAGGTAGGTGTTGAAGTTCGGGTCGGTGTTCTCCATGCCGTCGAGCGTGTAGTGGTTGAAGTGGACGCGCTGGCCGGCCACGTTCAGGGCAAACGCGTTGCGGGCTCCGCCCATGCGCTGCTGCCCCTGGCTCGACGCCGGGCCGTTGGTGGTCGCGCCGGGGATCAGCGAGGCCAACTGCAGGTAGTTGCGGCCATTGAGCGGCAACTCCACAATGCGCTTGTTCTCAATCACCGTTCCGACGGAGGTTGTTTCGGTCTCCAGTACTGGCGCGCCACCCTTCACCTCAATGACTTCGGCCACGTTGCCGACAGCAAGCGTAAAGTTCAACGTCGGCGCCTGGCCCACCTGGAGTTCCACCCCGGCCCGTGATTGGCTCTGAAATCCTTCTTTTTCCACTTTGATGGTGTACGCCCCCGGCGACAACGCCGGCGCGGCATAGATGCCGCCTTCGTTCGTGCGCAGCACGCGGGAAAAGCCCGTCGCGGGGTTCGAGATGGTGACGGTCGCGCCGCCCACCGCGGCGCCGGAGGAGTCGATCACGGTTCCTCCCAGGTCGCCGGTACCGGATTGAGCCAGGCCGGCCGCAGCCGAAATGGATAGTAAAAGAAGACTTCGCAATAAGAACATTGCTGTCACTTTTATCAATTTCGGCCCGGCGAGTCAATGCTCGCGCTTCGGTCTTGACCACGGCAGCGCCCCATTGTACATTGTCTGTGTACATACAACAATGTTGCCGCCCCTGATCCGCATCGACCTCAGCATCGCCACCCCCGTCTACCGGCAGATCGTGGACGCCGTCCGCACTCACCTCGTCGACGGCGCTTTCGCCCCCGGCGACCACCTCCCGCCGGTCCGCCAACTGGCCATGGACCTTGGCGTTCACTTCAACACCGTCGCCGAGGCTTACCGGATCCTCGCCGAAGAGGGTTGGCTTGATCTGAAGCGCCGCCGCGGCGCCCTCGTCCTGCGGCGCGGCGTTCCGCGCCCGGCCGATCCGGCCGCCGCCATGCTCTTTGCGCGCCGCCTGCGGGAGCTGGTGGCCGAAGTCCGCGCGGCGGGCGTCACGCGGCCCCGCATCCTGCGCGAACTGCTCCTGGTGGCCAAGGGGCTCGAAGCATGACCATTGCCCTGCTCTCTCTGGCGCACCTGCTGCTGATCGCCCTCGCCAACAGCGCGCATCCCCGCTGGACGCATCCCGATCTCCTGTTCGCCGTCACCGTTCCGCCGGGCTTCCGCGCCAGCCCCGCCGGCGCCGCGCTCGTGCGGCGATACCGGCAACTTGGCTGGGCCGGCACGGCGCTGCTGGCGCCGGTCGTTCTGCTGCCCCCGCGTCTGGGCCCGGCTTTCCTCCTCGCCATCCTGGGTGGACTGGCCGTCTGGCTCGCGGCGTTTGTCCTGAGCCGGCGCGCCACGCTGCCCTACGCCGCCCCGGTCGACCCGGTCCGCACCGCCGCTCTCGAACCGCGGCCCGAGGAGGTGCCCGGCGGCCTTTTCGCTCTGCTCGCGCCCTTTGCCGTGCTGGCCGCACGGGCCTACGAGTGCCACCTCAGCTGGGAGGAGATGCCGCTGCGTTTCCCCATCCACTGGGGCCTCCAAGGGCCCGACCGGTGGACGGCCAAGACCCCGGCCGCTGTCTACGGCCAATTCGCTACCTTTGCCCTGCTCTGCGCCGTGATGCTTTATATGGCCTGGGCCACGGTGCACCGCGCTCGCCGCATCACCGCCCCGGCGTCCGCCGCCCGCGCCCAGCAGCGCTACCGCCGCCTCAGCGCGGGCGGACTGATCGGCCTCGGCTGGATCTTCGCGCTCGGGTTTCCGCCGCTCGACAACATGACTCTTACATTGCCCTACGCGCCGTTCCTGCTGCTGGCCATGGTGGCCGTCTGGCTGGTGGCGATGGTCCGGTCGACGTGGAGCGACATGCCGGGCGGCGATCAGACGGCCGATCAGCACTGGCGGCTCGGCGTGTTCTACGTGAACCCGGAGGATCCGGCCCTGCTCGTCGAAAAGCGGTTTGGCCTTGGCTGGACGTTGAACTTCGCCAACCCGATCAGTTGGGTGCTTCTGGCCGCGATCGTAGGCGTTCCGCTGCTGGGTCTGCTGGTCATCCGGTAAGGAGCCGGCCGCAGGCCACGGCCAGTGACCGGCCCCGGGTCCGCCCGTGGTCAACTCAGCAGTTGGTCGGCGGCAGCGCGCAAGCCGCGCAGCCGCTCGGTCTGCTCGGCGGTCAACTCGACCACCTTACGGCGGCAAACCGGAGCGATCGGCACCCCCGCCCACGCGGCCATCAGCTTGGCCGAGAGCGGATACCGCAGCGACAGCGTCGGCTCCCCCTCAGTGAGAAACCGCTGCAGCCGCCCGGCCTCGGCGCCACGCTTCCGCGCCTGCCCCACCGCGCGGGCCACCACGTTCGGATAGGCGTTCGCCGCAATTCCGCTGAAGCCATGGGCCCCGCCACGGATCGAGTCCACCAGGATCGGCACGTGTGCATTGAAGATACCCACGGCGGTACCCTGCGCCGCCCGAACCTTGGCGAGCACGGCCTCGATCTCACACGTCGTGTCTTTGTGAAAAACGAACCGGCCCGTCCGGCCCGCCCACGCCATCATCTCGGGAGTAAGCAGGCGCTTATAGGGGCTGGGCGCTTCGTACAGTCCGAACGGAAGTCCGGGCGCCGCCGCCAGTATGGCCTCGACGCGCTCGCGCCACAGGCTATCCGGCTCCGGCTTGGCCGCCACCTGCGAAGTGGTCAGCACGGCAGCCGCCACCCCGCTGTCCTCCAGCCGCCGGACAAACTCGCCCAGCGGGCCCGCGGCAAAGCCCGGCAAACCGCCAGCCACCACCGGCCGCCGGCCCGCCCGCTTCACCACGCGAGCCGCCACCTCCAGCCGTTCGGCTTCGGTCAACTCCCACACCTCACTCGACTGGCAACACGCAAACAGGCCTACCGCGCCGTTCGCCAGGTACCAATCGGTGATCGCATCGAGCGCCCGCCAGTCGATCGACCGGTCGGCGCGAAACGGCGTTAACATCACCGGCCACAGCCCCGCGGGAAGACGACCCGGCCCCCGGCCCCACAGCGGCGCGGCGCAAGCCGCAATCAGGACATCACGACGGCTGATCATCCCCGTATTCTCGCACGCAGGCCGCCGCGGGCCGCTATTCTGAAAGCAGGGTGCCGATTCACATTCCCAACTCGGAGCTGACCGAAACCTTTGTCCGAGCCTCCGGACCCGGCGGACAAAACGTCAACAAGGTTTCGACGGCCGTCGAGTTGCGTTTCGACGTGGAACGGTCAACGGTGCTGCCCGAAGCCGTGCGACAGCGTCTGCGCTCCCTCGCCGGCAAGCGTCTGACCCAGGAAGGGGTGCTGGTGATCACCGCGAGCGAGCACCGGACGCAGGAGGGCAACCGGGCCGCCGCCCGCGCCCGCCTCGACGAACTGATCGCTCGGGCCGAAGTCCCCCCCAAGCGCCGCCGGGCCACCGCGCCCACCGCCGCCTCCCGCCAGCGGCGCCTCACCGCGAAGGCCGAACGCGGCCAGACCAAGAAGCAGCGGACGCGGCCGCACGACGACTGACCGCTACTGCGCCTGCGGGATCGCGGCGCCATCGGCACGCGGGTCCGAAGCCCCCGTGTTCACCTTCGTCCGCGCGTTGTGCATCACGGCGTTGCCGCGGCCCATCCGCACCGAGTACGGCTGCGCAATCGTGATCTGGTGGCCCATGGCCGAAAGCTGCTGCAGCGTAGCGAGGCCCACGCGCGACTCGATGGTGACGTCGCAACCCGTTGCCCGGGTCTTGGTGAAGCGCGGCGCCTCAAGCGCCTCCTGCAGGTTCATCCCGTGGTCGGCAAGGTAGGAGATAAACTGTGCGTGCGCCAGGGGCTGGTTCGGGCCGCTCATGATACCGAACCCGATGTGCAGATCGTCCTTTTGCGCCAGGCCGGGAATGATCGTGTGAAACGGGCGCTTGCCGGGCTGGAGCGCGTTGGCCGCCGCCTTGTCAAAGCTGAAGCTGGCGCCCCGGTTGTGCAGGTGGAAGCCCATGCCATCCACCATCACCCCGGAGGCCCAACCGCCCGACACGCTCTGGATCCAGGAGGCGATATTCCCTTCCTGATCCACCACCGAAAAGTAAGTCGTATCGCTCGAGGTGGGCGGCTGTCCGGCCGCCACGGCGCAGTTGGCCGCGGCGGGGTTGATGAGCCGGGCCCGCTGCGCCGCGTAGGGCTTGGCGATCATGCCGGCCGTGGGCACCGCGACGGCGCGCGGGTCAGCGACGTACTTGAGATCCGCGTAGGCGAGCTTCATGGCCTCGATCTTGCGATGAAACTCGGTGGCTGAAAACGGGCCGCCCGGCTGAAACGTCTCAAGGATGTTGAGCATCGAAAGCGCGGCCAGCCCCTGCCCGTTCGGCGGCAGCTCGTGCACGCGCCAGCCCCGGTAGGTGGTCGCCAGCGGCGTCACCCACTCCGGTTCGAAGGCCGCCAGATCCGCGGCGGTGAGCAGGCCGCCGAGGCGCTGCGACTTCTTGACAATGGCCGCGGCGATCTCGCCCGTGTAGAAGGCATCGGCGCCCTGCTCGGCGATCAGCTGCATCGCCCGGCCCAGATCCGGGTTCTTCCACAGGTCGCCCACGGCGGGCACTTTGCCGTGGGGATAGAAGACCCGTACGCCCTCCGGGTCCTGCCGGACAACGGCCGAATCCCAACCGCGCCCGACCATCTCCTGGATCGGAAAGCCCTCGCGCGCCAGGCGGAGGGCCGTGGCAAACAGCGCCTTCCACGGCAGCCGGCCGTACTTTTTATGCATCGCCTGCCAGCCGCGCACACAGCCCGGCACGGTCACCGAATGGATGCCGGTCGAGGGCATCTTCTGGAGACCCTTGGCCTCGAGCGCCGCAATCGACATCGCCTGCGGGGCGGGGCCGGAGGCGTTGAGCCCGGTTACCTGGCCGGTCTTGGCGTCGCGATACATCACAAACAGATCGCCGCCGATACCGCACATCATCGGCTCCACCAGACCCAGCACGGCGTTGGCGGCAATGGCCGCATCGACAGCGTTACCGCCCTCGGCGAGAATCCGGGCGCCCGCCTGCGAGGCCAGCACCTGGCTCGTAGCGACAATGCCGCCGGTCGCGATCACCAGCGAACGGCCGTGCGTGCGATCAGTTTTTTGCGCGCTGGCCAGCGCGGCGAACAGGACGAGACACAGGCTGAGTCGGGGCATGGGAACAGATCATAACATCCTAGGCTTGGCTGAGAATCTTCAACAGATGCGCCCCGTAGCGGGTCGCCGTGCGCGGGCCGAGGCCAGCCACCTGCAGCAACTCCTCCTGCGTGGCCGGCAGGTCGTCGGCCAGCTCCGCCAGCACCTTGTCGGTCAGAATCCGGAACGCCGGCACGCCCTCTTTTTTGGCCTGTTCCAGCCGCCATTTCTTCAACGCTTCCACCACCGGGCTTGCCGCCTCCGCCCGCGCCCGCACCCGCTTGGCGGCCTTCTTTGCCGCCGGTTTGGCGCGGCGGCCCGCCGCGGCTCGCTCCGGCCGGTCTTTGATCAGCAGGTCAAGCTCCGCCGCCTCAGCCTGGCTGCCCTCCCACGTCAGCAGGACGCGCCGGAAGGCGATCTCCCGGCCCTCGGCCTGAAATGTCTCCTCTTTCAGCTCCACCAGATTGAGGCGGGCCATGGCACTCAGAATCTGCTCAAAGTTGTCGCGCGAAAGCGTCGTGCCGCCGCACAGTTCCGTGTGCAGCTTGCCGGTAGACCGCCCGTCTGACTTCTTGAGCGCTTTGAGGATCTCGGCGGCCACGGTGAGTTCGCGGGCGGTGGCCTCGCGGAACACCTGGGCCTGGCAGGCATCGGGCGCGCAGAAATCGCAGATGCCGCACGGGTCCGCCGCCCCGGCCTTATCGCCGAAGTGGGCCACCAACGCGGCCATGCGGCACTGGCTGCCATCGGCAAAGCGCAGCATGCTCTGCAACTGAGCGAGCTTCTGGTTGATCTGCGCCTGGTAGGGAGCCTGCCATTCGGGCCGCCCCTGCGTCACGTTCTCGGCGAAATCGACGAGTGCGCCGCCGTGGATCCAGAGCTTCTCGAGCGCCTTATCAAACGCCTCCTGCTCCATGCGCACTTTGCCCTGCAGTTCCTCTTTGGCCATGGGTTGCGCCGAGAGAGCGTGGTAGATCTTCTCGAGGATCTTGACGTCCGGGTAGTCGCGTTCGTGGAACCAGTCGTGCGTATGGCGGTCGGCGTAGGAGTGCATCAGCACTGCGCGCGACATCTCGCCGTCGCGGCCCGCGCGGCCAATCTCCTGGTAGTATCCTTCCAGGCTCCCGGGCAGCGCCGTGTGGATCACCGTGCGGACGTTCGGCTTATCGATGCCCATGCCGAAGGCGATCGTGGCGACGATCACATCGAGCCGGCCGTCGAGGAAACCCGCCTGCACCCGCGCGCGCACCTCCGCGCTCAGCCCGGCATGGTAGGACGCCGTGGGGCAGACGCCCTTCAGCGTCACCGCCACCTCCTCGGCCTGCTTGCGCGTGGGCGCGTACACAATCGCCGGGCGCCGGTCGGCCTCCTGCAAAAGCTGCCGGGCCAGATCGGCGCGTTCGCTCGGATTGGCTTCCACGACTTCAATCGCAATGTTGTCGCGCCGGAAGCCCTGAATGAAGCGGCCGCTAGCGCCCAGTTGCAACTGCTCGGCGATGTCGTTTTGTACGAGCGGCGTGGCCGTGGCCGTCAGCGCGATCACCGGCGCCGGGCGGAGCGCGGGCAGGTGCTGGCCGAGCGTGCGGTAGTCCGGCCGGAAGTCGTGGCCCCATTGCGAGATGCAGTGCGCTTCGTCGACGGCCACCAGCGTCGGCTTCCGCTTGGCCAGCATCTCCGGAAAGCCGGGCACGCGCAGGCGCTCCGGCGCAATGAACAGAAAGTGCAGACGCCCGGCCAGATAGTCCACGCACGCCTGCCGCGAAGCCGCGCGGTCGCGCCCGGAGTGGATGCGTTCCACCGCGAAGCCGCGCTGCTGCAGCTTGGCCACCTGATCTTCCATCAGCGCAATGAGCGGGCTGATGACGAGCGTGGTGCCGCCCCGCGCCAAACCGGGCAGCTGATAGCAGAGCGATTTGCCGGCCCCGGTCGGCATCACCAGCAGGACGTCCCGGCCCTCGACGACGGCACGGCAAACCGCCTCCTGGCTGGGGCGGAACTCTTTAAAGCCGAAGGCTTCGTGCAGCAGCGTGGGCAGGTCCGTGGTGGTTAAGGGCGGCAGTTCCGCCGGCGGCGGAGCCCCCGCGGCCGGAGCCGCCGCCGGAGCGGGCGGCGCCTGGCCCACTTTGCCCACCACGGCCGTCACGTACTCCTCAATGCCTTTGACAAACGGCGCCAGTTCGGCCTGGCCCCGTTCGATGCGCTTGAGAAAGGCCTCCCACTGCCCCGTCATGATCGGGCTCTTCACCTCCGGGTGGACCACTTCAATCAACCGGATGCCTTTATCGGTCGCCTCCAGCGTCTTGCCGTTGCGCTGAATGTAGCCGCGCTTGAGCAGCACTTCGATGATGGCCGCGCGCGTGGCCGGCGTACCCAGGCCGTTCTCCTTCATCGCCTCGGAGAGCTCTTTTTCATCGAGCGTCTTGCCGGCCGTCTGCATGGCCGTGAGCAGCGTGGCATCGTTGAAGCGCTTGGGCGGACGCGTCTTCTTGAGCAGCGAATCGGCCTTCACCACCTCCTGCGGCTGGCCCGGACGCAGCTCCGCCGGCAGCGTCTGGTCGGCGGCGTCCGCGGCCTCCTCCCCCTTCTTACCCTTCTTCTCGACCACCAGATCGAGCACCTTCCAGCCCTTCTCCCGCACGACCGTTCCGGCCGAATGGAACTGGTCGGTGATCTCCCCGTTGACGATGTGGGTGATCACGGTGGTCACGTCGGTGACGTAGTCGCCGTGCCAGGCCGAAAGCAGGCGGCGGCAGACGAGATCGTACAGATTTTTCTCTTCGGCCGACAGGT
>JADCJL010000151.1 GCA_020247055.1 Acidobacteriaceae bacterium | reverse complement strand
GCTACGGGACAGATTCGCCGCAGCGGCGGGACAGCTTTTTCGGGGCGCTGGCCGAGCCGCATGTATCGCGGGCGGTGCTGGAAGGCATGCTGGGCGAGCAGCCGACGATTCAGGTGCGGCGCCGGACGGTGTTGCTGGGGGCGGAGGCGGCGGCGGGGGTGGTGCGGGCGATTCGCGTGCGCGGGCCGCGGGGTGAGGAGTCGCTGGCGGGGCGGGTATTCATTGACGCGAGTTATGAGGGGGACCTGGCGGCGGCCGCGGGGTTTTCGTTTCGCGTGGGGCGGGAGTCGACGCGCGAGTACGGTGAGCGATTCGCCGGGCACATCTACTTTCAGGATGGCCGGATTCTCGATGGGAGCACGGGCGCGGGAGACGGCAAGATTCAGTGCTACAACTTTCGCGTGGTGATGACGGAGGATCCGGCGAACGCGGCACCGCTGGCGATGCCGCCCGATTACCGTCCCGAGCGGTACGAGCGGATTTTGGAGGAGGTGCGGGCGGGGCGGATTCAGCATCCGATGGCGGAGGCCAAGACCGGGGTGCTGCGGTTGCAGCGGCTACCCAACGGCAAGGCGGACATGAACGACGTCAACACCTCGCCGGTGGGTTTTGGACTGCCGGGACAGAACTGGGATTATCCGACGGCGACGGCGGCGCGGCGGGCGGAGATTTTTGAGCAGCACCGGCGGTATGCGCTGGGGCTGCTGTATTTTCTCCGGAGTGACCCGCGTCTGCCGGAGGGGTTTCGGGCCGAGGCGCGACGCTGGAACCTGCCGAAGGACGAGTTTGCCGAGTCCGGGCACTTTCCGCCGGCGCTGTACGTGCGCGAGGCGCGGCGGTTTCCGGGCGCGTATGTGTTCACCGAGCACGATGTCATGGCCGACCCGGTGACGCAGCGGAGCCGCCTGCAGCCGGAGAGCGTGGCCGTGGGGGACTATGTGATCAACAGCCACGGGGTGGACGAGGCGCGGGCGCCCTATCCGGCGATCCGCGAGGGGTATGTGGTGTTTGGGACGGTGCCGTACCAGATTCCTTACGGGGTGCTGACGCCGCGGGGGGCGAAGAACCTATTGGTACCGGGGGCGATGTCGGCGAGCCACGTGGGTTTTGGGGCGCTGCGTCTCGAGCCGATCTGGACCGCGCTGGGGCAGGCGGCGGGGGTGGCGGCGGAGCTGCTGCTGGCGGACGGGGCGGTATCGGTGAGGAAACTGCAGGCGGAGTTGCACCGGCGGGGAGCGATGACGTTCTATGTTGCGGACGTGGCGCGGACCTCGCCGCTGTGGGAGATGGTGCAGCGGGTGGGGAATCTGGGTTTCTTCCATGAGCCGGTGGAGGGTGCGCCGATGGTGACGCGGCGGCCGCGGTTTGGCTTGCAGTATGCGTGGGCGCCGGACCATCATGGCGCCCGTTTGGACGAGAGACTGACGGCGGAGACGAGGGCGCGGGGGGGGGAGTTGCTGGGGCGGGCTGGCTGGGAGATTCCTGAGGCGGTGGCCGGGGAGACGCGGGGCGCGTTTTTGAGGCGGCTGCGGGCGCCGGATCAATCGCGGGGGAGATAGACCCAGTAGTCAGGGCGACCGGAGTTGCAGTGGACGGCGCGGGAGAGGAGTCCGAGGCAGGCCCAGGAGAGGTACAGGGTGAGGCGGGCGGCTTCGTCGGCGCCCCAACGGGGAGCGGCGGGGCGGTCGAGGGCGGCGAGGCGGACGGAGACGGAGGGGATGGGATGGAAGATGCGTTCGACCCAGGGGGCGCGGACGGGTTCGTCGTCCTGTTCCTTGTCGACTTCGCGGATGGAGGCTTCGAGGGCGGCACGGGTGACGCCGCGGGCGAGGAGAGCGCGGTCGGTGGCGAGGACGGCGGGGCGGCTCAGGGAGGGTAGGATCAGGAGGCCGAGGAAGGACCAGAGGGTGAAGCCGCAGGCGAGGGTAAGGATTCCATCAGGCCGGGAGAGGTCGGCGCCGGTGGCGGAGGCGCTGACGGCGAGTCCGGCGAGGTTCCAGGCGAGGGCGACGAGGATGCCGCGGAGGCGGCTGCCGTTTTGCGCGGCGGCGCGGAGGCGGAGGGCGGCCATGGCGGAGAGCGGGGCGCGGCCGCCGAGGAGCGTGGCGACGAGGGGCCGGGCGAGGAGGAGGGCGAGCATGCCGGCGGCGGCGGCGGCGAGGAGACCGGGGAGTCCGGCTTCGGCGGCGGCGGCTTCGAGGGCGTTGGCGGCGAGGTAGAGGAAGGCGGCGTGGACGAGTTGGGCGCAGAGGAGGCGGGCGAGGAAGGCGGGGAGCGTGGGGGTAGGGCGCTGGTAGCGGCGGGGCAGGAGGTAGCCGCCGAGGAGATCGAGGGGGAGGCTGAGGAGAAGGTAGGCGGCGATGGCGGTGGGCAGGCCGTAACCGGCCTCGGCGAGTTGGCGGGGCCAGTCGAGGGCGAGGGCGAAGGCGGCGAGGAGGACGAAGGCGCCGACGCCGGAGATACCGAGCCAGAGGCGGGCGCGGGCGTAGGAGTGGGGAGGCGGCGGCGGGAGCATCTTGTGATGAGATGACTGCGGGGAGGGGGTCGCGTTAGTTTTCGCGGCGATTCTAGCGGGGAGCCGGGTGGCGCGGATGGGTGGGGGACGTTGCGGAGCGGAGGGATGGGGGCGGGTGGCGGTGGGCCGGGGCTCGCGGCCCCGGAACGCCGCAGGGGGGTGGCTGTGGGCTGGGCGGCGCGGTTCGGCAGGGGCAGGAGGCAGGAGGCGGTGGGCATGGTGCGGGGGGTGGTTTGGGCTGACGGGCGGTGGGCCGGGGCTCGAAGCCCCGGGACGCCGCAGGGGGTTGGCTATGGGTTGGGCGGGGCGGGCAGTTCGGCGGGG
>JADCJL010000150.1 GCA_020247055.1 Acidobacteriaceae bacterium | reverse complement strand
TCGCCCGTTGGTGCCGTGCCTGCGCGGCCTGTGCGCTGTTTGAGGAACCGCGCACAACGGACTCGCTGCGGCCCGGCGGGAGGGGCGAGTTCGTCGCCCGTTGGTGCCGTGCCTGCGCGGCCTGTGCGCTGTTTGAGGAACCGCGCACAACGGACTCGCTGCGGCCCGGCGGGAGGGGCGAGTTTCTCGCCCGTTGGTCCCGTGCCTGCGCGGCCTGTGCGCTCTTTGAGGAACCGCGCACAACGGACTCGCTGCGGCCCGGCGGGAGGGGCGAGTTTCTCGCCCGTTGGTGCCGTGCCTGCGCGGCCTGTGCGCTCTTTGAGGAACCGCGCACAACGGACTCGCTGCGGCCTGTGCGCTCGGGGCGAGGCATTGTCTGCCGCCACCACCTGAGTCGTCACAAACGGGGACTGCTGCAGCGAACACCCGGCCTCGGCCGGGGTCCCGAGTGCCTGCCGGTGGCTCGAGGACGTTGTGTGGGTGGCGCGATGGATGCGACCGGATTCGGGTGAACTCAGAGCAGAGAGTGAACAACCAGGCACCAGGGAGTTCGTCGTTCTCGACGCCAGACTCTCGACGGCGCTTCGAGCACAGCACCGGGAATCGCCAAGGCTGGTGACTCTCTTGAAAATGGGGTGGAGCGGGAAGTCGGCGAGGGTAGAGCTTCGGTGGGTTTCCCGGAGCCACAGTTAGAAAGGGCAGTGAAGAACAGGTTCGCGCACAGCGTTTCCGCGGGATCCGGGTTGTTTCCGGGGGATACCGAGGGTCCCAGATCGAGGGAACAGACCAGGAGAAAATAAGTGCGCTATGCGCTGCGGAGTTGGCGGCCGTAGAAAAGGGGGAGTTGTCTCCAACTCCCCCTCGGCGGTTCGGCTCTAGTTTCGATCCGATAGCTACTGGCGCATGCGGCGAACGAGGCCCAAGGCTACCAAGCCGGCGCCCATCAGGGCATAGGTACCGGGTTCGGGGACGGGGGCGAACGTGGCGGCAGAGGCGATCGCACCGTTGATCATGTTGGTCTGACCAACGCTGTAGCTCAGGGCATTCGTGCGAACCACGATGATGCTGGAGGTTTCGCCAGCAGCAATCGTTCCGGTGCCAATGTTGGCGGTGAAGTCGAATCCAAGGGTAGATCCGGGTGTCGTGGACCGGTCAATTTTGTTCGTCAGCTGCCAAGTGGTGGGCGCAATGAAGTTGACCCCGGTATTCCCCGCGGCCCCGTCGATGTCCGTGTTGGTGAAACCGACATCCGTGATGAAACTGCCGTAACTGACCGTCGTGATGCGGTTGATCTGTCCCTGGAGAGTCGAGGCACCTGAGGTGTTACTGAACTGGTAGTAGAAGTCAAGAAAACCCGAGGTGTTCCGGTAGACGGCGGTCCGCAGCGTACCGGTGAAGTCGACTTGGGCACCGGCCATGGCCGTGACATTGTCGGTGTCGCCTTTGAGAAATGTTCCAAGGTTCGTAATCGTGCCGAAATTTTGAACCGTGCTAGGATTACATCCGGTGCCGTTGCATCCGCCGGGAGCGATAACGGCCGCAGACAGGGGCGCCGCGAAAGCAACTGTGGCAAGCCCAATCAAAATACGTGTTTTGAAGTTCATTTAATCTCCGAGTTAACCGGCGCTTTTCGTTCTCGCCGGCTACTCTTGAAGAATAAAAGACCCTCTCGGACGGCTCAATAGACCGATGGTAATGGGTAACTGTCGGTCGTCTCCGAACGGATAAGGATTTCCAGGAGGAGGTCCTAGTCCCCAGTACCTCTATTTGTTCAAGGTTTTGCGGGGAAATCGTGCCAGGGAGGTACGAATGAGGGACGACGGGGCGGACAAACTTGGGCACTTACGATCTAGGACCAACTGCAAAAAAAATTTAAATTTCGTATTCCGGTGGCTTGGGACGGCCTAAGGGGATATAGTTCCAGATCCGTTCGTGGAGAAAGTAGAGGCCGATCTTGACGACCGAATCGATCAATCCCGCACCCGCCGAGGCCCGCATGTCGCCACTGAAGAGATAGACGATGCCAGCGGTGGCCAGGGAACCGAGCACCCGGTAGCTGACAGCCTTGGCGATACTTCGAGAATGAGAATCCATGCGATAATCATACCAAAGCCGATAGGGTTTATCCGCATTGAGCCAGCCTTTGCGGGTGGGGGCAGGTAACCGCTAAAATGAAGGGGTGCCCAAGGTTACTTTTCTGCCCGAAGCGATCACGATCGACTACGATCCAGCGACGATGCCCTACTCTGACCACGGTTTACGGGGGTCCTTGCTGGATATCGCGTTGAATCACGGCGTCCATCTGGAGCACGCCTGCGGCGGCAGTTGTGCCTGTACAACGTGCCACGTGATTGTCAAAGCGGGCGATCAGAACCTGTCGGAGATGGAGGACGACGAAGCGGACCGGGTGGAGACGGCGGCCGGGCTGACGCTCCATTCGCGGCTGGGTTGCCAGTGCGTGGTGCGGGGAGATGTGACCGTGATGATTCCGGATTGGAATCGGAACTATGTGAGCGAGGGGGGCGGGTCGATTAATTTGGGCGCGGCGATTCCCCCGCCAAAAAAGTAGTCTGCAACCGGTCGAGGGTGGCCAGGTCGATGCCGAAGCGGGTAATGGCGTTGTTGCCCTGGAGTTGCACTTCGATCGAGTCGAGCAGCGGGAGCATGGCGTTGCGCTGCGCTTCCGGCAGGGTCAGGCGGGCGATGCCGGCAAGGCCCTTGACGGAGTTCTGCCACTGCCGGGCGCTGGCGTCGTCTTTGCAGTCGATGGCGGCCTGCGTTTGCAGACCGTTGGTGAGGTCGAGGGCAACCGTGAGGAAGTGGACCCCCTGCAGAAGCCGGGGGAGATTGGCGGCCAGGTTTGACGACGGCTCCACGGTACCGAGGAGGGGAAGGGCAGACGGGTTGGCTACGACCCAAAGATGGGTGGTGGCGGGAATGGTCTCGGCCTTGGCCAGCAGGTCTTTGGAGAGGGTGGCCGGTCCCCCGTCCCGTTGATCGATGATCTGCCGGAGGCGGGCCGTCCGCCCGACGATGGCGGTTGAGGCGTTCATGAAGAGGGCGGCGAACTCTTCGTCGCCGAGCATGGGGTAGCCCTTGTAGGCCAACCGCTGATAGCCCTCGCGCCGGACCAGGGGCTCGATATTCATTTGGGAGAAGCGGTTTCTGATGAAGAACAGCGACTCTTTTCCATTGGAGGCCCAGAGGATTTCGAGGAGATCTTTTCTTGGATCGAAGCCGACCTCTTTGGTGAAGTTATCCATGAGCCGGGTCCATTGGGGGGAGGCGGCGAGCCGTTTCCAGGTTTCGGTCTTTTGCAGGGCGTCGACGCGGACGCCGCCCAAGCTGACCGTATCGGCGGGGATGAGGGGGAGGAGCGCCGGGTCGAGCATGACCGAGGTGCGCGGGGAAGGGCAGGCGGCGAGCAGGAGGAGGGGCGCGAGGAGCAGATGGAGACGCTGCATATCTTTATATACTGATGCTGACGTTGGCCGTGTCCGGAACTTTTCCTTTATTTTTTCGCGGGGAGATTTTAGGGAACGCGCACAACGGACTTGCTCCGGCCCGGCAGGAGGGGCGAGTTCCTCGCCCGTTGGTGCCGGGCCTGCGCGGCCTGTGCGCTTTTGAGGGCCGCAGAAGTCGGGACGGAACGTTAACTCATTCGGATGTAATCCGGTCGTCATGGTTAGGTGTTATCATTTCGCCATGCGTCTGTTGCTGGGTGTAGCTGTGTTCTCGGGAGCGGTTTTCGCTCAGGATTTTCGGGCCGTCATCTCGGGCGAGGTGAGCGATGCCACCGGAGCCTCGATTCCGGGCGTGCGCGTGGTTGCGCAGAATCTGGACCGGCGCGTGGACTACTCGGCGGTAACCAACGACACCGGGCGGTACGTGACGCCGTTTCTGCCGCCGGGCGCCTACACGATCCGCTTTGAGAAGGACGGTTTTAAGCCGCTGTTTCGCGAAGGGTTGCAGTTGACGGCGGTGGACCGGGTGAACCTGAGCGTGCAGATGCAGGTGGGGGCGTTGAGCGAGCGGGTGACCGTGACGGCCGAACAGCCGCTGCTGCAGACGGAGACGGCGGTGCGGAGCGGGACCATCGGGACGAAGCTGATCGCGGATATTCCGACCTCGGGCCGTAACCTGTTTCAATTTCAGTACTCGCTGCCCGGGGTGACGAAGACGAGCAACTACTGGGGCAACTTCGAGCTCTATGCCTTTGGCAACATCAATGGAGTTTCGATCAACGGCGGCCGCAGCGGGGAGAACGAGATTCTGCTCGACGGTATCACGTCGACTCGCGGGAGCCGGAGCGCGTCGTTTGCGCCCGCGCTGCAGGCGATTGAAGAGGTGAACATCATTACCAATACCTACGACGCGCAGTACGGGCGCGTCGGGGGCGGGACGACGTCGATCAATCTGCGTAGCGGGACGAATCAGTTCCACGGGGAGCTGTTTGAGTTTCTGAAGAACGACAAGCTGATTTCGAACGGCTATTCGCGCAACTCGGCCGGGGTCCGCAAGCCGCCCTATCGCAACAATACTTACGGTTTCCGCTTCGACGGCCCCGTGCTGATTCCGAAGCTACTGAACGGCAAGAACAAGCTGTTCTGGATGGTGTCGCTCGAAGGCCTGCGCGAACGCAATCCGCAGACGCAGCTCTGGACGGTGCCGACGGCCGACCAGCGCAACGGCGATTTTTCGAAGCTGGTGACGAACGCCAACCAGCCGATTCTGATCTTCGACCCGCTCAGCTCGCCCCGGCAGCCCTTTGCGGGCAATGTGATTCCGCGCAACCGGATTAACCCCGTGGCGGCGCGGACGATCAGCTTCTTTCCGGCGCCGAACCGCGCCAGCGAAAGCCTGGACGGGCAGAACAACTACCTGTTTGTGAACAGTTCGCGGAATGACTATGACCAGTGGCTGGGCAAGATGGACTGGGTGGCGTCGGACAAGAGCCGGGTGAACTGGCGGTACGGGCAGACGCCGTGGTTCAATTTTGCGCGGGTGCAGTGGGGGACCAACGCGGCCGAACCGTCGGGCGAAGCACCCTCCACGCGCATCTCGCGGAACTGGGGCGCTGACTGGACCTATACGCTGAGTCCTTCGATGGTGTTCAACCTGCGCGGCGGGCTGGCCCGCTATGAGGGTTTCTCCGGCAACGTGTTTGGCCGTGATTTCAATCCGACGGAGCTGGGCTTTTCCGAGCGCCTGGTCAGCCAGTTCGATGTGCGGCAGTTCCCGCGTTTTAATTTCACGGGCAACAACATCTCCTCGCTCGGCTCGACGCGGACGGCAAATTACGAGACGCAGGATACCTACTCCGTCCAGCCGAACCTGACCGTGATCCGCGGGCGGCAGACCTGGAAGATGGGTGCTGAACTGCGGCTGTACAACTCGAACAACCACAACCCCGGGGCCTCTTCCGGCACCTACAACTTCGGCCGGAATTGGACGCAGCGCAATCCGCAGCAGGCCGATGCGTTGTCGGGCAATGAGCTGGCGACCTTCCTGGTGGGGACGATTACGTCGGGCAACGTGGAAAAGAACGTGTGGCCCGCCTACCAGAACACCTACGGCGCCTTCTTCTTCCAGGATGACTGGAAGGTTTCGCGGACGCTGACCATCAATCTGGGGGTGCGTTGGGATTACGAGGGGCCGATTGTCGAACGCTACAACCGGCAGGTGCGCGGCTTCGCGCTTGACCAGGCGAGCCCGCTGCAAAGCCGGGTGCAGGGATTGAAGTTGAACGGCGGCATTCTGTTTGCGGGCGCTTCGGGCGCGGCGCGGGAGGCCTTCAACCGGGACCGGAACAACTGGCAGCCGCGCGTGGGCGTGGCTTGGCAGTTTGCGCCGAAGTGGGTGTTCCGCGGGGGCTACGGATTGAGCTACCTGGGCCAGAACGCCGCGGGGCCGGCCACGGGCTTCAGCCAGCCTTCCACCGTCATCGCCAGCACGGATAACAACCTGACCCCGGCCAGCTTCCTCAACGATCCGTTCCCGGCCAACCTGTTCCCGAGCGGGCTGCTGCAGCCGATCGGGTCGAGCCAGGGCCTGGCGACCAATCTGGGGCAGGCCATTTCGGCCCAGTTTCTGAACCGGCCTTTGCCGTATTCGCAGCAGTTCTCGGCCGGCTTCCAGCGGACGATTGGCAATACCTGGCTGGCCGATGTCAGCTACTCCGGCAATCTGACCTCGAAGCTCCCGATTAACCTGAACACGAACTTCATTCCGCTAGGGGAACTGACCCGTCTGCCGGTGGGGGAGCGGGCGGCGTTCTTTAACACGCAGGTTCCCAATCCGATGGCGGGTCTGCTGCCGGGTTCGGGTATCAACGGGGCGAATGTGCCGCGGCAGGTGCTGTTGAACGCCTACCCGCACTTCAGCCAGGTGACGCTGACGAACGTGCCGATCGGCGGCCAGTCTTATCATTCGCTGCAGGCCAAGGCGTCGCGCCGGTTTGCCAACGGCTTCTCCGGCCAGTTCTCCTACACCTGGTCGAAGACGCTCGAGACGGCGGCGCCGCTGAACCCGCAGGACGTGAACCCGGGCAATCTGCTCAGCTCCGGCCTCGAACAGCGGCTGCAGCAGTGGGATATTCCGCACACGTTCTCGGCGCTGGTGACCTATGAGCTGCCGTTTGGCAAAGGCAAGCGTTTCCTGAACAGCTTGAACGGGGCGGGGAATGCGATGTTCGGCGGGTGGAATCTGAACGTGCAGTATATGACGCGGAGCGGGGTGCCGTTTGACTTCCCGAACGCTGGTCCGACGGCGGCGCGGAGTGCGCGGTGGACGAATGAGCAGCGGGAGGCGGCGGCGAAGACGGCCGGCCGGTCGGAGTTCAACCCGTTCTTTGACAAGTACTACGATGTGTCGCTGTTCCCGCGGACGGCGCAGGCGCCGTTTACCTTGCGGGACTTCCCGACGCGGTTCCCGGATGTACGGAGCCCGCACCTGGAGAGCTGGGAGATTTCGGCTTATAAGGAGTTCCGGTTCTTTGAGCGGGTGCGCTGGCAGATCCGGGTGGATATGCAGAACGCGCTCGATTACGCCTACTTTGGGCAGATTGTGGCGAGCAACGTGACCGACCCGCGCTTCGGCCAACTGAATCCGGCGCAGAACAACGCGACGCGGCAGGTGGTGCTGGTGATGAAGGTGCTGTTTTAAGGAACCCGCGCACAACGGACTCGCTCCGGCCTGTGCGCTTTTTTAACCACGCGCACAACGGACTCGCTCCGGCCTGTGCGCTTTTAAGCCTCGATGTCGCTGAGCTCTCCGGTGGGCAGGGCCATCCGGAGAGCGTTCAGTACGGCGGCAAGGTCAATGAACTCCTGAGCGACGGCGCCGGCAACGGGCGGGAGGTAGCCGGTGGCCGCGGCGGCCATGCCGATGAGGCTCAGCGCCATGCCGCCGATGGCGCATTGGAGGGCGATGCGCCGGAGGCGCTGGCCGATGTGGATCAGTTCGTCCACCTTGTGCAGCGAGGCTTCGAGGATGACGGCGCCGGCGGCTTCGGCCGTGACGTCGCTGTTCTGGCCGAAGGCGATGCCGACCGTGGCGGCCTGCATGGCGGGGGCGTCGTTGATGCCGTCGCCAACGAAGAGGGTGGGCGCGAGAGCGGTCTCCTGGCGAACGATGGCGACCTTCTCTTCGGGACTCTTGTTTGAGAGCACTTCCGAGATGCCGACTTCGGAGGCGAGGTAGCGGACTTCGGTCTCGCGGTCGCCGGAGAGCAGGAGTACCTTGCGGGCTCCGTGACGGGGATGGAGATGGCCGATGAAGGATTTGCTTTCGGCGCGGGGGGCGTCCTGAAACTGGAGGGCGGCGGCGAAGGCGCCGTCGAGCAGGAGGAGGGCCTCCATGCCGGGCTGGGTGGGGGGCAGGTCGGGCAGGGAGACTTTGGAGCGGCCGGTGATGGCGATCTGGCGGCCGTCGAGTTGGCCGGTAAGGCCCTGGCCGGGTTTTTCGCTGACCGAGAGGATGGGGGCGAGGGCGATGCCTTCGGCCTGGGCGGCGGCGAGGACGGGGGCGGCCAAGGGGTGCTTGGAGAACTGTTCGAGGCTGGCGGCCCAGGCGAGGGCCTCTGCGCGGTCGACGCCGGGGGCGGTGACGAGGCCGGTGAGCGCGGGGCGGCCGTAGGTGAGGGTGCCGGTCTTGTCGAAGATGAAGGTGCGGCAGGTGTCGATGCGTTCGAGCAGAGCGGGATCCTTAATAATGATGGCGCGCCGGGCGGCGAGGGAGATGGCACCGAGAATGGCGACGGGGATCGCGATCAGCAGGGGGCAGGGGGTGGCGATGACGAGGACGGCGAGGAAGCGGCTGGGGTCGCCGCTGAGCGCCCAGCCCGCGGCGGCGACGGCGAGGGCGAGCGGGGTGTACCAGCTGCCGAGGCGGTCGGCGAGGCGGCGCATGGAGGGGCGGGCCTGTTCGGCTTCCTGCATGACGCGCATGATCTGGGCGTAGCGGGAGTCGACGGGGAGTTTGTCGGTGCGGATTTCGAGGACGGCTTCGCCGTTGATGGCGCCCGAGAGGACGGTGGCGCCGGGGAGTTTGGCGATGTGGAAGGGTTCGCCGGTGAGGAAGGACTCGTCCATGGCGCCTTGGCCGGCGAGGACGGTGCCGTCGGCGGGGCAGGTTTCGTGGGGGAAAACGACCAGGGTGTCGCCGAGGGCGACCTGCTCGAGGGGGATATCGGCGATGCCGGCCTCGGTGCGGCGGTGGGCGATGCGGGGCATGCGTTTGGCTAAGGCGGCGAGGACGGCCGAGGCGCGGCGCATGGCGTACTCTTCAAGGGCGGTGCCGCCGGAGAGCATGAGGACGACGAGGGAGCCGACGAGGTACTGTTCGAGGAGGACGGAGGTGAGGATGGAGATGCCGGCGAGGAGGTCGGAGCCGAAGTCGAGGGCGCGGAGGCGTTGGAGGAGGCCCCAGAGGAGGGGGAGGCCGCCGAGGATGAGCACGGTGTAGAGGGGCCAGGGGGAGTGGGTGGCCAGGTGGAGGACGATGCCGAGGGCGGCGAGGAGGGCAATGGCGGACATCACTGCCTAACGGTACCACTGTTGGGCCGGGATGCCGGACGCGGGGCCGGGCCGGCGGCGCGGAGGGCTGTTTTGCGAAACGAAGCCAAGGCCGGTTAACTGAGGCGGCGGTGGAACTGGCGGGCGGCGAGGCCGACGGCGGCGAGCGCCATGGCGGTGAGGACGGCGCCGTTGGGCCATAAGTCGGCGAGGCCGGCGCCGCGGAGGATGACTCCGCGAGTAACTTCAATGAAGTAAGTGGTAGGTATTATCTTACTTACCAGCTGGAACTGCGGCGGCATGTTATTGATCGGGAAGATATAGCCCGAAAGAAAGATGGACGGGAGCATGGTGCCGAAGGCCATTTGAAACGCTTCGGCCTGCGAGTGGGCGCGGGTGGAGATGAGGAGGCCAATGCCCGCCGAGGCCACCAGAAAGGGCACGGCGAGCAGCAGGAGCGTCGCCAGGCTGCCATGGATGGGCACGGCGAAGACGACCCGCATGATGAGCAGCACCCAGCAGATTTCAAGGAACCCGAGCGTGACATACGGGATCATCTTACCCAGCATGACTCCCAGCGGCTGCACAGGAGTTACTGTTAACTGCTCGAGGGTGCCGCGTTCCCGCTCCCGGACGACGGACAGCGCAACCAGGATGATGACCATGATCTGGACAAGGGCGGCCACCAGGCCCGGGACGAAGAAGTTCGGCGAACGGGTGGCCGGGTTGAACAGAACGGCCGGGCGGGCTTCGACGATGGGCGGCCCGGCGCGGGCGAGGCGCTGGTTTTCGAGCAGGATGAGGGCGTTGAAGACGTTGAGGGCGGCGCTTGAAACGGTGGAGTCGGAGCCGTCGACAAGCAACTGGACGGTAGCGCCGCGGCCGGCGAGGACGCGGTCGGCGTAGTCGTAGGGTATTTTCAAGGCGGCCTGGGCGTGGCCGCGGCGGATTTCGTGTTCGAGTGCGGCGTCGGAGGTGACCTGCGCGACGAGGGCGAAGGTGTCGGTGGAGCGGAAGCGGGCGATGAGTTCGCGGCTGCGCTGGGAGGGCGCCTGGTCGTAGACGACGGTGGGGATCTGCCGGACGTTCATGTTCAGGGCAAAGCCGAAGATGATGAGCTGGATGACGGGAATGAGCAGGGCGAAGATGACCGTGCCCGGGTCGCGGCGCAGGTGGACGAACTCTTTGCGGAGCATGGGCCAGGCGCCGGCGAACAGGCTCATAAGGCACTCCGGTCGGCGAGGATGCGGTTGGTGAGGGTGACGAAGACGTCTTCGAGCGAGGGCTCGATGGGCCGGGGGGCTACCCCGGTGGCGGTGGCCAAGGCGGGGGCGGCGGCGGCATCGACGAGGGCGTGGATGGACTGTCCGAAGATGGTGGCTTCGCGGACGAAGGGCAGGGCGCGGACCGTGGCGAGCGTCTCGGTGATGTTCGGGCAGGTGATCTCGTAGCGGGCGGTGCCGGGGGGATTGGCGGCGGGCAGGCGCTTGAGCTCTTCGACGGTGCCCATGGCGACCATCGTCGAGTTGTAGAGGTAGCCGACGCGGCCGCAGCGTTCGGCTTCGTCCATGTAATGCGTCGTGACGAGAAAGGTGACGCCCTGGCCGGAGAGCTGGAAGACGAGGTCCCAGAGGGCACGGCGGGCGACGGGGTCGATGCCGGCGGTGGGCTCGTCGAGAAAGACGACCTCGGGTTCGTGGACGATGGCGCAGCCGAGGGCGAGGCGCTGCTTCCAGCCGCCGGAGAGCTGGCCGGCCCGGCGGTCGAGGTAGGGGGTGATGGCGGTGAGTTCGACGACGCTGGCGAGGCGCCGGGCGTAGCGATCCGCGGTGAGGCCGTAGACGCCGGAGTAGAACTCGAGGTTTTCGCGGGCGGTAAGATCCTCATAGAGGCCGAAGCGCTGGGACATATAGCCGATGCGGCGGCGGATGGCGGGGGCCTCGTCGCGCACGTCGAGGCCGAGCAGGCGCCCTTCGCCGCCGGAGATTTTGACGAGACCGCAGAGGGATTTGATGAGGGTGGTTTTGCCGGAGCCGTTGGGGCCGAGCAGGCCGAAGACCTCGCCGCGGTCGACGGTGAGGCTGACGCGGTCGACGGCGGTAAACGCGCCGAAGCGGATGGAGATCTCCCGCGTTTCGATGACGGGGGGCATCAGGGAATCCGCCGGACGGTCGCGGCCATGCCCGAGCGAAGCTCCGCGCCGGTGGTGCGGATCTTGATGGCGAAGACCTGGTGGGAGCGGTCTTCGCGGGTCTGGATGTTGCGGGGGAGGAACTCGGCCTGGGCGGCGACCTGCTGGACGGCGCCGGGGAGGCTTTGGCCGCTATCGAGCCGGACTTCGACGCGGGTGCCGATGGGCCAGGCGCTGAGGTCGGGGGCCGGGACGTAGGCGCGGACCCAGGTTTGGGACTCTTCGAGGAGGGAGACGACGGGGCGGCCGGGGGGGACGAGATCGCCCGGGCGGACGGAGACGGTTTCGACCCGGACGCGGGCGGGCGCGCGCACCTCCACTTCGGCGAGTTGCGTGGCGAGCTGGGCGGCTTCGGCCTGGGCCTGTTCGAAGCGGGCGCGGGCCTGGGCGAGCTCTTCCGGGCGGGCGCCGAGGCGGGCGACGGCGGCGGCTTTTTCGGCCTGGAGGGCCTGCTGTTCGGCCGCTTCGAGCTCTTCGGGCCGGGTGCCGGCTTCGAGGAGCTGGACCCGCTCGCGGAGGGCGCGGGCGCGGGCATTGAGCGTGTTGCGGCGGCCGGTGGCTTCGTCGAGCGACTGGGGGGAGACGTCGCCGGAGCGGGCGAGTTGTTCGAGGCGTTTGGCGGTGGTGTAGGCGGTTTCGAGTTCGGCGGTGGCGGCCTGCAGTTCGGCGCGGGCCTGGGCGACCTCTTGCGGGCGGGGGCCGTTGCGGGCGGCCTGCCAGCGGGCGCGGGCCTGTTGGGCGGCGGCGGTGGCCTGGGCGATCTCTTCGGGGCGGAGGCCGCGGGTCAGTTGGGTGAGGCGGGCGGCGGATTCGGCGATGCGGGCTTCGGCCTGGCGGAGGCGGGCGCGGAGTTCGGCGTAGTCGAAGCGCACCAGGGGCGTTTCGGGGTCAACGAGG
>JADCJL010000015.1 GCA_020247055.1 Acidobacteriaceae bacterium | reverse complement strand
GCCGGCGGCGATGGCGGCAAGAGTTTCGGCGCCGGCCAGAGCGTCGACGAGTTTCTGGCGGGTGGCGCGGTCGGCCGTGCGGCGGGTTTCGAGGCGGAGCTTTTCGGCGGTTTCGGCGGGGGTTTTGGGGGTGCCGAGGTGGGCGATGAGCAGGCCGGCGTCCTGGATGCGGATATCGAGCGCGGTGAGTTCGGGGCTTGAGGCGAACTCCACGCGATCGAGGTGGGGCTGCAGGCGGCGCTGGAGGGCGAGTTTTTCGTTGAGGAGCGCCCGGCGGGCGGCGGAGACGGCGGGGTCGGCGTCGTAGGGCCGGTCGGCGCGATCGATGCCGGCGAAGACGGCCTGGAGGTTGTAGTAGTCGGCCTGGGGAATGGGATCGAACTTGTGGTCGTGGCAGCGGGCGCAGTGGGCGGTGAGGCTGACGAAGGTGGAGATGGTGGTGGCGACCATGTCGTCGCGGTCGAGCAGGCGGGTGAGGTTTTTGTTGGCGGTGCCTTCTTTGAGTTCCTGGTGGCCGACGAAGTCCCAGGGGCCGGCGGCGAGGAAGCCGGTGAGGGCGAAGGCGTGGGGGTCGTTGGGGTAGAGGAGATCGCCGGCGAGTTGGGCGCGGACGAAGCGGGGGTAGGGGAGGTCTTCGTTGAAGGCGCGGATGACGGCGTCGCGGTAGGGCCAGGCGTGAGGCCGGGGCTTGTCTTTGTCGTAGCCGTGGGAGTCGCCGTAGTGGACGACGTCGAGCCAGTGGCGGGCCCAGCGTTCGCCGTAGCGCGGGGAGGCGAGGAGACGGTCGACGAGGCGTTCGTAGGCGCGGGGATCGGGGTCGGCGGCGAAGGCGTCCGACTCTTGGGGGGTGGGCGGGAGGCCGTGGAGATCGTAGGAGAGGCGACGGATGAGGGTGCGGCGGTCGGCTTCGGGGGAGGGGGTGAGGCCGGCGGCTTGGAGTTTGGCGAGGACGAACTCGTCGATAGAGGCGGGTCTGGACGGGGGTAGGGGGCGGAGGGACCACCAGGTGGCCGGTTCGCCGGTGGAGTCGTCGGGGGCGCCCTGTTCGACCCAGCGACGCAGCAGCGCGACCTGGGCGGAAGCCAAGGGAGGGCCCGCTTTCGGCATGCGGGGGCGTTCGCCGGTAAGGGTATCGAGGAGGAGCCCGGAGCGGGCGGCGCGGGCGACGCCGGCGGCCGTTTCGGCCACGAAGCCGCCGGAGGGGTTGCCGGATTGGTGGCAGGCCACGCAGCGTTGTTGCAAAACGGGGGCGATCTCGCGCCGGTAGCTGACGGTCTGGGCCGCGAGCGAGGCGGCGAACAGCACCGGCAGCAGACATGCCTTGTTCACGGTTACCAGGATATCAGGCTAACTACAGGCGCTTGCCGTCCGGTCCCCAGCCGCTGACGCAGAAATTGGAGGTGCGAGGGGTTTGGTAGCGGACCTGTTGGAGTTCGGGAGTGGCGAGTTTGCGGTGGCCCTGGAGGCGGGATTCGAGGGCGAAATCGAGAATGCCGCTCGACAGCAGGGTGCGTTCGACCGGGTAGGGGGCCCGGCCGGTGAGGAACATCTCCTCGATCTTCTGGACGAGGCATCCGAAGTGATGGTAGGGGCGGCCGTCCTGGAGCTTCATCAGGGTGGAAATGGGTTCGTTTCGTCCGGCGACGTCGACGGCGACCGTGAAGTCCTCGACGGCACCCGTGAGCAGGAAGGCGGCGCCGAGGAGGCCATCGGCGTATTCGACGACAAAGACGGCCGGGGTGGGGACGATTTTCTTGAGGTCGCCGGGCTTGCGGGTTTCACTGTGGGCGATAGCGCGGTCAAACAGCTTCTGCGCCCAGGCGTTGGCGGCGAGAAAGTTCCAGCAGGCCTCACCTTCGAGGCACTGGACGCTCTTGACGCCAGTTTCGCCGCCGGCGCGGCGTTCGGTCATCGACTGCAAGGCGTCGAGGACGTGGAAGCCGTAGATGTCGAGCCCGCTGTAGGAGATGGCGACGGCGTAGCGCTGCTTTTCGCCCCAGGGGGCGTCGACACCGGGCGTCCGGAAGGCGACCGGGGCGGAGGAGCCGGCGAGCATGGGGAACTTAAGTTCGCGGGAGATGTCGACCATGCGTTTGGCCTGGCGGAAGCTCCAGGACAGATGCTTGTCGTTGAAGACCGGGACGGAGCGGCCGGACTGCCGGAAGACATCGGTGATCTTCAGGAACATCTCAAAACGGGGGTAGAGTTTCTGCTCTTTGTCGTTGGAGGGGTAGTCGCCGTGTTCGCCGATGAGCAGGACGCCGTCGACGGCGAGTTGGGCGCCACCGAGGGTCAGCGCTTCGGCGACGGTGCGGTAGATGGGGACATTGAACTTTTTGGCACGCTCCCGGCTCATGTCTTTGGCCGGGACCTGTTCGGTGAACAGGGAGACGATGCGGGATTTGGGATAGGGCGGGCGCTCGTCCTGGTTGAATCCTTCGAGGTACTTGCCGACGATGACATCGGCGTGGGACATCGGCCGGTACTCGGTCACGATGGCGGCGATGCGACGGGGCGGCGTCTGGGCAGGAACGGAGGCGGCGGCGGCGCTGGCCAGGAAGAGTCTTCTTTGCATGGAGAATTTACCTCGGGAGAAAGCGAAACGGCCCATTCCGGGTGGGAAGAGGCCGTTGGTTTCGGTTGGTGACTGACGAACTAGTGTTTCGCGGGTGCAGGAGGAGCCGCCGCCGGGGCTGCCGCGGGGGGCGGATCTACTTTGCGAAGACCGGTAGGATAGACGCGTTCGCGGCTACCGAGGTCGATCATGCAGAAGCCCAGCAGGATGCCCAAGAAAATCAGGGAGCTGACGAAGATGATGGAATTGAGCGCTTTGTCATGCCGGAGGTGCATGAAGATGAGGGCGACCAGAGAAGCCTTGAAGGTCGCGATCAACATGGCAATGATGATATTTACAGTCGACGAGCCGAAATCGACGTACGCCGCGCCGACGGTAATCCCGGTCAGGATCAGCAGGGCGATCAGCGTAAGCAGGTACGGAAGAGGGGAGTGAGGAGTGTGATGCGCTTGTTCGCTCATGAGTGTCCTAGCTGACGAGGTAGAGAAGGGGGAACAGGTAGATCCAGATCAAATCGACCAAGTGCCAGTACAAGCCGATCAGGTCGACCGGGGTGTAATAGGCGCTAGAGAAGTCGCCGCGATTGGCCCGGATCATAATCCAGGTGATCAGAATGATACCGATCAGCACGTGGAAGCCATGAATACCGGTCATGGCGAAGTAAAAACCGAAGAACATCGCCTGTTGGGGGGGGCCACCGATTCCGGCCAGATTAAAAAACCGACCCGGCAGCAGCCCATCATGGAACTTGTGGGAGTACTCGAAATATTTGACTACCAGAAAGGCGAAGGCAAAGCCGAGGGTCAAGCCCAAGTTGAGGACCGTCTTCGACTTCTCGTCGGTCGAAGCGTAATGAACCGCCATCACCATCGTGAAAGAGGAGCAGAGCAGGAAAACGGTGTTGACTGCGCCGAGCACCCGGTCGAGATGATGATGACCGGCCACCCAGGCTTCCGGATAGACACCCTGCATCAGGCCAAAGCCCACAAAGAGGCCGCCGAACATCAGAATTTCGGTGGCCAGGAAAAGCCACATGCCGATCTTCGAAGTATCGAGTTGTTGTTCGGCGGTAGCGAAGTGATGCTGGCGGAACCGGTGTTCCGCCACATCATGCGTGGAATGACTCAAGCGTTCCTCCCCTGTCCCACCGGCCGGTAGTAATCGTAAGGACCACCGCCAACGGAGGGGACTTCGTGGAAATTGTGGGTAATAGGCGGCGAAGCGGTCTGCCACTCCAACGTCCGGCTATGCCAGGGGTTGGCTGGGGCATCCATCTTCTTCCGCAGCGAGGCGAACAGATAGCCGGCCATGATCAAGAAACCGAGCCCCAGAATCCACGACCCAACGGTAGAAGCCTGGTGCAGGAACTGGAACTCCGGCAGATAGTTGTAATAGCGACGGGGCATACCACGGCTACCCAGTACAAACTGCGGCAGGAAGGTGGCGTTGAAACCGATGAAGACGAGGGCGCAGGCCACCTTGGCGGCCGATTCGTTGTACATCCGGCCAAACATCTTTGGCCACCAATAGTGGAGACCGCCGAGGAAGGCGATGACGGTTGAACCCATCATCACGTAGTGGAAGTGTGCAACGACGAAGTAGGTGTCGTGGAGGTGGATATCGACAGAGACCGCACCGAGGAAGATGCCCGTCAAACCGCCGATGCCGAACAACAGCAGAAAGCTGAGGGCGTAGAGCATCGGAGCATTGAAGGCAACTGAGCCTTTGTACATCGTGACGATCCAGTTGAACGTTTTGATCGCCGATGGAACCGCCACAAAGAAAGTAATGAAGGAGAAGATCGCCGAGGCCAACTGGGACTGGCCAGAGGTGAACATATGGTGGCCCCACACGATGAACGATACGAGCGCGATCGCGACCGAGGAGAAAGCGATGGCCCGGTAGCCGAAGATCGTCTTCTGCGAGAACGTCGGGATAATCTCGGAGATAATCGCCATGCCGGGCAGGATCATGATGTAAACGGCCGGGTGGGAGTAAAACCAGAAGAAATGCTGGAAGAGCACCGGGTCGCCACCCAGTTTCGGGTCGAAGATGCCGATTCCGAAGGTCCGCTCCATGATGAGGAGGAGAAGAGTAATGGCGAGGACGGGGGTGGCGAGCACTTGGATGAGCGCGGTGGCGTAGATACCCCAGCAGAACAGAGGCATATCGAACCAGCCCATGCCGGGAGCGCGCAGTTTGTGAATGGTTGCGACGAAGTTGACACCCGTAAGAATGGAACTGAAGCCAAGGACAAAGGCCGCAAACGTCATCAACGCGACACTACCATCGGTCGTGGTTGAGTAGGGCGTGTAGAAGGTCCAACCGGTGTCGACTCCGCCGGTGACCATGGCGGCAATCGCAATCAAAGCACCTGCCATGTAGATGTACCAACTGAACAGGTTAAGTTTGGGAAAGGCGACATCCTTGGCACCTAGCATCAGCGGGAGGACGAAGTTGGCGAGCGCAGCGGGTACGGACGGGATAATGAAGAGGAACACCATGATCGCGCCGTGAAGCGTGAACACTTTATTGTAGGTTTCCGCGCTCATGATCGTCTGTTTGGGCGTCAGCAGTTCCAGACGAATCATCATGGCGAAGACGCCGCCCAAAAAGAACATAAACAGAATGGACCACAGATACATGATGCCGATGCGTTTATGATCGACCGTGGTCAGCCAGGATTTCAGGCCTTTGCCGTCGTGTAAATAATCCACATCATGGTGATCGGCGTGGCCGCTGATGTGTGGTGTTGTGATGATGTCAGCCATGTGAAACCCCCTTGTTTTACTTTAATTCTTTAATGTACGCTATGATACCGCGCATCTCCGGGATCCTCAAAAGACCCTGGAAGGTGGGCATTACCGGTTCATATCCGGCCACAATGCGCGCCTGCGGGTTATTGATCGACTCGGCGATGTAGTTATCGTCCACCGTAACGGTCGAGCCGTCAGTGAACTTTTCCAGGCGCCCGTACAGGCCCTTGAAAGAGGGACCTGTATTCTTGCTTCCGTCGATGCTGTGGCAAGAGTTGCAGCCCTTATTTTCGTAGACGAGCTTGCCTACCTCAACGGGCGGCATCGTCTGCAATTCCGGATCACCCTCCACCAGCCATTTTTCGTAGGCCTCCGGGGAGTCGACGAACAGATTCGCCATCATGTCCGAGTGCGATTTGCCACAATATTCCGCGCAGAAAACCTGGTGCCGTCCGGGTACCGTGGGAGTGAAAGTGAGGTCGACGAAACGCCCTGGTATAACGTCGGTCTTCTGCCGCATCGAGGGGATGTAGAAGTCGTGCAGGACATCCTCGCTTGTGAGGATCAGCTTTACCGGCCGGTTGACAGGGACATGGAGGTTTCCGATCGTCCGCGTCCCGTCCGGGTACTCAAACGCCCAGAGCCATTTTTTGCCCGTGACGTGAATCTCGATGGCGTCGTTCGGCGCCACGCTCGCGCGCACATAGTCATTGAATCCCCAGAAAAAGATCCCCATGACAATGATCAGCGGCACGATGCTCCAGAGGAGTTCGAGGGCTAGATTGTGTCCAATGTTCGGGGTCAAAACCCCTTCTTTCCGCCGACGGTACTTCCAGGCGAAATATACGGTCAAAAATACAATAAGAGCGAAGAAAAATACGCTGAGCCACACCAAGAACATGTAGAGTACGTCAACATCGTTGGCGTACGCGCTCCCCTGTGGGCCAAGCATCCAATGCCTGATGGAATCCATAGTGCCTTCCTTATGATGAAACCGGCCCCGCGAGGGGCGACTGCTTAAGATTCTCCCGCTCCCTGCGCCAGAAGCGCAGGAGGGAAGCGCCGACAATGAACACTGTGAGGGCCCCACCGCCCCGCATGATGTTGCGGGCGAAGAGGACATAACTTTTGGCTGCGGGGTCGTACTGGAAGCAGTACAAGAGGAGATGCTCACCCGTAGAGCGCATTTTCCCGTCCCGAGCCTCCGTCAATCCCATGCGGAGATCAAAGGGCTTGTACTTGATGCCATAGAGGTAGCGGGCGATCTTTCCCTCGGGAGTGAGCAGGACCAACGCCGCGCTGTGGGCATATTGTTGCCGATCCTTGTCCCACCGGTAGCGAAACCCCGCCTGGTCGGCCAGTTTGCGGGCGTTGTCGTTATAGTCGGAAAGAAAGTGCCAACCAGGGGCGGGCCGGTCGAAGCTGATCAACTGAGCCTGCTTCTTCGCGGCGGCCAGGGTGTACATCTCCCGGGGATCGATCGAAACGGTGACGATCTCGTACTCCTGGCCGGGAGTCCAGGATAGCTCGCGAATGCTCGACGTCAGGCCGTTCATCACGAGACTACACAACATCGGGCAGGAGTAATAAACGAAATTCAAAATGACCGGACGGCCCTGCCGAAGAAACGTTGACAGGCGCGTCGGACGTCCATTCTCGGCGACGAACTCGAGATTGCCGTCCAGTACCGTACCCAATCTCTCTTCCACCCCAACCCCGTTCAGTTCCTGTGGAACAGAGGCATTCCCCTCAGCAAGAGCGAGGGAGAACAGAGCGGAGATGAGAAGCCGAGCCAGCATAGAATTCAAAGAGACTGATTCACTTGGCAGGTGGGGGAGCCGCTGCCGCGGGAGCGGCGGCGGAAGCATCCTCTGGTTTCTTGACCGGATATGGATTCACGGGAAACTTCCATTTACCACCTGGAGCGGATTCCGAGACTACTAACTCCATCGCTTTCTCAATCGGCAGACGAACGGTCCCAGCCGCTTTGTTAATCGTGCCGTATGTACCGAGTTGCTGCGCTTCACGCGCCTGAAGGTCCAGGTAATCCTTCGAAACCGGCTCGAGCTGGAGGCGCTCAACGGCAGCATCGCGGAAGCTATTGTAGTAGATGGCGCAACCAACGCAGACCGCTACAATAAATCCGACGGTCAACACGGTCACCACCAAAACGGGGACAGTTTGAACCTCCGTGCGATCGAAACCAAGTTCAGCGATCTCTTCCGGGGTGAGATTTTTGGGAGCGTTAGACATTCTGGAACTCCAATCCTTTTTGCAGTCGGGGATCGCCGACCGCGACAATCGGGGCAGACTTCAGCCGCCACCAGAAACCTAGAGCCAGAGTGCTCATGACGGCGACAAAACAGGCCGCATCCATCCAATGCGGTGCGACGCCCGCCTTGGCAAAGTTGGGCATGACCAGCCAGTAGACGTCCACATAGTGCATACAAAGAATCCAGACCGTCACAAAACGTAGGACGTTCAAGCTACGCTTGCTCGCGCGAGCCAGGAGAACCAGGAAGGTGGCCGCAAAATGGCCGAGTAGTAGAACTCCGCTGACCGTTTCCCAGGATCCTGTGCGCCGTACCTTAAAGAAGATGGTCTCTTCCGGAAGATTGGCGTACCAGATCAGCATGTACTGCGAAAAGGCCACATAGGCCCAGAAGACGGTGAGAGCGAACATCCATTTCCCCATGTCATGGTAATGTTCCACGGTCACGGAGTTGGCCAGGATACCATTGGCGCGGAAACGGAGCAGCGTAAAGGTGAGGATTGCGAAAAACGCCCACATCCCACCCGCGAGACAGTACACACCAAAAATCGTCGAGTACCAGTGGGGCTGCAACGACATCACCCAATCGACGCTGGCGAGGGAAGCCGAGAGGAAAAACAACAGCATACCAGGGGCGGAGATCCGCTCGCTCTTGAAGGTTAAATTGAGGTCCTTCGACTGATCCTGCGCCCGAGACCAGCTCGATAACCGCCACGCCCAGAAGCTCCAGATCAGAAAGTAGATGGCGGCACGGATGTAGAAGGCTGTCGGATTCAGATAAGCCTCTTTCTTCTTGAGCAGAGCATCCGTTTCCATGATGCCCGGATGCGACCACTCATACAGTTCATGTAAGCCGAAGGCCACGGGCAGGAACAGCAGCGCAAGCACCGGCATCGACATCATGATGTTTTCCATCAACCGGCGGAGCGGAACGCTCCAGGCAGCACCGGTCAGATGTTGAATCATCGTGAATAGGGCCGCCCCGATCGCAATACCCGTCCCGAAAAAGAAGGCCACGAGGTAGGAAGGGAAAAACTGTTTGTGGTCGATACTATAGCCTGCCAGCGCTGCTACCCAACCGAGGACAACGACGCCAAGAAGGATATTCCGACCCTTCTCCCAGGTAGCGGCCGGGAGCTCATAACTGTCTTGCGGAGCGGCGTGATGGTGATGTTTGCTCATGTTGCGACTCGTAGTCCTCGATTAATTCAGTTGAGCCCGGAGGTTCTCCGGCACGTCTTCTTTGGTCCCGGAGTTGGCCCGGTGCAGCGCACGGAGGTAGGCTACGATCGCCCAGCGATCGTGATCACTGGTCTGGGTCCGGTAACCCATCATGGTCCGCCGGCCCTCGCTGGCGACCGAGTAGAGTTCCCCATCGTTCATCTGCTGCACCCGCGGCTCAAGAAGATTGGCCGGCTGGAAGGCCGCCCCGGCGCGAATGCCAACGATTCCTTTGCCGTCTCCCACACGGGAGTGGCACGGGGCACAGTAAGTGTTGAATTTCAGCTGTCCGTGGGCGAGAAGTTCCGCCGTGACCGGTTCCTGAATCTTGCCCACGTATTGCGAAGAAACAACGCCCCAGCGGTAGGCATCATCACCACCGAGCTGACCAATGGCCACGGTTCCCTCCGGTGGACGACGGCTGGACCGCTGGTCGGCGAACAAAGAGCTCTGCTGCTGCGACTTGTACTTGGGCTGAGCTTTCATGTCATCCCAGATCTGCAGCGGAGTAGTATCCCGACTCGGACTGAGGCACCCGGTCAAAACCAGGCTGCTGGCTAGCGCCAGGAGAAACGGCAAACGGGAAGGCATCATGCCTCGACGACCTCCAACTTCTCGGCTCCGAGGGAGGCGAGGAAATCTTTTGTGGCGTTGGCGTCGAATTTCTTATCGGAAGCTTCGATTACCAGCAGAAAACGATCATCCGAGGAACCGGCTACACCCGAGTAGTTGAAAATCGGATGGCTGAGGCGCGGCAGGCCATTCAATCCGAGCATGCCGAAGACCGCCGCGAAGGCCGAGAGAAGAACGGTCAATTCGAACATGACCGGAAAGCCGAATTCAAAGGCAAACAGCGGTTTGCCGCTGATGACCAGCGGGTAGGCGATCGTACCGGTCCACCACTGCAACAAAACGGCGGTGGTAAAGCCGGTAGCGCTTCCACAGAGAACGATATACCCGAGGATGGAGGGTTTCGCACCCATCGCCTCGTCGATACCATGGATCGGGAAGGGGGTATAGGCTTCCATCCTGGTGTAGCCCTGTGCCCGGGCGGCTTTCACCGCATCGAGAAGCGTATCCGGGGAAGCGAAGTCGGCAACGACGCCGTGTATGGAGGAGTGATCAGCCATGGCGTTCCTCAGTGGGCCTTGACGGACTCGGGGGAGCCGGCCGTCGTGGCGGGTAGATAATGCTTTTCGTGTTCGGTCTGAATCATCATGCCCTTTACCTCGCTTACAGCGATGATCGGCAGGAACCGGGTAAAGAAGACAAACAGCGTGATGAAGAGGCCGAAGGTGCCGAAAAAGGTTAAGATATCGACGATCGTCGGGCGGAAGTAGCCCCAGGAGGAGGGCAGGAAGTCGCGGTGCAGGCTCGTCGCGATGATCACGAACCGCTCGAACCACATGCCAATGTTTACGAAGATCGACAGGACAAACATGAATGGGATATTCGTCCTCAGCTTCTTGAACCAGAAGAACTGGGGCGAGATCACGTTACAGGAGACCATCGACCAGTAGGCCCATGCGTAAGGACCCATCGCGCGGTTGATGAAGGTAAACCGTTCATATTCGTTGCCCGAATACCAAGCGATGAAAAACTCGGTGGCATAGGCATAGCCGACGATGGTACCGGTAGCCAGGATGACCTTGTTCATGTTCTCGAGGTGTGTCATCGTGACCAAGTGCTCGACCTTGAACACCCAGCGGGCAATGACCATCAGCGTGATCACCATCGCAAAGCCGGAGAAGATCGCGCCGGCGACGAAGTAGGGCGGGAAGATCGTGGTGTGCCATCCCGGGATGATCGAGACCGCGAAGTCGAAAGAAACGATCGTATGGACGGAAAGCACCAGGGGCGTTGAGAGGCCGGCCAGAATCATGTAGGCCTTCTCGTAGTTTTTCCAGTGGGTTGCAGAACCCCGCCAGCCGAGAGAGGCGATTCCGTAGATGGTGTGGCGCAGTTTGGTCGTGGCGCGATCGCGGATGATAGCGAGGTCAGGGATCAGACCCACGTACCAGAATAGGGCGGAGACCGTGGCGTAGGTCGATACTGCGAACACGTCCCAGAGCAAAGGACTGCGGAAGTTCTGCCACATCGCCAGATCAGCATTCGGGATTGGAAACAGCCAGTAGGCACGCCACGGACGTCCCACGTGGACGAGCGGATAGATGCCGGCACACGCTACGGCGAAGAGCGTCATCGCTTCGGCGAAGCGGTTGATCGAGGTGCGCCACTTCTGCCGGAACAGAAACAGAATGGCCGAGATCAGCGTACCGGCGTGGCCGATACCGATCCAAAACACGAAGTTGGTAATATCCCAACCCCAGCCGACCGGGTTATTGTTCCCCCAAACACCGATACCGGTGGAGATGAGATACGCCAACATGGAACCGAGCAACAGGGTTATGCTACCGCTGATGGCGAGGGCGATGTACCAGTTCCGGTGCGTTTCCAGTTCCGTGTGAATACTGACCGCTTCGGTGACTTCATGCAACGAGGGCTGGCCCGTTACGAGCGGTGGACTTAACTGTTCAACAGCCTTGGGATCGAATGCGAGATCAGCCATTAGGCAAGCTCCGGATTGGGATTGCGCACCTTCGCCAGGTACGTCGTGCGCGGCTTGACATTGAGTTCATGAAGAAGGGTGTAGTTCCGATTATTCTTCTTCAATTTGGAGACGGCGCTTTCCGGGTCGTTGAGATTCCCGAAAGAGATCGCTTCGGCCGGACAGGTCTGCTGACACGCCGTCAGAACGTCACCATCCTGAATGGGCTTACGACCATTCACTTTGTGCGCGATCTTGACTTCCTGAATTCGCTGGACACAGTAATTGCACTTCTCCATCACACCCCGCATGCGAACGGTAACGTCGGGGTTGAAGACCATCTTGCCAACCTCTTCGAGGTCTTTGTGCCAGTTGAAGTAATTGAAGCGGCGAACCTTGTACGGACAGTTGTTGGCGCAATACCGGGTGCCGACGCAACGGTTATAGGCCATGTCATTGAGACCTTCGGGACTGTGAACCGTCGCCGCTACCGGGCAGACCGATTCGCACGGTGCGTTCTCACATTGCTGGCAGGCCATCGGCTGGTGCACAACCTCCGGATCTTCCTCGGTTCCGGTAAAGTACCGGTCGAGGCGAATCCAGTGCATTTCGCGGCCTTTAGACACTTGATCGCGACCCACGACCGGAATGTTGTTTTCCGACTGGCAGGCCACCAGGCAGGCATTGCAGCCGATGCACGACTGCAGATCGACCACCATGCCCCACTGGTTCCCCTTCGAGTAGTCGTAGGAGTCAAACAGTTGGAACAGTTCGATGTGGGCGTCCTCGTGCGACGCAAATTGCGCTTCCTCTTTATACTTGGCTAGGGTCGCCTCACGTACGACCGGGCGTCCGGCCTGGTCGTGATGCTCCTGCGTGGTCACCAGGGAGTAAGTACGGGGAGACTTGGTGATGTTCACCCCCGTGCCGAAGCCCATCGCATCCGCGGTGCGGAGCAGGTAAGCGTTGTAGCCGACTCCGGTGCCGACGCGCCCGACCGCCGTGCGGCCGTAGCCGAGGGTCAGAGTAACGGAGTTGTCGGCGTGGCCAGGCTGAACCAGAACAGGAGCCTCAACCTTCCGACCGCCGCGTTCGACCACGATCACCGAGCCCTCTTCGAGCTTCAGTTCCTTGGCCGTCTTGGGACTCACCAGAGCCGGGTTGTCCCAGACGATCTTGGTCATCGGCTCGGGTGCTTCCTGAAGCCAGGCGTTGTTGGCGTAACGGCCATCAAAGGTGCTGGCCGAGGGAGCGAAGACCACCTCAATCCCTGCTGCCGGCTTCGGAGCAGCGGCCAAGGCCGCCTCAACCGCTTTTGCATTGAGGGCCGGCTTGACCGCCGCCGCCTGCGAACCCGCAATCAGACCATCGTGCAAGGCCTGGCGCCAAGCCGCGTCCGCCAGTTTGGACTGGGCCTTAACCTGTTCGTAGGCGCTCGCGGTCATCCCAAGCGCTAGCGAGAGTACCTCGATGGCCGACTTGGTCTTAAAGATCGGTTCGATCAGCGGCTGCTGCAGCGATACGGTGCCATCGGAGGATCCGGCATCGCCCCAGCTTTCAAGGGCATGGGATTCAGGGAGATGCCAGGTAGAAGCTACCGCCGTCTCGTCGACTTCACTGCCGAGGTGGATGGTAGTCGATACCGTCTTGTATTTGGCGGCGAAGTCCAGATCGGCCGGGGCGTTGTACACCGGATTACCGCCGAGTACGACCAGCGTTTTCACCTGGCCCGCACCGATTTCTTTCGCCAGTTCTGTGATGGCGACCGCGGAGGAATCGCGTCCCGCGCGGGTATAGGAGACCGTCTCGCCGATATTGCCCAGCACTTGGTTGAGGGCAGCCGCCAGGGCATGAACCACGGCCGGTTGCCGGGGACCGGCCAAGACGACCGATCGGCCTTTGTGCGCCAGTAAGTCCTTCGCTAACGCGGCGATCAGCTTGTCGGACTGGCCCAGAATCTTGAGACCCTGGGGCAGCGCACCGACTTCGCGAGCAAGGTCGGCCGCAAACGCCTGCACATCGGCAGCGCGAAGACGCAAGCGATGGTCGGCCTGCGCGCCGGTGAGAGTGAAGTTGTTTTCAATGACGTAAAGGCGGTTGACGGTTGCGGCTTCGGTAGGGGCGGCTGGTGCAGCCGGGGTATGAGCTGCCGCAGAGGTCTCCGGGGCCGAGACTTTGTGCTCTTCGGTTTTGTGCTCTTCGGTTTTGTGCTCGGCGGCCTTATGCTCGTCGGCCTTATGGCCGGAGGCGGCGTGTCCGGCGCCGTGACCGGCCGATACACCGACATCGACGGCCTTCCGGCGCTTAGCAAAGTCTCGAATGACGTGAAGACCGGGATTGTCCAGTTGCAGGAAATCGCAGTCAAGCGACAAGACGACATCGGCCTTCAACAGGTTGTACTGTGGACGCAACCGGTCGCCAAAGGCGACCTCGGAGCCGGCCAAAACGGCGTCTTCATTTACTGCTTCAAACTCAAACCACTTCGCTTTAGGATGTTTGGCCAGCAGGGCCGTGCGCAGCGCGCCCAATGTCGGCGACAACACCGCACCCGAGAGTACCCGAACGCCCTCACCGTCACCAACAAAAGTGGCTTTGACGGCGGCCGCGAACGATTCCCAGTTACTACCCTTGCCCTTTTCGAGAACCTGTTGGGACCGATCCGGGTCATAAAGGCTTAGTATGGAGGCCTGAGCCCACGCATTGGCGGCACCGTTCGAGAGTGGGTGCTTCCGGTTTCCCTCAATCTTCACCGGGCGGCCATCGATGGCTTCGACGACCAGCGCCTGCGCCTGTCCGGCCACGTTCATTACCGTGGCGTAATGCTGCGGCGCGCCGTGCACCAAACCCTCAACGCCTTTGGCGTAGGGCAGAATCTTTTCAACAGGCCGCCGACAGGCCGTCAACCCAGCGAGACCCATCGACGCCGCCATGAGCTGCATAAAGCGGCGCCGCGACCGGGAATCGAGCAGGTCGGTAGCTCCCTCGGGGAACTCCTGAACCAGCCACTCTTTGAACTTCGGCGTCGCCGCGAGTTCGTTCAAACTGCGCCAGAACTTCTTTCCGGTCTGATTTCCAATCCCTTCGATTTGAATCATCGATGACACCCTGAGCAGTTGACGGGCGGATTAATGCCCTTTTTCGCTATGATTTCGCGCCCGAGGGCGACGGGGTCACCCTCAGCTTTCCAATCGAGTTTGGTAACGAATTGCGTCGGCCGTAGATTCGGCGCGGGGTTGCGGTGGCATTCCAAACACCAGCTCATGGCCAGCGTCTGCACCTGCTTTACCTCGACCATCTGGTCGATGCGGCCATGACAGCTCACGCAGCTTACCCCGGCGTTCGTGTGCGCACTATGATTGAAGTAAACGTAATCCGGCAGCCGATGCACCTTAACCCAGGGCACCGATTCGCCGCTCGCCCAACTCGCCCGTACCGGTTCGAGCACCAGGCTCTTCTCCTTGACCTTCGAATGGCAATTCATACAGGTCTGCGTGGGAGGAATCGACGCATAGGCGGCCTTCAAGACCGAGGTGTGGCAGTAGGTACAATCCATACCCATGTTGCCGGCATGCAGCTTATGGCTGTAGGGAACGGGCTGTTGCGGCTGGTACCCGGGCTCGAGAGTAGTCGGCAGCGTCGCATAGTACAGAGTACTGGCGCCTCCAATCACCCCGAGACCAGCTACCACCAGAACAGTTCGCAGAATGCGATCTGATTGTTTGGAAAACTTGAGTCCCATGGTCGTTATAGCAACTCCTGAAAGGCCGGGTAGTCTTTACGACCGACCGGAGGCAAATTCCTGGACGTGTCGCAGCCGGGATTGCGGAAGGGGTTTAAACGCGTCACAACTCTCCCTCTCTACGTCTACCATAGCGCCACCTATTCTGCAATATCGGCAAAAATTCCAGTTTGACAGGAATTTTTTCCTCCGAACGCGCTCGACGACGCCCTAGACTGGAAAAACGCATAAACTTGTTTGAGGATGAGTTCGGGCTGGAAAATTCGTTTTCCCGAGGTTCGCTCCCCCGGCTATCTGGGGCGGCGGTTCGGCAATCTGCAACTGCGCCTGAAGCTCATTCTCCTGCACAATCTCTTTTTTCTGGTACTTTCGGGCGCAGTCTATTTTACCGTCTTCCCCTTACTGGAGCAACGGGTGCAGGACGATCTGGCCCGCGAGGTCGCCCTTTGCATGGTGTTGTTTGAGGCCGAGACCCCGTGGACGGGGCCGACGGCGATTGCCCTCCTGCCACGCTACGCCTTCCGGGAGGGCAGCGCGCAGGAACTGGAAATCTCCTCCGAATTGCGCCGGCGGCTGGACCGGCAACCGGGAGTCAGCATCACCGGCTCGGCCGAACCGGGCGCTCCCGACGGCACAATGGTTTATCGGCGATCCCCCTCTCGAGAGATATACCGGAAAATTCGGATGCCGTATGCCTACTACGAACGTTCGCTCGACCGGGTCCGCCTCGCCTTGTTCTCGGTTCTTGGAATCATTTACATCCTCGCCATTGTCCTGCTCGAGTCGGTGATCATGCCCCTCTACGTCTACCGCCCGCTGCACGCCATGCTGAACGCAGACCTGGCGTCGCAGACCGGCGACCGGGCCAACGAGATCATCCCTGCCGACTATATTCCGGGTGATGAGATCGGGCAGATCATGCGCTCCCGGAACCGCACCGTGGCCGAACTGCGGCGGCAGGAGGATGAGTTGGAGCATGCGCTCGACCGCCTCGAAAGCGCCAAACGGAAGATGGCCGACCAGGACCGTCTGGTGAGCCTTGGCATGCTCAGCGCGGGTGTGGCCCACGAACTGAATACTCCGCTCGCCGTGCTGCAGGGCTCCATTGAAAAGCTGCTCGAAACGGTGCCGGACCCGCCCACCCGGGAGCGCCTCGGCCGGATGCAGCGGGTTGCCGCGCGGCTGAAGACGATCAGCGAAGGGCTGCTCGACTTCTCCCGCGTCCGCCGCGCGCAGAAACAGATTGTCCCGCTGCACGAACTGGTCGAGGAGGCCTGGGAGTTGGTCTCGCTCGACGAGAAGGCCGCCCTGACCGCGTTTGAAAACCGGACGGCGCCCGAGTGCCGCGTCTACGGCAACGCCGACCGGCTGATGCAGGTCTTCGTCAATCTCCTGCGCAACGCCTTGCAGGCGGTACCCGCGGGTACGGGCCGGATTGCGGTGCACACCGCACTGGAGATCGACAACGCGGAACGGTGGTGGCGGATCGCGGTGGAGGATAACGGCCCGGGAATTCCGCCCGATGTGCTGCCGGATATCTTCGAGGCGTTCATCTCCACCAAGCTCGATTCCAAGGGAACGGGCCTGGGCCTGACCGTCTCGGAGGGCATTATCCAGCAGCATGGCGGCAGCATCAGCGCTGCCAACCGGCCGGGCGGGGGTGCCCGCCTTGAGATGCGCCTGCCGGAGGCGCCTGTTACCGTGCCGGCCGAAACCATGGAAGGAGGCAGCGTCTATGCCCGTTGAGGCTCCGGGCCCCGACCTCAAGATTGAGATCGCCATCCTGGACGACGATCTCGACTTTCGCAATTACATGGAGGATTTCCTGGCCGACGAGGGGATCTACAACGTCCGCCTGTTCTCCCATCCGGAGGAGCTGTACGCCGCGAACGAGCAGCAACTGGCCGACATCGTCCTGCTCGACATGAAGATGGGCGACTTTCAGGGTGACCAGGTGCTTGAACACCTGCATACGCGCTGGCCCGGGCTCTGCGTGATCGTGGTGACCGGCTACCCTTCGCTCGAAGACATGCGGCTGACCTTCAAGATGAACGTGTTCGACTACCTGTCGAAACCGTTCTCGCTGGCGCAGCTGCGGCAGACGCTCAGGAACGCGATTGAAACCTTCGGCCTCGGCAAGACGCCGCAGGACCGCCTGCGCGAGCGGCTCGGGCACCGCATCAAAGTCCTCCGGGTCGAGCGCGACTGGTCCCTCAAAGACCTGGCCGCCTCCACCAAGCTGAGCGTGTCGCAGATCAGCGCCATTGAGCGCGGCACGCATCTGCCGAGCATGGAGAGCCTGCTGGCCATCTCCCGGGCCTTTGAGAAGAAACCCTCCGAAATTTTGGAAGCGATCGACTTTTGAGATACCTTTTTTTGCTTTTTCTCCCTGGCGCTCTTTGGGCGCAGAAGCCCGAGGCCGGCGATGCGCAGAAGCGCGTCGAACTCAATCTGCTCGGTAAAGAGGACGCGGCCAAAGGCGAAAGCCGCCGCAATGAGAACATCCAGTTCAACCTGGTGGATAACAACGCTCTGAAAGAGCTGAACGTCCGGCTGGGGGCGACAGCGACGCTCGTCGAGGAGTTCCGGGCCGATCGCGGCTACTTCGGCGCCGAGTTCGGTACCCCGGCCCCGGGGCCGATTGCGCTGGCGGCGCAGCGCCGGGCCGGCTGGCACGGCAACCTCTTTGCCAACCACCAGAACAGCGTCTTTTCGGCGCGCGCCTTTTTCCAGGTGGGCGATGTGAAGCCGGCGCGGGAGAACCGCTACGGTTTCCAGACCGGCGGCAGCCTCTGGCGCGGTGGGTTCGTTTCGCTGCAGGGCTCGCAGGAGAAGCTGCGCGGGCAGGTGAACGGCAACGTGCTGGTGCCCTACGCCGACGAGCGCACCGCGCTGGCGACGGACCCGGCCGTGCGGGCGCTGGTGCAGCGCTACCTCGACGCCTTCGGCCCGGAGCTGCCGAACCGCGCCAATGGCACCCGCCAGTTGAACACCAACGCCCCGCAGCGCATCGACAGCAACGACGGCGCCATCCGCCTCGAACAGGACCTGACGGCGAAAGATCGGCTCTTCGCCCACTACCAGTACACGAGCCAGACCGTCGACGCCTTTCAGTTGATCGCCGGCCAGAACCCGGATACGACCACGCGCTCCCACCGCGCCCGCCTCACCTGGAATCGCGGCGGCAAGCTGCTCGTGACCTCGAGCTTCGACCGCATCGGCTCGCTGCTCGTACCGGAGCCGAACGCCGTGGGCCCGATGATCTCGACGGCCGGGCTGACCACGCTGGGGCCGCTCGGCGCCATCCCGATCGACCGGGCGCAGAATACCTACCGGCAGGAGGCGCAATACGCCGCGACCTTCGGGCGGCACACGATCAACGTCGGCGGCGGGCTTACGCGCCGGCAGTTCAACGGCCAGGAGACGGACTCGCACCGCGGCTACCTATCCTTCTCGAACGACTTCGGCCGGACGGGGATTGAGAACATGCGGCTCGGCACGCCGTCGCAGTACCTGGTAGCGGTGGGCGATATCCACCGCGGGTTCCGGCAGACGCTGGGCGTGCTGTACGCGCAGGACTCCTGGAAGGTAAACACCAATCTCACGCTCCAGTTGGGTTTGCGCTGGGAGATGGTGGGCCGGCCCACGGAGGTGAACCGGCGCAACGAAATTCCCTACGACGCGGACTGGAACAACGTGGCACCACGCGCGGGCTTTGCCTGGCGGCTGCCGAAAGGCGCCGGCGTGCTGCGCGGGGCCGCCGGGGTGCACTTCGGCGAGATTCTGCCCGTCTCCTACTCGCAGATTCGCTTTTCCCCGCCCCTGAGCGTCAAGCTGGTGATCCTGGCTCCCAGTCTGCTCAATCCGCTGGCCGGCAGTGGCGTTGCGCCCAAAGGCAATCTGTATCTGATCGACCGCGAGCTGGCGACGCCTTACCACTACCAGTACAACTTCAGTTGGGAGCGGGCGCTCGGCGCGGGATGGCGGGTGCAGGCCGGCTACGCTGGCAGCCGCGCGCATAAGCTGCCGATCATGTGGTACACCAACCGCGCCCACCCCACGCCCGGCATTCCGCTCACGACGGCGACGATCAACGAACGGCGCCCGATTGCCGAGCTGGCCGATGTCCGCCTGGTGCTGAACGGTTCGCGCGGCTACTTCGACGCCGGGCGGCTCACCGTGGTCGCCCCGCGCGTCAAGCGATTCACCATCGATGCCGCTTACTGGTTCAGCAAGGCGCTCGACCTCGGCGCCGACTACACCAACACGGCTTACGACGCCGACTCGCGCCTGTCGCGCAGCCAGAGCGAGTACGAAACGCACAGCGACCGCAAAGGCCGCAGCCAGTTCGACCAGCCCCACGCCTTCCTGGCCCGGGTGAGCTACGACCTGCCCAAGGGCTGGAGCCTCAGCACCGTGGCGCTGCTCAAGCAGGGGACGCCGTTCAACCTGACCACCCTCGACGGACCGGGCTTCGGCAACGTCGACGGCAACGGCGGGGACCGCCCCAACCTGCTCGACCCCGCGATTCTGGGGCGCAGCTACGGCAACCCGGATACGTCGGTGGCGCGCCTGCCACGGAGCGCCTTCCGCTACATCGACGCGGGCGCCGAGACGGGCAACCTGGGGGCCAACGTGTTCCGCAAAGGGGCGATTCGCAACGTGAACGCGGCCCTGGCCAAGAGCTGGCAGCTGCCCCGCGAGATGAAACTGCTCGTGCGGGCCGAGTCGATCAATCTGCTCAATACGCCGCAGTTTGCGGAGCCCGGCAGCATTCTGGGCGCGCCCGAGTTTGGGTTCATCACGAATACGCTGAACGATGGCCGGACGTTCCGGTTCAACTTAGGGCTGCAGTGGTAACAGGCCGATCTCGCGCAGCCAGCCGAAGCTGTCCGTGAGAGCGCGGTCGATCTCGGCGGGCGTGGCCGTGTAGCCGGGAACGACGAAGGCGTGCTGGGAGCCGGGATAAAGAATCACCCTCGCTTTCCCGTGGGCCCGCGCGAAACGCTCGGACTCGGTGAAGGGTACGACGGTATCGTTGCGCCCGTGCAGGAGTAGGGCGGGCGGCGTGCGGGCGTCGATGGCAAACAGCGGCGACAGGCGGCGGGCCTCGGCGGGCGAGGCCGTGCGGTCCACCCACTTGCCGGTGAGATCGGGGATGGGGTTGAAGGCCAGGATGGCGTTGGCGCGCTCGCGGGTAACGGTTCCCAGCGCCAGTGCCAGGTGGCCTCCAGCGCTGTCTCCGGCCGCGACAACGCGCTGCGGGTCCACACCCAACTCGGCCGCGTTCTGGCGGATCCAGACAAGGGCAGCTTCCACGTCTTCCACGGCCGGCGCCACCGCGCCAAGGCGGTACTGGACGGTGAAGCCGATCGCCCCCTGCGCGGCGCTGTACTCGGCGGCGGGCAGGAACATCTCCGGGCGACCGCCGGTCCAGCCGCCGCCGTGAATCCAGAGCACGGCGGGCTTCGGGGCCGCGCCGCGGCGACCCACCATCGTCAGCTTCAGACCGGGCTTGTACTCGAACGCCTGCGCCCTCTGCATCTCCCAGGGGTCGGCCGCGATGCCGTTTTGATCCCAGACGACACGCCCGGCGCGGAGGGTGAGTTCGCATTGGAGCAGCTGCGTGCCGCTGATCTTCGACCCGCCGACATCGAGGAAGCCGTACTGGCCTTTGTCGAGCCGGAGCAGGGCGACATCGGCTTCGGCGCCGGCCGTGAGATGGCCCAGCGCGGGGCGGCGGATGGCCTGCGCGGGCGCCCAGGTGGAGGCGCGGATCACGTCCACGAGCGGCATGTTCATGTTGAGAAATTTCGACATGGTGGCGAGCATGTTCTTCATGCCGCCGTTGGCGCTGCTCGTATGGAGGTCGGTAGAGATCGTGTCGGGCGCGAAGCCCTGGCGCATGGCGGGGACGGCCCATTGAAACAGCAGCGAGCCCGAGCCGTGGCCCACGTCAAAGAGAATGCCGCGTTCGCGCGCCGCGCGGTAGTGCGGCCGCAGCTTGCCGTCTTGATCGAGCACGGGATCAAAGGGCCGGTACATATGCGTGTAGATATCGCCGGGGCGGAGCTTATCGAGAAACAGATCGCGGTGCGGCCGTTCGATGTGGATGACGCCGAAGTCGACCATCACAGGCAGCTTGGCGAGGGCGGCGGCCTGCACGGCGCGGTCGACGGCAAACCAGTCCGGAGCCATCCAGTGGGCGGTTTTGATGCCCACGATCAGATCTTTGTTCGCGGCGGCCATGCGGGCGGCTTCTTCCGGATCGAAGTCGGCCGGGTCCTGCTCGTTGGGGCCGCCCATGCCGCCGGCGACGATGTTGAGAAAGGCCAGCACACGGGTGGAGGCGGGGCGGATGAGCCGGTCGCGGAAGTCGGGAAAATTGCGCCAGCCGGAGCTGCCGGCGTCGACCAGGGTGGTCACGCCGGCGCGGAAGCTGTGCATGTCGGCCGGGACGGATTGATCGCCGCCGGCGAGCACCTGCCCGTTGGGGCCGGTGTAGACGTGGGCGTGCAGGTCGATGAGGCCGGGGACGACGTAGAGGCCGCGGGCTTCGACGACGCGTTTGGCTTGGGCGCGGGGGATATCGGCGGCGACGGCGGCGATTTTGCCGTTGTGGATGGCGACATCGCGGACGGCGTTGAGCTGGTTTTTGGGATCGATGACGGTGCCGCCTTTGAGCAGGAGGTCGAAAGCGGGTTCGGCGCCGGTGTCGAAGACGGCCAGCACGGGGAGATGGTCGCTGGGGTAGCGACCGGCGTGGTGGCGGGTGATGGCGTCGACGCGCTTGACCTTCCACTGGGGGGCGCGGAAGAGAATCCAGTCGATGCGGTTGGGGCCGACGGTTCCTTTGAAACCGTGGAAGGTGCCTTCGGGGCCGCTGGTGGCGGCGGCGACGGACTTGGCATCGGTGAGGGTGGCGGTGAGAATGCGGTAGGCCTCGCTGCCGGGGGCGGTGTTGAAATCGCCGGTGAGGACGAAGGGGGAGGCCAGGCCGAGCCGCGAGGCGATGAGCTTGGCCGAGGCGACGCGGGCCGCTTCATCGAGCTGGCCGCGGTGGGCAAAGTGGGTATTGAAGTAAGTGAACTTTTGGCGAGTGGCGAGGTCGGTGAAGATGGCCCAGGTGACCATCCGCGGCAGCGACATGTTCCAGGAGCTTGAGCCGGGGACGTCGGGCGTCTCCGAGAGCCAGAAGTTGCCGGAGTCCTCGAGGCGCAGGCGCGAGGTTTTGTAGAAGACGCCCATGTGCTCGTCCTCTTTATTGCCGCGGCGGCTGAGGCCGAACCAGGCGTAGCCCGGGAGCTTTTCGGCGATGTACTGACCCTGGGTGTAGAAGAGCTCCTGCGTGCCCATGACGTCGGGGGCGGCATCGCGGATGGTGTCGACGAGGAGGTCGCGCCGGTTCTCCCAGATATCCGGGCCATCGCCGGGATTGGGGTAGCGCACGTTGAAGGTCATCACGCGCAGCTCGGCGGCAAGTAGCGGCAGGGCGGCGAACAGAAGCAGGAAACGCATAGGGATGAAGAACTATTCTCTTCCGGGGAGCGGGAGTACGGCGCCGGTGATTTCGGCGCCGGCGTCGCTGGCCAGCCAGACGAGGAGGCTGGCGACGTTGGCAGGCTGCACCCAGCGGGTGGAGTCGTAGTCGGGCATGGCGGTGCGGTTGGCGTGGGTGTCCATGGTGCCGGGGGCGACGATGTTGGCGCGAATGCGGGCGTCGCGGTTTTCGACGGCGATGGTTTTGATGAGCGAGATCAGCGCGGCTTTGGCGGCGGCATAGGCGCCGAGGGTCGGCACCGCTTCGAGGGCGGCTGGGCTGCCGATGGCCAGGAACGCGCCCCGTTTGGCGGCGCGCATGACGGGCAGCACGGCGCGGGCCAGATGGATGGCCGGGCGGAGATTGACGGCGAACATCTTGTCCCAGGTCTCGTCGCTTGTCTGTTCGAGGCGCAGCCCGCCGGCAAAGCCCCCGACCAGATGCACGACGGCGTCGATGCGGCCGTGCAGGAGCATCGTATCTTTGACGAGCTCTTCGACGGCGGCGAAGTCTTCGAGGGCGACGGCGACGTGGGTTAGGGCCGGGTGCTCCGGGCTCTTTGAGCGCGGCACACGATCGACCCCCACGACGCGGGCGCCGGCTTCAAGAAATGCTTTCGTCACCGGGATGCCGAGGCCGCCGCTCGCGCCGGTGATAATGACGACCTTACCGTCGAGGTTAAGAGAGAGCATAGGGTTTGAACTCCTAGGTTACCTGCTTGATCTCGACGTACTGCACGCCGAGCTCTTCGCCGTTGATCCGCAGCACGGGTTCGAGGCGCCCCGGGCCGACAGGCAGGCGCAGGCCGGAGAAGCGGACCGTACGAGCGCCGGCGGCGAACGGGGCGGACTGCTCGAGGTTGCCGAGCTTGAAGACCGCCGTGCCGGCGGCGGCGGCGGGGGCAAAGAGCAGGTCGACATCGTAGGAGGCCGCGCGAAGCACTTCCACCTCCCAATAGCCGATGCCCTTGGCTTCCCAGCTGGCGCGGGGCCCGCGCCAATCCTGCCTCGTCAGCAGCGTCGGGTTCTCGCCGGGATAGCCAATGGCGAGACGGGGCGGGGCGTAGCCGCCGCGCGAGGCCGCTACGCTGCGGAACCACGCTTCGGTCTCGCCCCGCAGACGGGCCACGACGTCGGGATGCCGGGCGGCGACGTTGTTGGCTTCAGCCGGGTCGGCGTCCATATCGTAGAGTTCGACGCCGTTGACGAGTTTCCAGCGCTGCGTGCGGACGGCATGGGAGCGGAACAGCTCCGGCGCGTCGCCGCGGTGCCACTGCGTATGAATGCTGCGGTCCTTCCAGCCGGCGGACTTGCTTTCGAGCAGGGGCAGCAGGCTGCGGCCATCGAGCGGTACTTTGGGCAGCGGGACGCCGGCGGCGGCGAGCAGGGTGGGCAGCAGGTCGAGGTGGGAGGCGATGCGATCGATCTTGAGGCCGGGCTTGACGCGGGCGGGCCGCTGCAGGAAGCAGGGTACGCGGATGCCGCCCTGATAGACGGTGGTCTTCAGGCCGCGCATGCCGCCGTTGAAGCGGGGCTGCTGGGGGCCGTTGTCGCTGAGGAAGACGACGATGGTGTTGTCGCGCAGTTGGAGCCGCGTCAGCTGTTCCTGCAGCTTTCCGATGTTCTCGTCGACGTTCTGGAGCATGCCGTAGATCTTGGCCGTGACGTCATCGAGGCCCTTGGCTTTGTAGGGCTGGCTGTACTTCTCGTCGATCTGCAGCGGGGTGTGCGGGGCGTTGGTCGGGAGGTAGATGAAGAATGGCTTCGTTTTGTTCTTTTCGATGAACTCGATCGTTTCGCGGAAGAAGATATCGGTGCAGTAGCCGGCGGACTTTTCGTATTTGCCGTTGCGGCGGAGGACAGGGTTGAAGTAAGACTGGCCGGGCGGCGGGTCGCCGGGCTGGGCGAGGCCGCCGCCGTTGATGACGAGGGCCTCCGCGAATCCCTGGTCGCCGGGGCGGAGGGGGTAGTTGTCGCCGAGGTGCCATTTGCCGAAGATTGCCGTGCGGTAGCCGGCGGACTGGAGCGCTTCGGCGATGGTGACCTCTTTCGTGTCCATGAGGGCGCGGCCGAGGTAGGTGTCGACGACGCCGGTGCGATAGTTGTAGCGGCCGGTGAGCAGTCCGGCGCGGGTGGGGGCGCAGACGGGGCAGACCTGAAACTGGGTGAACTGCGCGCCCCGGTTGGCGATGGCGTCCATGTGGGGCGTGGCGAGGTCGCGGTTGCCATGCAGGGAAAGATCGCCGTAGCCCTGGTCGTCGGTAATGATGACGATGATGTTGGGCCGGGAGCGGGGGGCGGCCGCTGCACCAACAGAGGCGGCGGCGAGGAATTGGCGGCGATTCAGCATTGCCTCGCCAGCATATCAAGGCAGGCGGTAGCGGAACAGACGGCTGGGATCGTCCTCGGGGAGGAGATAGAGAACGCCATCGCGGATGGCCATGCCCTCGTTCGAGAAGCGGACGCCGCGGTCGGTAAGGCCCGTGGTGATGGACTTTTCGACGGCGAGAGTTTCCGGGTCGAGCCACTCGATGACCCCGGCCGTGCGGCTCTTGACGCCGTTGCCGACGAGGCGGCCGCCGGTGGCTTTGAGATCCTGGAAGCCGGTGCCGGTGGGGTTGGGCCGCCGGTCGAGCAGGGTTCCGTCGGGGCGCCAGCGGTAGAGCAGGCGCGAGTCCCAGTTGCCGCCCCAGAGCACGCCGTTGGCGATGGCCACGCAGCCGATGTGATCCGGTACGGCGAACTGGGCTTCGAGCGCGAGGGAAATTTTGTTGCGTTTCTGCACCCAGGCGCTCGACTCTCGGCGATACTCGGCGACGGGCACCCAGAGCGAATCGCCGGCCAGTTGGAGGCCGCCGGGGTGGTAGCGATCGCCGTCCTGCACTTCGACCGTGGCGAGACGCTGACCGGTCTTCCAATTGAACCGGGAGAGGTAGCCTTTGTGGGTCGCCTTTTCGACGGCCGAGACCCAGAGAAAGTCGCCTTCGACGTCGATGCCCTGCACGTGGTGGGTGGGGCCGGCGAGGTGGGTTACGCCAAGCAGGGTGAGCGATGCGAGTTCGGCAAGCACAGACTAATTCTAAGAGTTTGGCACGGGCCCCATGGCGGTGCGCCTTTACCACTCGATCCGGATCCCCCTTGCCATGCGCAGCCAGGGAGAGATGCGGGTAAAGGTCTCGAATATGCTGGGGCCCCGGGGCGCAGAATGGCTCGTGACAGGTGGTGGTGGCCTTTTCGCGCAATCAGGCCGTCTTTCCGCGGCTGGCCGGCACGCCGGAGCGGCGGCCTCTGTCGATATCTCGTTCGCCAAGGGACGGTATGAGTCGCGCGGCAGACCTCGGACGCCGAGGCCGGTAAGTACCGGTTGCACGGCAGCCGGCTGACCCGGGAGCCGCCGGGCCAGGAGGCCACCAACTACCTCATCGGGTTTGAGGCGGTGCGCGGAGGCATGATGCTGCACATGGTGAATGACCGGTACCGGAGCAATCGCCGGGATCTCCTGCGGGCCCAATCGCCCCTACTCGATCCGGATGGGCGATTCATCCGGATCGGCCGGCATTTGCGCCAGCGACCGGAACGTCACGGCGAGCAGGACCGGGGCGACGACGGTGGTCATCACGGCCATCACCACGACAACGCCATATGTCGCCTTGCTCACAATCCCCATCGCGGCGCCCAACTGCGCCACGACCATACCGACTTCCCCGCGCGGCACCATGCCGGCGCCGATGCGGCGCGCATCCGGCCAGCCGAGCGACAGGGCGCCGAGGCCGCAGCCGAGGAGCTTTGAGACAATCGCCGCCACGGTGATGACCGCGGCCAGGGTCAGCGTACGGGGATCCCGCAGAACGTTGACGTCCAGCGCGAGGCCAATGCCGGCGAGGAAGAAGGGCACGAGGAGTTCGGTAACGCCCTGCGCCAGATCCTGCACGCGATGCGAGACCGATTCCGCGAGCGCCACGCCGGCCAGGAAGGCTCCGATGATGGCCGCCACACCGGCATAGCTGGCAAAGACGGCGAGTGCGAACAGAAGAATCATCGCGAGCGAAAACTGCGACTCGCCGCCGCGCAGGCGCCGGTCGATACCGGGCAGCACACGGCCCATGGTCCGGCTGCCGAAGCTCAGCACAAAGAGAGTAAAGCCGATGGAGAGGCCGGCGGTGGTGGTCAATTGCAGGACGTCGAAAGTGCCCCGCGCCATGCTCGAAACGATCGCCAGAACGATCAGGCCGAGGATGTCGTCGATCACGGCGGCGGCCAGAATGATGCGGCTGGCCCGCACGTTGAGCAGACCCTTGGCGGCGAGTACCTGGGCGGTAATGCCGACGGAGGTCGCTACCATCGCGGCGCCGACAAAGAGCGCCTCGATCTGATTGGAACCCGTGTAGATATAAATCGCATAGCCCATAGCAAAGGGCAGCAACACCCCCAGCAACGCCACCAGCGAGGCCACGCGGCCCACTTGAAACAGGTCCGAAGCCTTCACCTCAAGGCCCACGCGGAAGAGCAGAAACATGACGCCGAGGTCAGAGAACTGCGTGATCTGGCCCGGCTCTACCCAATTCAGAACGCTGGCGCCGAGCAGCACCCCGGCCAGAATCTCGCCGACGATGCTGGGCAAGCCGAGGCGTTCGGAGATCTCGCCGAGGATTTTCGCCGTGCCGAAGACGAGGAGCATCGCCAGCGGCAGTTGGGAGCCGGCGTGCTCACTCATCGAGCGCGCATCCAGGCGACAAAGGCACGGGCGTAGCGGTCCAGATTGTCTTCCGCGCCGCCGCCGAGCAGCGGTGAACACATCTCGTAAGCCACCCCTCCATTGTACCCGCCCTCGACGGCGGCGCTGAAGAAGGCGCGGTAGTCGATGAAGCCTTCGCCAAACGGCACGGCCTGCACATAGGGGGTGGCCGGGACATAGTTGACTAGGGCCGGCTCATAGCGATGGCGGGGGCGGCGGACGTAGTCGGCAACGGTGGTGTGGGCCATCCAGGGGGCGAGGGCCGTGGCCGCGGCGGCGAGGTCATCGCCGTGCAGCGCGGGAGCCCAGGCGTCGAAGCCGGCCTTCAAGCTCGGGTGGTTGACCTCGGCCAGCAGATCGCGAAAGCTCTCCCAGCCGGCGGCGACATCGTGGTGGTTCTGCAGCAGGAGCGTAACGCCGAGGCGGCCGGCGCGGTGGGCGCATTCGCCGAGGGCATCGGCAATCATCCGCCATTGGGCGGAAAAGGAGGCGGCGGGATGTTCGTAGCCCGTAAAGATGCGAACGGCGGGAGCGCCGAGATCGGCGCCGAGTTGCGCCAGCGCCTCGACGTAATAAATCTGCATCTCGCGCTGGGGGATCTCGGCGTGTTCGAGGTCGGCGGTGAAGTTCGTGTAACCGGCCAGCACGTTATGACGCAGGCCGGCGGCGGCCAGATGGTCGCGCAGCTGCCGCCGGCGCGCCGCGTCCCAGTCGAGCGGACTGAGGTGGGGCCGCTTGGCCATCAGCATCACGCCGTCAAAACAAAAAGCAGCGGCCTTGTTGGCGACCTGCTCGACGGTAAGGGCCGTCTGCCCCCAGGAGCCCGAATAACTGACCGAATGAAGGAGAAGAGGCAGGGTGTGCATGGCGCGTAATTAGCTATACTCTATAGCACTTTCCTCATGGCGGCCGCATATCTTCGCATTCATCAGGCGATCTCCGAGCAGATTCGCTCCGGCAAACTCCAACCGGGCGATAAACTGCCTTCCGAGCGCGATCTCGCGGCCCGGTTCGGGGTGAGCAACATGACGGCGCGCCACGCCGTGGCGCAACTGCAGCAGGAAGGCAGCGTCATCCGGCGGGTGGGCTCCGGTACGTTCGTCGCCCCGGCGACCTCCGGGGGCCAGCGTTTGCAGGATCCGCATGAACTGTGCGGCAGCAAGCTAGTGGTACGGCTGGCCGCGGCGCAGATGCTGGCCGAAGGCGCCGTGCTGCCGCCGCCGCTGGCCGGGCAAACCTGCGGCATGCTCAGCCGGGTGTGGACCGCCGGAGCCGCCCGCGTCATCGAAGAGCAGATTTGGCTGCCGGCCCGGAATGAACGGGAGCTGCGCAAAGTGGGCGGCACTCCCCTGCTCACGTGGCTGGCGGCGCACGATCTGTTCGCCAAAGAGACCATCGAGGCGGTGGTCCTTCAGGGCTCGGCCATGCTTCGCATCACCCAGACGCTCTACGAAGGCAGCCAACGGGCGGTCGCCCACCGCGTGGCGCTCTGCCTCGCTGACCGGGTTCGCATCCAGCGGATCATTCAGCGCTAAAGCTGCCGTTCAGACTTTGCCGTCTGGCGCCGATACGCTTCCTATGGATGGTCTTCGCCAGAAGGAAAGACGCCGCCGGCCCCGCCTGCCTGCGCCCGCGTCGATGGAGGTGCAGCTCTGGCTGCAGCTGCCCAACGGCAAATGGCAGAGGATTCCGGCCGCCATCGAAAACTTTTCCCAGTCCGGGGTAGGGGTGTTGGTGCACTGGGAGTTGGAGCCGGGCCAGCCGCTGTTAATGGACGGCGCCCCGGCCAGCGTGGCGCAGGGTCCGGGCCGGCCGCAGGGAGTGGTCAGTTGGGTGAGCCAGTCGGGCAAGGCCTACCGCGCCGGTATTTCGTTCGAGGGCAGCTCCGCGGCCAATCCCGCTGACGAGGAACTGGACTACTACGAATTCCTGCAGATTCACCCGAAGGCCGAACCGGACACGATCCACCGGCTCTACCGGATTCTGGCCAAACGGTACCATCCCGAAAACCAGGAGACGGGCAACGAACTGCTCTTCAAGGCGCTGGTGATGGCGTACCGCGTCCTGGGGGACCCGGTCCGGCGAGCCGCCTATGATGTCGAACGGTCCCGCGCGCAGAAACGGCAATGGCGGGTTTTCAGCCAGGAGTCGGCCGGCGGAGGCGTGACGGCCGAACGCGATCAGCGCCGGGCGGTGCTGGCGCTGCTCTACGTCAAACGGATGCGCGAGACGCACAATCCCGGCGTCGCCGTGCAGGAGTTTGAGGAGTTGCTCGGCATCCCGCGTGAGCACCTGGAGTTTACGCTCTGGTATCTCCGCAAGCACGGGTTTGTCGCCCGCACCGACTATGGCCGCTTCGCCATCACCGTCCGCGGGGTTGACCGGGCGGAGGAGTGGGGCGTAGCGCCCCGACCGGCAATGCCGACTCCGGAGATGGAGCCCTGCTTGAGCCAGGGACGCTGAAGGTAACCAGGTGCTGGCCCCGCGGCAGCAGCATCGCGTATCGTCCCGGGCCGCTGTCGAGAATCGGTAAGGTAACCTCTACGCCGTCAATCTCCACCGTCGCCGGACGCACATCGAGCACCGCGATCGCCCGCCCGGCACTCGCATACGCGAGGTCCACCGCGCCACCGCGCACCGCCGCCATCTGCAATTCCCCATTAAAATCCAGCACCCGCAAGGGTAGCGCAGCCATCGCCGGCTCAATCGCCACCGGCCCCGGGGGAAGCCATAAGGTCCGCTCATCGGCCACCGGCCACAACCGGCCGTTCACCATCGCCGCGCCCTGCCATGGAATCCCTACCCCCCGCGGCGATTCAATCACGAGCCGGTTGGCCACGTACTCCACCCGGTCTACCGCCGCAGCCGCTGATGGCAACAGAGGCAGGTCCTGGGCCAGAATCGAATTCTCAAAGTAGAGCGCCACGCGGGCAAAAGCCTTGGCCGAAAGGTTGACCAGTTGGAACAGCTCCGTTCCGGTCTGCTGTTTGGTCGGATAGACGTCCTGGTAGCGTTCGACGATATTGATGTCAATCGCCAGCTTTTCCCGGTGCGTGGTGAGCGGCTTGTACTTGTCGGCAATCTGCGGATAGCGCTGCGGACCCAGATGCCAGATCGTGGCCGGGTCTTCGATCAGAAAGGTGAAGTCGTGCGTATCGAGCAGGGGCAGCAGGCGGCCGGCGTCGGCGCCGATTAACTCCCGCATGCGGGTGTCGAAGCGGTCATCGACGTGGGTCAGCACGATGTCGAGATGGGGTTTCTGCCGCCGTTCGGCCTCGAGGCGCGCCAGCCACTCCTCTTGCATCTGCTTGGCCAGATGGGCCCGGAAATCGAGCCAGACCGCCCGCAGTTCGTGCTTGCGATCCTTGACAATGATTAGCGGATCGACGCCGTGCGCCTGAGCGAAGGCGGCCCGGGCGTTGTCGTTGAAGGGGGTGAAGCGGGCCGGGTTGTCGATCCCCTCGAGCGATTCAAAGTACAGTTCGGCCAGGTTGACGCCGTCCCAGTCGAAGCGGCGCACGAGGGCTGACAGGCCCGCCGCGACGGCGCGCGCGCAGTCGGGATGCTGCAGGTTCATCAGCTTGCGCCAATCGAGATGGGCATCCTGCAGCAGGGCGGTCTTTTCCCGCCATTGGGGATGCTGCTGCCAGAACTGCTCGCTGACGTGGGGCAGTTCCACCCAGGCGTAGACGAGGATCGCCCGCCGGTGGCACGCCTCGATGAGCTTGCGGAGATACTCGTCGCGACCGGGATCGGGCTCGTGATAGTGCCAGGCGGCCACGTGCAGGGCGCCGATGCCGGCCCGCCGCCACCGCTCGGCGAAGTAGTCCGGATCGACGCGCAGACGGTAGCTCGAATCAAAAAAGGCCCAGAGCCGGCCGCTGCGGTACGGCGGCTGCAAGCCGAGATCCACCAGCGCCTGTAGAGCGTACGGAAAGCGCTCATGACCCTGCTTACCCGGGCTGACGGCGAGCCACAAAACCGCGCCCGCACCGTGGCGAAGCCCGGCCATCAGCGGCATTCTGCTCCAGCGCTCGTGCGCGTAGACTTTGGCCGCGACCGGCAGCGTGAAGCGGGGGAGGTCGAGCGACTCCTGCCAGATGATCGGCAGCTTTGGATCGGCGACGTCCACCAGGCTGCGCGTGGTCACCCGCTGCCGGCTCGCCACGATGCCGAGCGCCTCGGCCAGCGGGCTGTCGCCTTCGAGGATCACCAGCGCGCCCGCGGCGATCCGCGGCAGCCAGACGGTGGGATCGGCCGTTGTGCCGCCCGGCAGCACGAGCAGGCGGGACGGGCCATCGGCCGCCGGGGTTAGGCCGATCGAACTTAGCACCGCCGGCCAGGAGGTGGGTTCATCGCCCACGACATGGTAGGCGTAGCGGAACTCGGGCCGTCCGGCCCCCAGGAGCCCCGCCGCGAAAAGAAGACTAACGAGTAACCGCATACCAGAAACCTGCCCGGATATCGAGATAGTTGGGACGCCGCGGATTGCCGGTGTTCACAAGGTGCACACCGCGCAGCGCCTGCACGGTGAAGAGCATCGAAGGCGGCATGGCGGCCCAGCGGAACCGGACACCCGGGCCGGTTTCGGCGGTGTTGGCCCAATACTGCCGCTTCAGATCCGCATTGAGGTTCATCGACCAGAACAGCTGCGTCCGGAAGGTATTCCGGTCCTCGCTGCCGCCAAAGTTGCGGCCGAGCTTGTTCTGCGATTGAAAGATCGTGTTGTTGTCAAAGCGGCTCATGTACACCGCGTCGTTGCCGGATTCGGCAAACCAGCCCGGCTTGCTGTTGAGAATGGTCGGGCCGTGGAAGCGGGTCAGGCTCAGGCCCGCCCGGTAGTCCGGCATGGCGCGGGGGACGTCGGAGCGCCGGATGTAACTCAGGGCCGTACCGGCCTCGGCCCAGCCGAACAAGCCGCGGTAGACCGGCGTGGCGACGCCGAGACCGACAATCAGGGCGCTTTCCGAGAAGTACATGGGGCTCGCCGCGGTCATCTGCGCGCGGTCGAGGCGGCCGCTGCGGGCGTCGCCGACAAAACGGGCGGAGAAGTAGGGCCGGAGAGGCCCTTTCACCTTCCATTCGGTCTTCAACTGGCCATAGGCGAAGACATCCTGCCAGCGGGAGCTGAACAGAGGAAACATCCAAAAAGTAGTTTGCAGTCGAGCCCGGGCCGACTGGAGGTTTTCGAAGGCTTTGTTGGCTTCGAGCGCCACTTTGGGATCGGGGCTGCGCCGGGCGAGGTCAAACCAGCGGACCGCCACCTGGTCCTGCCGGGTGATGTTGTGGGCCCAGCCGAGCTTCAACATTACCTCAAAGTCGAGCGGGTCCGTCTCGTGGGCGATGGCCAGGTATTTCAGGGCATCCCGCAGGTAACCTTTTTCGAGCGACCGTTGGGCCAGTTCTTTGGCTTCCACCCGGCGGGCCGCCTGCGGGGTCTCCGGGCGTTTGCGCAGGCTCCGCGGCAGTTTCAGCACCTCCCGCACGCGGTCGGCGAGTTCGCCTTCGTCGCCTTTGAGCACGCGGTCGAGCAGCGGCATGGCGCCGGTCAGATCGTTGCGGTTGATGCGGAGGAAACCCAGTTGAGCGGTGGAAAGCAGGTCCTGGGGCGCAGACGTGACAATGCGTCGGAACTCGTCTTCCGCCTCGGTCTTGTTGCCCATCTCGAGCAGCAGATAGGCCAGTTCGCGGCGCAGTTCGGTGTTGCTCTCATCGAGTGCGAGCGCCTTGCGGAACTCATAGACGTAAGGATAGCGGGCCGGCAGCAGTTCGCGGGCCGCCTCGGCGACGCGAGGTTCGGCACCCCGGCTGGCGGCGAGCAGCGCGGCAAAAGCATCTTCGGCGCGTCCCAGCGACTTCCACACCCGGCCGAGATCGAGTAGAAAGGCGCGGATGGTGGGTTTCAGGCGCCAGGCGCGTTCAAAGTGCTCGGCGGCCAGGACGAGTTCATCCCGCTGCTCGGCCAGCTTGGCTAACTCCTCATGGCCGGAGTAGCTGTTCGGCAGTTCGGCGACGGCCTGCTTCCAGCGGGCGATGCCGGTGCGGAGCGGGAGATCGATGTTTTCAAAAGCCTGGGCGGCGGTTTGGCGGCTGGCGGGGTCGCCGGAGTGGCGGATGCGGTCGAAGACGCGCCGGGCGGCGATGGTCTCTTTGGTCTCGTGCGCGAGAAAGGCGTATTCGAGGGCGACATGGGAGTCGGCCGGGTCGAGCTCCATAGCGCGGCGGAAGTGATCCCGGGCGGCGATGGTCTCGCCCACTTTGAGCAGGGTATAAGCGAGATCCTTGCGAATGGCGGGACGGTCGGGGGCCAGGCGGACGGCTTCCTGAAACTGGCGAATGGCCTCGTCGAACTGGCGGTCCCGGAGCGCCGCGTAGGCTTTTTCAAGGACGGGGTAAGACGAATCAGCTGCCCAGGCGCCGGACAGGGCGGCCAGCCAAAGAATGATTACTCTTGTTTGCACGGCTTCCTGTCCGGTAGTGCTGCCGCTGCCACAATTCTCTCAGTCAATAATGGAGTATGAGTTTTCCGGGCGTCGATTACTTTCTGGTGGATTCCGCGCTAAGCGACGACGAACTGTTGGTTCGCCGCTCGACCCGGGAGTTTGTGGAAGCGCGGGTGACGCCCGGCATCAAGGATGCCTACCGCCAGGGCCGTTTTCCTCTCGATCTGGTTCCGGAGCTGGGCCGGATGGGATTTTTCGGCGCCAATCTTTCCGGCTACGGTTGCGCCGGCATGAGCAATGTGGAGTATGGCCTCGTGATGCAGGAGCTCGAACGGGCCGACTCCGGGCTTCGCTCGTTTGTGAGCGTACAGGGCGCGCTGGTGATGTATCCCCTTCACGCTTACGGTTCCGAGGAGCAGAAGCAGCGCTGGCTGCCGCGGCTGGCCACTGGCGAAGCCATCGGCTGCTTCGGGCTTACCGAGCCCGATTTTGGCTCGAACCCCAGCGGCATGAAGACCCGCGCCCGCCCGGAAGGCGGCGACTGGATTCTCGACGGCGAAAAGACCTGGATCACCAACGGCTCCCTCGCCGATGTCGCCCTCGTCTGGGCACGCACGCCCGAAGGAATCCGGGGCTTCCTGGTCGAAAAGGGCACCCCGGGATTCACCGCCGCCGACCTCCACGGCAAGCTCTCCATGCGGGCGTCGGTAACCTCTTCTTTGCATTTGACGAACTGCCGCGTTCCGGCAACGGCGCTCCTGCCCGAGGCCAGAGGGCTCAAGAGCGCCTTATCCTGCCTTACCCAGGCCCGCTTTGGCATCGGCTGGGGCGTCCTCGGCGCCGCGATGGAGTGCTACGAGGTTGCCCGGCAGTACGTCATCGTCCGCAAACAGTTCGATGACCGCCCGTTGGCTTCCCATCAACTGGTCCAGGAGAAACTGGCCAATATGATCACCGAGATCACGAAAGGCCAACTGCTGGCCCTGCACGCCGGACGGCTCAAAGATCAGGGCAAATTAGACCCGGCCCACGTCTCCATGCTCAAGCGGAACAATGTGGCCATCGCCCTCGACTGTGCCCGGACGGCTCGGGACCTGCTCGGCGCCAATGGCATCATGGAGGACTACCCCATCATGCGGCACCTTTGCAACCTCGAAACCGTGAAGACCTACGAGGGCACCGATCATATCCATGCACTGGTGATCGGAGAACGAGTGACCGGTGTTGCAGCTTACCGATAGGTGCCCTATACTGTTATGAGGTAGTTCGCTCCATGCCGATACTCTTTTACTTCCTGACGGTGATTCACGTTATCGTCTGCCTCTTTCTGATCGTCGTCGTTCTTCTGCAGAGCGGCAAGGCGGCGGATTTGGCGGGTGCGTTCGGGGGTATGGGTTCGCAGACCGTCTTCGGTCCGCGCGGAGCGGCTACTGTGCTCACGAAGGCCACTACGATCTCGGCTGGAGTTTTCCTGTTCACTTCGCTTTCCCTCTCCGTTGTTGCGACACGGAGTGGAGGGGGCGGGGCAAAGTCGGTCCTCGAAACGACGAAGGATCCAGGGGCGGCAACGCAAACCGGGCAGCCGGGTGCGACGCAGGTGGTTCCGGGCGCGGAGCCGAAGGTTGAACTCTTCAACGAACAGGGCCAGAAGGTTGGTGAGCAAAAGTTGGATCTGTCGAAGCCGAACGCCCCGGTGGAGCAGAAGAAGAAGTAGAATAGAGTTTCCCCACTGCGGAGGTGGCGGAATTGGCAGACGCACTAGCTTGAGGTGCTAGCGGGAGCAATCTCGTAGGGGTTCAAGTCCCCTCCTCCGCACCATTTTCTTCGAAAGACCATCCAGTTTGGATGGTCTTTCTGTTTTCTTACCTCTTCTGTCTCGAGAGATGTATTTCACCCCAAAAGTGAGCGCGGGGGGATGTACACTGGAGGGGAATCATGCTTTCTCGACTTTGGGCCGGACTTTACCTGTCTGCCTTAACGGTGTTGGCGGCGGGAGAACTCTCCGGACGGCGCGCTCCGGGGTTTGCTCTTCCTGACCTGAATCTGAATTACCACGACCTCGCCGATTTGCAGGGCCGCGTTGTGCTGCTTGAAATCATGCAGACCACCTGTCCCCACTGCAAGACGCTGTCGGCCAACATCGAAAGGGCCAAGCGCAAGTTTGGTGACCGGATCGCCGTCATCTACCTGGTCAACCCGCCCGACAACCAGGGAACCGTAAAGAACTACATCGCGCAGAACGGCATCACCTCGCCAGTCGTCTTCGACTGCGGCCAGGTGACTGCGTCGTATCTGATGGTCACCCCGCAACGGCCCACCGTCAGCGTCCCCCACCTGTTCCTGATCGACCGGAACGGCTATATCCGCAATGATTTCGCCCATTCTGAGGCCACCAAAAGCATCCTTGAAGGGAGTGGCCTCGATGTGGAAATCACGAAATTGCTGAACGCTGCGCCCCTTGTGCCGAAATCTTCCGCTCCCCCCAAAAAGTAGCTCGTTAAAATTCGATAAGCTGTCAGAGACTCTCACCGGCATGCCTGCAGACACACTCACCCTTACCGACAACCGCACCGCGAAGACCTACGAAGTCGCGATCAAAGACGGCGCCATCAAAGCCACCGATCTGCGGCAGATCAAGGTCGACGCCGATGACTTCGGCCTGATGACCTACGATCCCGCCTTCATGAATACCGCGGCCTGCAAGAGCCGGATCACCTTCATCGACGGCGACAAGGGGATCCTGAACTATCGAGGCTATCCCATCGACCAGTTGGGGGAAGGCTCCTACGTCGAAACCGCCTATCTTCTCCTCCACGGCGAACTGCCCAACGCCGCGCAGCTGGCCGAGTTCAACGCCGCCCTGCTCGCCCGCGTTGAAGTTCCCGCCTTCTTCGACAACTTTTTCCAGGCCTTCGAACAATCGGCTCACACCATGTCCATGTGGATGGCCAGCCTTGCCGCCCTGTCGGCAGCAAGCCCCGGCGCCCGCAAGGTGCTCGACCCGGCCTCCCGCCACGAGTACACCCTGCGCGGGATCGCGCAGGTACTGACGCTGGCCGCCTACGCCCACCGTCGCAGCCAGGGTCTGCCGATCGTCAAGCCCAAGGCCGGCCTGAGCCTCGTTGAAAACTTCCTGCACATGTTGTTTGACCGGGAGCCGCACCCGGTACTCGTCAAGGCGCTTGACGTGCTGTTTATCCTCCACGCCGACCACGAACAGAACTGTTCCACCTCCACCATGCGCCTTGTCGGTAGCTCGCAGGTCGACCCTTTTACCGCCCTCGCCGCTGCCTCCGGCGCTCTGTTCGGCCCCTTGCACGGCGGCGCCAACGAAGCGGTTCTCAAGATGCTCCGCCACATCGAAAGCGTCGAGAACATTCCGGCGTTTATCGAAGGCGTCAAGAAGGGCGAGGGCCGGCTGATGGGCTTCGGCCACCGCGTTTATAAGAACTACGATCCTCGCGCCCGCATTGTCAAGCAGACCGCAGATGCCGTCTTCGCCGTCACCGGCAAGAACCCGCTGCTCGATGTCGCCGTCGAACTCGAACGGATCGCTCTCAGCGACGAATACTTCATTAAACGGCGCCTGTACCCCAACGTCGACTTCTATTCCGGCCTGATTTACGAGGCCATGGGCTTCCCGGTGGAGATGTTCACCGTGCTGTTCGGAGTCGCCCGCACCTCCGGATGGCTCTCCCAGTGGGAGGAGTTAATCTGTGATGACGATCAGAAGATTGGCCGCCCGCGGCAGCTCTACCTCGGCGAAGCGAGGCGCGACTACGTACCTCTCACAAGCCGCAGCTAGCGCATTCTTCTTGGCCCTGCTGCCGGCTCTGGCGAGCGAGCTGCACACGGCGGCTCGCGCCGGAGATGCACAGCGGGTCCGGGAGCTGTTGCGATCGGGCATCCCGGTCTCGTCACCGGACATGCTCGGCGGCACGGCGCTGCACGACGCCGCCTGGAGCGGCCACCGCGAAGTGATTGAAACCCTGCTGGCCGCGGGCGCCGACGTCAACGCCCGCCATGTTGAAGGCGGCTCGACGCCTCTCCACTACGCCATCATCACCAACCGCGGCCCCGTTGTCGCTCTCCTGCTCGACCGTGGCGCCGACATCGCCGCCCGCGACCGCGCCGGCTCCACCGTCCTTCACCTGGCCGCCAACCGCGGCTACGACGACCTCGTCGAGCTCCTGATCGCTCGCGGCGCCAAAATCGACGTTGTCGATGAAAGCGGCGTCACCCCGCTCGAAGAGGCGGCCTGGAAGGGCCAGTCCACCATCGTCGCCCTCCTGCTCAAGCACGGCGCCAGCCCCCAGCGCCAAAACGCCACCTCCCACGCCGCCCCCCTCCACGTCGCCGCCCAGAAAGGTCACGCTGAAGTCGTCCGGCTTCTGCTCGCCGCCGGCGCGCCCGCCGACCTTCCGAACGGCGAAGGTGCCCGCCCCCTCGACCTCGCTCTCGGCGCCCGCAAGCTCGCCGCCGCCGACGCCCTGCTCGCCCACGGCGTCCCGCTCAACAAGGTGCAGGGTCGCCTCGAAGCTGCCGTTGTCGCGGGCCATGCCGATCTGGTGCAATGGCTCCTCGCCCACGGCGGCAGCGCCAAAGCCCCCACCGCCCAGGGCTCCACCCCCCTCCACGATGCCGCCCTCAAAGGCCACGTCGACGTCCTCGAGCTTCTTCTCGCCTCCGGCGCGCCCGTCTCCACGCTCAACGCCGCCGGCGCCAGCGCCCTGCACGACGCCGCCCTTGCCGGCCGCCGGGACGCGGCCGCCCTGCTGCTCGACCGCGGCGCCGCCCTCAACCTCCAGGACCAGGAGTCCGGCGCCACGCCCCTGTTCCTGGCCGCTTCCTGGGGGCGCCTCCCGGTGGTCGAACTGCTGCTCGAACGGGGCGCCAATCGCCTGCTGCGGAACAAAGCCGGCAAAACACCTCGCGAAATCGCCACGGAAAACGGTTACCCCGAACTCGCGGCCCTACTCTAACCCGTCAAGGAATCCCCCTATGCTGCCTGATTCTGAACTCCTGCCCATGCTCAAGCAGCGCGTCTTCAGCGCCCTGCTCGGCGACGTGCTCGACAAAATGGGCCATCTGCATCAATTTCTTCCGCCCGGTGTCCGCCCCCTGCGCGACGACATGATCCTCGCCGGCCGCGCCATGCCGGTCCTCGAAATCACCCTGCCCGACGATGTCGCGCCCGGCCGCAAACCCTTCGGGCTGATGCTCGAAGCCCTCGACGACCTCAAGCCCCACGAAGTCTACATCGCTGCCGCCGGCCATCCGCCCTACGCGCTCTGGGGCGAGCTCATGTCCACCCGCGCCCGCCACCTCGGTGCTGCCGGCGCTGTCATGGACGGCTACTCCCGCGATACGGCCGGCGTTCTTGCCGTCGGCCTCCCCGTCTTCTCCACCGGCGCCTACGCCCAGGACCAGGGCCCCCGCGGCGAGGTCGCCGATTTCCGCGTGCCCGTCCACTTCGGCCGCGTCACGGTCCATCCGGGCGACCTGATCTTTGGGGATCGCGATGGCGTCCTCGTGATCCCCAAAGCGGCCGAAGAGGAGTGCATCCGGCGCGCCCTCGAAAAGCTGGAAGGCGAAAACCTGGTCCGCGTCGCCATCGAAAACGGTATGAGCACCGTCGACGCCTTCGCCAAGTACGGGGTCATGTAGCGTTGCCCTTCCTCATCCTTGGCGCCGGCTTCACCGGCGAACGAGTGGCCCGCCGCCTCGAAGCCGCCGGCCATGCTGTGTTGCGCACCAACTCCCACAATCTCCCGCTGCCCGATGTCTCGCTGCTCGGCAACCTGCCGGGCGACGATTGGACCGTGCTGCACTCCATCCCCGTGATTCGGACCGCGGAGGGCCCGTGGGAGGCCACGCCGCTGCTGGTCGACGCCCTCGCCGGCAAGGTGCGCCGCATGGTCTACCTCTCCACCACCGGCGTCTACGGCGAGGCTCGCGACGTCGACGAAACCACCCCCGTCAACGCCCGCACCCCCCGCGAAACGCTCCGCGTCGACGCCGAACGCGCCGTCGCCGCCGGCCCGTGGTCAAGCTGCATCCTCCGTCCGGCCGCCATCTACGGCCCCGGGCGCGGCGCCCACGTCTCCATCCGCGAAGGCAAGTGGAAGATTGGCGGCGACGGATCGAACTTCGTCTCCCGCATCCACGTCGATGACCTCGCCACCCATGCCATCGCCGCGCTGACCGGAGAGTTGACCGGCGCCTGGCCGGTCGCCGACGAAGAGCCCTGCACGACACTGGCCATCACCGAATTCTGCTGTACGATCCTCGGCCTGCCCCTCCCGCCGGCCGTCCCCGCCCAATCCCTGGACGAAACCCGCCGGGCCGACCGCCGCGTCAACGGCGCCGCCGTTCGGGCCCGCCTCCGCATCACCCTCGAATATCCTAGCTACCGGACCGGCATCCCGGCATCCTTCAAAGAAGAAGAAAATGACAGATCAAAAATTTGACGCGTTCCTGCTCGTCGGCTTCGGCGGACCCGAGAAGCGCGAGGACGTGATTCCCTTCCTTGAAAACGTTCTGCGCGGCCGTAACGTCCCGCACGAACGCATGCTCGAAGTCGCCGAGCACTACTATCACTTCGACGGCGTCAGCCCCATCAACGGCCACTGCCGCGAACTGCTCGCCGCGGTGCAGGCCGATTTCGCCGCCCACGGCCTCACCCTACCGCTCTACTGGGGCAACCGCAACTGGGACCCGTACCTGACGGACACCGTCGCCGCGATGAAAGCCGCCGGCGTCCGGCGCGCCCTTGCCTTCCCTACCTCCGCCTTTAGCTCCTACAGCGGCTGCCGCCAGTATCGCGAAAACATCGCCGATGCCGTGGCCGCCGTCGGGGACATCGAGATCACTACCATCCGCCGCTTCTTCAATCATCCCGGCTTCATCGAGGTGATGATCGAAAGCGCCCGCGCCGCCGCCGCTTCCCTGCCCGCCGCCAAATTGCTGTTCACCGCCCACAGTATCCCGAACGCCATGGCCGACACCTGCGCCTACGCCGGCCAGTTGAGAGAAGCCTGCCGTCTGGTGGCCGAGGGCGCCGGCGTTGCCTCGTGGGATCTCGTCTACCAGAGCCGTAGCGGCCCGCCCACCCAGCCGTGGCTCGAGCCCGACATTCTCGATGCCCTGCGGGCCGAAAAGGCCGCCGGCACCCCGGCCGTCATCGTCCAGCCGATTGGATTCATCAGCGACCACATGGAGGTGATGTTCGACCTCGACTACGAAGCCAGGCACCTGGCCGAAGAGTTGGAACTGCCCTTCCTCCGCGCGGCCACGGCCGGGACCCACCCCCGCTTCGTCACCATGGTCCGCGAGCTGGTTAACGAGTATCTCCACGACGCACCGCCGCTATCGATCGGCCTGCTCCCGCCCCGGCCCAGCGTCTGCCCCATCGATTGCTGTCCGCGCCCGGCCGGACGCCCGGGCGCCCGCTGACGGGGTACCATAATCAACAATGAAAGACGTCATTGCCGAGTACCAACGCTGGAAGCAGCAGGGAGAGGGCTTGCGCGCCGAAGCCATGCGAGCGATGGAAGCCCGCTACCGCGACCTGTTGACCGAAGCCATTCAAATCGCCGAAGAGTACCGCGCCGATTTCGGCGTTGCCCTTAGGCTGCCGGCCGGGGTCACCAGCTTCGATTACAAAGCCGGCAGCGGCCGGAAGACCAAGGCTGCCGCCCCCAGTCCGGCAGCCGCCGCCCCGGAAGCCAACGCCCCGGCCACCAAACCGGGACCTCTTGAAAAACGCCTGGCGACTGCCCAGAAGAAACTCGAGGCAGCCCGGGCCGCCGGCGCCCCCACCAAGAACCTCGAAGATAAGATCTACGAGATCGAGGATGAGATTCGTCTGGCCAAAGTTCGCTAACCCACTCGCCGTCCGGGGCAGACTTGGCACAAGATAGTAGGAGATGCGGTTCCTCCTTTTCCTCCTTCTGCTGCTGCCCCGTGCCACCCAGGCCCAATCACCGGCCGTAACCAAGGTGCTCGATCTCTTTAACAGCCTCAATCAGGCTCAGGGTGCGAAAGCCGCCGGCCAACCGGTTCCCAAAGTCGGCTTCTCGCTCACCGACGCCGAGGTCAATGAGTATCTGCGCCACGCCCGCGTAGTCAATCCCCGGCCCGGCCTCGATAACATGCGCGTCCAGTTCTACCCGGGTAACTACATAGCCACCCTGGTCACCATCGACTTCGACGCCGTCGAAAAGCTTCGTCCTGGCACGGTCCCCGCTCTGCTGCGACCCATCCTGAGCGGCAAACGGGATGTGCAGGTAGATGTCCGCCTCCAACCCGCCAATGGCGCGGCCACCTTTTCGGTCGAAAAGGCTGCGTTTGAAAGCGTGCGCATTCCCGCTTTTGTTGTGGAACAGATGATCGCCGTCGTCGCCGCCCGGCAAAAAGAAAAGTACGATACGACCAAGCCGGTGCCTCTCCCCTTCGGCCTACGCACCATCAGCACCAGCCAGGGAAAAGTTAGCGGACTGAATTGATAGGATAAAGACATGAAGCTGGTTACCCTGTTTGCCGCTGCAGCCCTGGCCGCCGTCGGGGCCGATCCCACGGCCCTCGTCGTTGATCGCGGCCTCCCGCAAGCCAACTGGAACAACGCGGCCGGCATCGCCGAGCGCAGTAACGTTCGCTGGACCCTTTACGAACAGGGCTTCGTAGCCGATGAATTCCGTTTGGGTGAACCCGGCGAAAAGTGGGTCGTTGACCGGATTCGCCTTTGGGCGGTCCCCGGCGCCAAGGGCATCGACCCGGCGACGCTCGGCGACTTCTACTCGAAGGTGCAACTCTTTGCCGGCCCCGCCGAAGGCGATTTAACGGCAATCGCCACGGCCGATCTCGCCCCGGGCAGCAACGCCGGCTCGGCCAACCTTCGTATTCTCGACGGGGTCATGGAGGGCGCTCCGCTCTATGACGACTTCGGAGCGCACTACCGCATCTGGCAGTTGGATTTCGAAAACCTGCAGTTCGCCGCGGAAGGCGGTCGGACCTACCGTTTCGGCAGTCTTGGCGCCGGACGGGACGGGCAACCGTGGTTTACCCACGGCGCCAACGCCGCTAAAAGCGCCGGTCGCCAGGATGGCGCCGACGGCAAGCTCTTCCTCTATGACAAAAGTGGTAAATTCGCCAGCGAGTTTGTCGCCGGAGGCGAAACCTGGAATAAGAGCGCCGATTTGAACGTGCAGGTCTTCGCCCATCTCGAAGCCGATGTGGCCGTTGTCGACGGGCAATTGACCGTCCGCGGAGCGCTGGCGAGCCAGATCGATCCCTCCACCGTCCGCGTCGACGGGCAGGCTCCCCGCGGCTTCGCGCTACGCAACGGAAACCGGGAGATGGCATTCCCGGGCGCCGCGCAAGGCTGCCTCACGGCCACCCGCTTCGACGGCGCCCCCGTGCGCGGCTGCGTGCGCTAAACTTCCGCCGGAGCGCCCACCCCGGGCACAACCTCGCCCTCCTGCTGTATGATGGTCAGCCGTGCAGCCAGGAGGCTCATGAACATTCGCATCCCTCTCATCCTTTTTCTCGCCGCCCACTCGGCTCTTCCCCAATCCACCGGCACCGCCACCGTCGTCGGCAACGTCAGCGACTCGTCCGGCGCCATGGTCGCCAGCGCTAAGGTCGCGGTGCGCAACCTCGGAACGCAATTCATTTACGAAGGGTTGACCAACGCCGCCGGGGCCTACTACGTGCCGAATCTGCCATCGGGCAACTATGACGTCACCGTCGAAGCCGCCGGCTTCAAACGCTTCGTGCGGTCCGGACTCGTGCTCCGCATCAACGAATCGCCGCGCATCGACGTGACCCTTGAAGTGGGTAGCGTCACCGATTCCGTCCGCGTCGACGCCACTCCGCCACTGCTCGAAACCGAAACCGCCGGCTCCGGCCAGGTGCTCGATGGCGCCGTCGTGCAAAAGCTGCCCGTCATGCAGAAGTTCGTCCACCGCGTCCTTCTTTACATGCCCAACATGACCAACATCAACGGCCAGCACGCCGTCGGGCAGCGCCAGCGCGCCATTGGCTACTCGATGGACGGCATTAGCGGCAAAGAGCCCGCCGTCGGCCAGGTGGGCGACTTCCAGCGCACCATGATCGCCTCACTCGACGCCATTCAGGAGTTCAAAATGTGGACCACCGGTACCCCCGCCGAGTTCGGCCACTCCGCCGGCGGCCAGTTGAGCGTCGTTTTCAAAAGCGGCGCCAACCAGTTCCACGGCAACATTGAAGACCGCTACACCAACGGTAAACTGATTCACCGCGCCTTCCTCGAACAACTCCCCCGCACCGGCCAGTTCGACTACCACGAATGGGGCGCCACCACCTCGGGCAAGATCATCAAGGACAAAACCTTCTTCTTCGGCGGCTTCCAGCAGCACTATGAAAAGCTGAGCGAAACCGTCATCGTCAGTGTCCCCAGCCCGGAAATGTACGCTGGCAACTTCAACTTCAACGGCCGCGGCCTGCCCGTCTACAACCCCTTCACCACCCGCCAGGTGAACGGCAACTGGGTGCGCGACCCCTTCCCCGGCAACCAGATTCCCCAGTCGCTGTATGACCCGGTCGCGCGCAAGGTCCTCAGCCTGAAACCCTGGAAGGAGCAGTCCGACCCCGGCACCATTCAGCCCACCGGCCCGGTCAACAATCTCACCTACAACGCCGGCGGCGGCTACAACTTCATGCGGTTCGACGCCAAGATCGACCACCAGTTCTCCACCAACCATCGCATCTTCGGCCGCTACTCTCACGTCCGCCACCGCAGCGAAGAACGCCCGGTCCGCGAACTCACCGAAGTCCTCTACGGCAACGTCTTCGTTCGCCCCCTCGATCAACGCAACATCGCCATTTCTGATACCTACACCTTCGGCCCCACGATGATCAACGAAATGCGGCTTGGCTTCAACCGCCGTCTGAATCGCGGCGTGCCGGAAAGCTTCGGCCAGGGATGGGCGAAACAACTCGGCATCCCCGGTGTCTCCGACGAAACGTTCCCGGACTTCCAGAACTCCGGCGGCGGCCGCTTCTACGGCTTCGGCCCCGGCGGCCGGTCCGTGGACGTCGCTGAGGACTTCACCTTCCAGAACAACTTCACCAAGGTCACCGGCAAGCACACCCTCAAGTTCGGGTATGAGATGATCAAAACCCGCTACAACTCCCTCTCGGCCACCCTGCCCTCCGGGCAGTACCGCATGGCCGGCACCGAGCTGCCGTTTACCCCGAACACGGGCAACCCCTTCGCCAGCTTCCTGCTCGGCACCGTCGGCCAGGGCATCTTCCAACAGAACGCCGCCACTTGGCTCCCCCAATGGTGGTCCCACGGCTGGTATGCCCAAACCACCTGGCGGCCCATCCGTAATCTCACGGTCGAAGCCGGCCTGCGCTGGAGCTATGAGTCCCCCTTCTCGACCAAGTACGGCCAGCAGTCGCAGTTCGATCCCAACGCCACCGACCCCCTCACCGGTCGCAAAGGCGCCATCCTGCACGGCGCCGGCCTGCTCTCGAAGCGCGACCTGAATAACTTCCAGCCCCGCCTCGGCATCGCCTGGAACTTCTCGCCCAAAACCGTTTTCCGCGGCAGCTTCGGCATGTATCACGTCGACCTGTTCACCAACGGCCTCGGCCAGAACTTTGAGGAGTACATCGCCACGGCCAACGTCCAGGCGGCGCCCGGCGACCCCCGGCACGCCTTCCTCCTCTCGCAGGGCCCCGGCGCCATCCGCTTCCCCATCGCCTCCGATGGTAGCGTGCCCTTCCAGGGCACCAACTACAGCGGCCGCAACGCCTCTTGGTACGACCCCAACATGCGCCTGCCCTACGTTCTCATGTGGTCCGGCGGCTTCCAGCATCAGCTGACCCAGAAGTGGCTCATCGAAACCACCTATCAGGGCTCATCCGGCGTTGGCCTGCTGAACAACTGGGATACCAACGTCGTCCCGCTCGATATCTCCCGCGATCCGGTTGTTCTCAACCAGGTCTTCAACGCCGTGCAGAACTACAAGCCGTTCCCGAACTTTGGGTCGATTCAGCACTACGCCAACTACGGACACAACTCGCACCACTCAGCCACCTTCCGCGTCGAACGCCGATTTGCTCAGGGGATGGCGCTCAACACGTTCTATCAGTTCGGCAAAACGCTCAATGACGGCGACGACGACGGCGGCCGTTCCGGTATCACCTGGTACAACCGCTCGCTAGAGAAAGGGCGCGCGAACTACGACATCCGCCATCGCCTCGTCAGCGTCATGACCTACGAACTGCCGTTTGGAAAAGGGAGGAAATTTATGAACCGCGGCGGCTTCCTCAACCACGCCTTCGGCAACTGGGACTTCGCCTGGACGCAGACCTTCCAGAGCGGTCCGCCCATGATGATCACCGCCGCCGGCAGCCCGAACCGGTACCTGCCCGGCATGGTCCGGCCCAACGCGGTTCTTCCTGCCGAGCAGATGGTCGTGAAGGATTACTCGGTTGGCCAGCGCTTCCCGCTTGCCGCCCAGAACTCCTACTTCAACGTGAACGCCTTCGCCTATCCGGCGGCGTTCACCCCTGGTACCCTTGGCCGCAATGTGGTCGAGTCGCCCGGGCTGCGCTGGACCCAGCTGTCGATCTCAAAGGACTTCGTCATCACCGAACGCGTCCGCTTTATCATCCGTTGGGATTGCAATAACCCGACCAAAGAGCCGCAGTTGGCTGATCCGGGCGGCACGTATAACCTGCAGGCCATCGCCGCCTTCGGACGGTTCGGCGGCATTGGCCGCGGCAGCTTCTCCGACATCGGCACGGCCCGCATGCACCACGTTGTTGTCGGCCGCTTCCAGTGGTAGCGGGTACAGCGCGGAAACCGAAAGCAACCATCCCGGCGGCTGAACACTCAGCCGCCGGTTTTGCGTTACGGACTCATTCCGAGGCAAACGAGGAGTTCTGGCCAATCGACGGAAACTGCCGTCGGCACCGCGTTCTCCTTGGCGCCGAGCTTATCTGGAACGGGTCATCGTACCATCCGCCGCGAATGCCTGGACCACGTAATTGTGCTCGGCGAACGAAGCCTGTCCCATCACTTGCAATGTTTCGGGGACTACTATCATCAGAGCCGGACGCACCTGGGATTGGAGAAGGACTCTCCGGAGGCTCGCCCCGTGCGATCGGCGGACACGGGGCGCGTGGTTGCGATGCCGGAGGTCGGCGGACTCCATCATCGGTACGAGCGTCGCACCGCATAAAGGCAACTTCGGCGCGATTCCATTCGCATCGGCCCCTGCCCTTGCGCGGCCCGATTGCATCGCGCGAAGGGTATTGTCAGCCGAAGACGCCGGGCGAGTGAAGTCCAAAGGCTCTCCCTCAAAGCCCCCCAAAGGCTGTGAATCCCGGCCGATCAAACCTTCAGATGAGGTTTCCGACAACGACAGTTGCCCGTTCCTCCCGCTGACCACGCCGCAACTGGACGGCCCGCTCGGCGCCGCGCTCATCCTGGCTTCGCGTGAGGATCTCGGTTACACTGCTGTCCATTGGCGACAGGACCAGTTTGTTGGCCACGATGTTGCCCCGCTCGGTTTGGATCTGTTCGTCGAGGAGGATCACTTCGGCCTGGAGTTGCGCGGAGGGTGCCGCCTGGTCCAGATGAGCTTTGCCCAGAAAACCAACAACACCCCGGCTTGTGATCAATGGCGAGATGATGAAGCTGCCCGTCAGATAGTGCTTCATGAAGGAGCCCACGACGTTAAGCCGCAACCGGACGATGTTCAAGTCTTTGCCGACTTCGAGAGCGGTTCCCATGGCGATGATCGGAATCTGGGCGGCGGCAAAAAACGCGGTGAGGCCGCTGATGCTGTAGTAAGCGCTGACGCAGCTTATCCGTATTGCCGTGAGCAAGCCGGCATAATCGGGCATCCCAAAGTGTAAAGCATTCGGGCTTGGTTGTTGGCGAGCCCGAAGTTCAGGCGCTCAGTTTGCCAGATCCGGGTTCGAGCGCGCTACCGGCTAAAGCAGGGCGAGATAGGACGTGGCGGCGCAGAGCGATGAGTTCGTGGCGGCTGCGTTGGAGCGATTCCTCCGCGAGGGTGAGGGCGGAAGCAAGGTTGGCGGAGCCGGCGAGGGCCAACTCTTCGATCTGCTTCAAGTGGGCGGCCAACTCGGCGGCGCCAATCAGGAGAGCTTTTCCGAGCAGCCCATGGGTGATGCGGGCGATCTCGGAAGCGTTCCGGAGTTGGGGCGAGGAAGCCAGCCAGGCGTCGATTTCCGCGAGGGCGAGGCTGACGATGTCGTCGGCCCGGGGACCACAAATATCAACCAGCGCCGTGAAGTTTCGGACAGACCAGACGCCGTTGTCGTCCCAGCCGGTTGGAGGCGCCGCCGTAAGGCCGATAATTCGGGCCAGATCGACATCCTTGAGCGGCTTCGCTAACGCTTCGGCAAAGCCGACTTTGGCGCAGCGCGTTTGCTGGGCGGGGGTGAGGTTGGCGGTGAGGGCAACCAAGGCGGGCGGCGAAGCCATTTCCGCAAGAATGCGACGGGCGAGGGTGAAGCCGTCAACTTCGGGGAGACCAAGGTCGAGGATGGCGACAGAGAACCGATCTTCCTGAAGGGCGGCCCAGGCGGCGGCACCATCCGGAACGATACGGAAGGAACAGCCGAGGCGCCGCAGCTGCAGCCGGAGGACGAGGCGATTTTCCGGGCTGTCTTCGGCGATGAGGATGCGCGGCGACCCAGGGACGGTAGACTTTGCTGGAAACAGATCGAGCAGTTGTTGGGGGGCGGGCGGATCGGGTAGCCGGACTACGTCCAGCAGTAAATGCTGCAGGCAAGTGGCGCGATGGGTGGGTACGCCGCCATAGATAGCGACTTGCCACCCGGCCCGAATTCTCTCCCAGAGGCGGGCAGAAGTCGCGGCGCCGGGGCCACAGGCGGAACGGCCTTCGATAAGGAGCCAGGCAGGTTCCCGGGCGTTGGCGGGAAGAGTTTCGCAGAGCGTTGCGGAGTAGCCGCGCAGGTGCAGGAATGACGCCAGACAGTCGCGGGTTCGGGAGGGTGAGCCAACCAGGATGACATGAAGTCCATTAGGCGCTGGAGTTTGACGGATAACGGTGACCGGGGTGAGGGTCATCCCGGGTGCGGAGGCCAGGGGAGTGGGGCTCGCAGGGCGCAAAGGGTCTGGGGCCGGGCCGGTGAGGCGGCAAGAGATAGAGCCGTGGGAGCCGGGAGGCTGGGAGGGGATCCATTGAAGATCAATCGCTACCGGACGCCGTTTGGTGGATGCGAGGGCCGTGACTCCGAGTTGATTCAGGTTGCGCTGAAAGGCATTGAGATCGCCGCGGACTACAGCGGGCAGGGCGGGGTCGAGAAGCCAGTCGATGCTGGCGCGATTGGCGCCAGTGGAGTCAGTCAAGCTGGTCAGTGCTTCGGTGACGGCGAGAAGGAGATCGAACTCCTCATTCCGCAGGAGGCTGGATGGATGCCCGATTGGCGCACGCAGAGGGGATTTCGGGGGTGGCATGATGTGGGCGTAAGGTAGTTGGGCGCTGTTCCCTTCAGGTTAGCGAAGTCGGGTAAGGGAGGAGGGGTTGGCCGGGAGAGGATCTGGCGCCCAGCGGGAAAGGGTTTGCGGATTGCTTAGCATGGGAGAGGATTTGGCTGAGCGCCGGGTGCGCCGCTTCGCAGGGCATAGGCGGGAGGTCGGGAATAGGCGAGGCACGAGTCGTTTCGACGGCACCGGTTCGGCGGAATCGTTTGGAGGTGCTGGTCCGGCGGTTGGGGCGCAAGGAGAGGAGGATTGTTGGAGAAGAAACCAAGGTGCGATTTCCGGACTTTTATATCCATAAAAGTGGTAGGATTTAGGAGTAATGATCTTGCAAGCGAACAATGCGGGGCTGTTTGGACGCTTTGTTGGGCAAGTCTCCACCATTGCGTCCGTGGTGGGAGGGAGCTACCGGCCGGTAGTTTTGTTGAATGATCCCGAGGTGAATGGGCGGGTTGTCGCCCGGAGCGGGGTCATTTCGGCCGGGCGCGGCCGACCGGGAATCTGGCCGCCCGCTGAAGTCTTTAAGAAATGGCGATTCACTAATCGGCCCGCGGATCCCTAAGAAAGCTATCCGGTGTTGGTTGCGAAATACGATGCAGTGCATTCAGGATTTTATCCCGTCGATAGTATTGATTCATCTAGCAGGATCGGGGTATCTTTATGATTATTAATTAACGATTTCAAACTCCTGGAGTTGGAAGACGCTGAGGGGATAAGGAGGTGAGGGGTGTTTTCGTAGGGATTCTTACTCCTCCCAGGTTGTAGGGAGTAAGGTATTTTCGAAGATTACGCCAGGTCACTCCAGTAAAAGGTAGTGTTATGAGTAAAGTTTTAATTGCAGACGATCATTTGATGTTTAACGAGTGTCTTCAGATGGTGCTTAATAAGCACAACTACGAGGTCGTGGGGGTTGCGCTGGATGGGGTGGAGGCTGTGAAGCTGGCCGTGGAGCGAAGACCCCAGATGATTCTTCTGGACGTGAACATGCCCAAGATGCATGGGTTGGATGTTGCACGGGAGTTGCAGAACGTTTTGCCCTCGACGCGGCTGGTGTTTTTGACGTGCCGGACTGACGAGGGATGCCTGCGAGAGGCCTTGCAGGCTGGCGCGAAGGGCTACATTCTGAAGTCGGAATCGCTTGCTGATATTGAAATAGCGATGCGGAAGGTAAGTGCTGGGGAGTTGTACGTTAGTGCCGGCTTTATGACCAATTTGATTGTGCAATGGATGCAGAACCGCCAGAATCCCGAAGAGCGAGAGATCCTTTCGCTCCGGGAGAGCCAGGTCTTGAAGTTGATTGCAGAAGGTCACAGTACAAAGCAGATCGCGGGTCTTCTTGCGATTTCGCCGAAGACGGCAGATAGTCACCGAGCGCGTCTGATGGCGAAGCTGGGGGTGCATGAGATTGCGGGACTGGTGCGCTATGCGCTGCAACGCGGCATTCTTTCCGAAAACTAGCCGGACCTCTCGCAAGCCGATAGTATGAGTAACCATTCTTGGCGATTGCGTGTAGATCGCAGTGCTTTTGGGCTGATTTTACGTAAGCGCCGGCTGATAGCATCAGCCTTTGACGGCTTTGCGTAATTGGCCAGTTCAGGTTGTAGCAAGATATCCAGGACAGTTGTGTTTTTCAGTATTAGTTCTTCTTTAGTTCCTCGGGTTGGTCGGTGCGGGCGAGCGAGGGTGCGCTCCGGTCATTTGGGAGATCCGCCGCCTCCCGTCCTAATCCTCCGTTTTGCTGCCTCGATCGCAGCTAGTTTATTCGGAAAACGATTCCACGATTGTTGGAAATCCATCTTGCGTTGGACGGGCGATCTCTATGGGGAGGGGGATCTCTGTGGAGCGGGGTGTATGGGTGTTGTTTTCGGCTTTTTCCTGGGCGCATGTAGTGACTGCTCGCACGGGAAAACATGGATAAGTCGATACGATTGCGGAGGTGGGCCCGAGAGGAGGTTTCAGCAAGGCTTCGGAGGAGGGTTGCAACCGGCTGGCGCGGCTGCCTTTCACGGACTGTTGGGGCAGAAGCCGGAGTCTTCGGAGGCAGCGGTCCAACTTTGCCCTATAGATGGCAGGAGTTTGAGGTAGTAGAGCATGGCGGCGCCGGAGAAGAAGAGCGGAGTGGGGTCGGTGGCCGATGTGGCCCAAGAGCTCGTAGCGGTGTTCGATATGGCTGGGCTTATCCGGTACGCCAACCAGACTGCGCGGGAGCGGCTGGCCGCTCCGCAGGTCGGGATGATCGGGCAGCCGGTTAGCAGATTCTTTCCGGCCTTTAAGCAGCGTTCCTATGGATTATTGCTGGGAGTTCTACTGGCTTCGAGCGGGGAGGCGACGCCGAGGAGTTTTGCGCTTTGGCTGGAAGGTTTCGGGGGAGAGTTATTTGCCATCGAGGTTCGTATTGACCGGTGGGAGGCAGGCGGGAGCTCGTGGTTTATTGCGGTAGGGCGGGAAATCCGGATGGGCCGAGGTGGCAGTCCGCTCAGCCGGCAGTTGGCGGGGCCGATCGGGGCGGCGAACCGGGCGAGGGCGGAGTGGGGGGCCGAGGTCGGGCACGAGATTCGAACACCGCTGCTGGAGATCCAGGCGCTAGCGGAACAGATTGGCGAGGCGCCGCTGGCCGCGGAGTTGCGCGAGGCGGCGGATTCAATTTCGAGCAACGCGCTGTGGCTCCTCGAGCTTTCACACCATTTCTTGGATGAATTTGGCGTGGAAGGAGAGGAGCGAAAGGGAGGTCTGGAGGAGTTTGATGCGGCGAGGCTGTGTGAAGCCGCGATGGATAGTGTGCTGGCGATGGCGGCGAAGAAATCCTTGGGGTTGTATTGCGCGATCGAGCCAGGACTGCCTCCTCCGGTACGCGGCTATCCGCATCGGATTCGTCAGATCTTGGTCAACTTGTTGGCGAACGCGGTGAAGTTCACTGATCGCGGTACCGTGACGTTGCGGTTGGAGTGGCGTTGGGAAGATGGGGGGGCGGCATTCCGGTTTTCGGTGGTTGATACGGGACCGGGGATTTCGGAGTCCGCGCAGAGGCGGGTCTTTGAGGCGGGCTACCGGGAAAGGGACTACCGGGTGGAGGGGCCCGGAGGAAGAAGGGAGGGAGGAGCCGGATTAGGGTTGACGATTTCGCGCGAAATCAGCCACTGGCTAGGCGGCACTATTTCGGTGAATTCCCAAATGGGTGAGGGGGCTGTATTCACTCTGAACCTTCCGGCTATGCCGGCGGTGACCGGTCCGCCGGCTACCGAGGACGCAGGTGAGGCGCTGCTGGCAAGCTTGCCGGAGCGTCTTAGGCCCCAGATGGGGTTGCTGCGGTCGGTTGGGTTGCGGGTGCTGGGTTGCACGAGGCTGGAGGAGTGGCCGCGGGATGTGTCCCGGTTTTCCTTGGTTGTGGTGGATGAGGAGTGGGCCGCTTTGCACGGCTGGCAGCCCGACGCGGAGACCAAAGTACTGTGGCTACGGCAAGATACGCAGTCGTTGCGGGGGAAGGAGACCGCTGTTCTGGTCTCGCCATTCACGCCGTCCCGATTGCGCGCGGCGCGGCGGCGGTTGGATGGAGTGACGGCGGAGGAGGGTGCTGACCGGGCACCGGCAGGTGGACCGGTAGGCTTGGCCCCGGCCCGAGCGCGGGAGATTCTGGTGGCGGAGGATCATTCGGCGGCGCAACTTCATATGGTCCGTTTGTTGGAGAGCGCCGGTTACAGAGTGGCTGCGGCGGCGACGGTGGGAGAGGTGGCACGGTTAGTTGAGCAGACGCGCTTTGACCTGGTTCTGATGGATATTCAACTGGCGGATGGCAGCGGTGTCGAAGTGGTGAGGCGGCTTCGAGAGATGGAAGAGAAGAAAAGGCTCGGTCGAACGCCCGTGCTCGTGCTGAGTGCCCACAGCCATCGAGTTTACGAGATGGAAGCGTTGGCGGCCGGGGCGGACCTATACCTGGTCAAGCCCGTGCGTCCAAGTAATCTGCTGGCGGTGGTGCGGCAGCAGTTGCGGGTGGAAATGCAGTTGGTGATTATCGCGGATGCTCCGCTGACGCTGGCGCGTCTTGCCCGTTTTCTTCCCGCGGCCCGAGGCGAAGTTTTTTCGCCGGGCGAAGGTTTTGTCCAGCCGACTGGGTGGGTAGGCGGTGACGTGGTGATTTGCGCGGCGGAGCACCCTTCGGCGGAATTCATCCAGTTCGCTTTGCAGTTGCAGGCGGCGTGGCCGGGATCTGGACTACTCTTGTTGGGCTTGGGGTGGATGAACGAGCAGTTGCCTAGGGTGAGGGGTACGGTGGCAGCGCCGATGCCGGAGTCTGCTGCGAGCTTGGCGTTGTTGGTGGAGCGGGTTTTGCCGGCGAGCGACCGGGCGCGAGCGCCGATATCGACGCAGGCGCTGAGCGAGCAGATGGCGAGCCTGCGACCGGCGTACTTGGAAGGGATTTTAAGGGGGGTAGGGCGTGCCGCGGCGGCGTTGGGGCGCGGCAGTTTCGGGGAGGTTCTCGAGTTTGCTCACCAGTTGAAGGGTTCGGGCAGCATCTTCGAGTTTCCTGAATGGCGCCGCTTGGCGGACGAGCTAGAGGAGGCCGGCCTGGCGTCAGACACCCAGCGAGCGATGAGTTTACTCAGCCGCCTGAAGGATGATGTTTCAGTGTTGCTGCCGGGGAAGTTGGGTGCATCGCGACGAGATTAACTCCCGTCTGGTTTCGCGCAGAAGGTTCGCGGTGGCAGAGAGCGCGGCACCCCATTCCTGGGATTGGCCGTTGACCGCGAGATCTTCGAGGTGCCGGAGAGCGGCACTGAGCGCGGCGGCCGCGATGACGGCACAGGAGCCCGCGAGCGAGTGGGCCGCCGTTTGGCTATCCGGCTGACACAAGGGGCCGCTTTCGATCCAGAGGTCGACGGCGTCAAGGGTCCGGCGGATGATTGGTTCGGCGCAAACGCCGGAGGCGGCAAGGAGTTCGCGGAAGCGGTTGGATTGTGTTTGGTCGGTTATGCTGCGCGGTGACGCGGCCGGCAAGGCGCCGAGTTGTCCGGAGAGGAGCAGTTGGAGTTGCTCCGGTCTGCACGGTTTGGAAAGAACTGCGTGGAAGCCGGCCGACGCTATTTCGGCCAAGCGACTTTCGGCCGTATTGGCGGTGATGGCATAGACGGGGAGGTCCTGCATGGCGGGATGGTTTCGGATGAGGCGGACTGTTGCGAGTCCACCGAGATTTGCCATCTCGATATCGAGGAGAATCACGTCAAATGAGAAGGATTCCAAGACGGAGAGAGCTTCGGTACCGTCTGCAACGGCCGTTGGTGAGTGCCCAAGAGAGCGCAGTACTAATTCGAGGTACAGGCGGGAAGGTTCGTCGTCGTCGGCGATTAGGATATCCATCTGCACCATGGTAGGCGATTGTGCACCAAGCGCACGTCGCCAAAATAGTATGTACTACGCATCCCATTGTATGACGCTCCACGTATACAGTTGCAATATCCGGATCTGAATTTGGTGTTTAGTTCGGCGCGAAGGTTTGGGGGGCCTCGAGATTCATTATCCCCAGGGGGAAGTAGCCTCGGCGGCCAGGATCATTCGTTCGACCAGAAGGCTGGCCAGCAGTCTCCCGTGTGACCAGATTCGGGCGCTGGCGGGGTCCTTGTTCGGCAGATGGCCAAGCCTGAGGAGCAACTTCATCCGCTTGAAGCTTAATTCGATTTGCCAGCAAGCTCAAGACCCTCGAGGCCGGCGTCTCCTCTGGCAAACTGGTCCAAATCGTGAAGATCTGCGCGCCCTGGCGACGCTGTTTGGGAACGTCTCTCTGCTTTTTGTTGGCTTGGAGTTCCATTCTTTATCTTCCGGATCACTCGCCTGGGTGGCCGTAGCGCCCCGTCGGACTGCAATCAGCCGTCCCGGGATGGCCTCTCGCTTGGCAGGTAGCGCCCAGCAGGGCAGGTCCTGGGTCTAGCCTACGTTCAAACAGCGGAACGCGGCCAAGACATTCACCTTGCGTCCGTCTTCTGTAAGCAAAGGCAGCGTTTACCAATTGTGCCGGAACAGGACGTCACCGCCGGCCCCCAGGCCATGCACGATACGGGCGGCGTTTGGGTAGGCGCGGTCTGCCAGAACGATATCACCGTTCTCGATCGGTAAGCGTTGCTCCGACTCTCGACCGCTGTAGTCGGTAATTGTGAAGAAATCACACTGCAGAGTCATTAAATGAACCGCCCACACAACTTCCGCTGCTCGGCGGCCAGCCAGCGCAGCCATTCCTCGGAGGCCTGCAGCCGACTGAATGTGGCCACGGCGCTCGACCGAGCCAGGCCCGCCGTCCGCGCACGCGCTGTTGTTCCGGCCAGCGAGCAACCGGTCGATCAACAGGTGCATCAGAAGGACACACAAAAGCGATTCGACTCCGTCCACGCCGCGCCCCCGGCGCAACGCACCGCTTCGGCGGGCTTCTTCTTCCCATCCTTCGGGATGGCATCGCCTCAGTACCACCCACTCCCCACCGCCCACCGTTGTGTCCATGCCCATGGTCTCCGGTAGCCGAAACCGACCCCAGATGCAATCCGTAGGTTAACGTTTATGGGTGGGTACCCCCTTGGAGATCAAGACTTGCACAAGCAGGCCGAGTCCGGGGAGGCCGCGGTTGGGATAAGGCTTCCGGGATCGAGGGATGCGACCGCAGCCTATGGGCTGCCTCCAGCTTCGCGCGCTTGTAGATGATAGCCTGCGCGCAGGAGGGGGTCGAAGTTATGCATGAGCGCCGCTGGTTCGCTGAGCATGACGGCTTGCTCGAATTGTCGTCTAGCGGCGTCATCATCGCCACGGAACAGTGAGATCAGGCCCTGGAAGAAGAAAGGTAAGCGAAGATAATGGTTTGTGTTCCCTGGGAATGGATAGAAGGGATTCCGGCCGCGCCACTGGGTTGCCAAACCATGCAGCAAGGTCTCCCAAGCGAGGGCTTCGCCGGCGGGGATAACACCGGGTTCGACCTCACGCAGGTATCGATGAGCCTCTTTGATTCGACCAGCAAGGAGCAGATTCCGCACGCGGAGGGTACTTGCCCAGCCGCAACTGGGAAAGTTCGCTTCTAGGTGGTCGGCCAGCTTCAGAGAGTCGCGGAGCCTGCCGGCGCAGAAGTGTTCTTCGGCGAGATTCACCTGCCAGAGAAGGTCCTTGGCACTTCCGGTCGCACGGACGCCGCAGCCATCCCGCGGCAGAAGGAGGAATCGTTCCCTGAGGCCGGCCACGGCCTCAAGCAGAAAGGGGATGGCGGAGCGGAGGGCCAACTCCGCGGCGGCCTGAAACGACTCCTGGGCAACCGGCCAATCGCGGGCGTATACGGCGTGCATAATGGCAACACCACAGAGGCCGAAAACACTTTTGTCGAGATCCCGGACGGACTCACGGCATGCCTGCAACCGCCCGAGAGTAATCTTCGGGGAACTACAAACGAAGATCGACTGGCAAACCTTGAGAAAGAAGAGGTGGTCGAGCAGAGAGGGTTGTGCAGCCACGCCGACCGGGAAGCGACGCAGACCGCGGGTCAGCAGGTGGACCTGATAGGGAGAGCCGGCAGCGGCGTGGGTGAGCAGCTTTCGAGCGATGTTTGCCGAAATCCGGTCTCTGGAACTGGCGTCGATCAACAGACCGTAACTCCTTTGGCGGAGTGGCTTTCCGTAGCGGCCTCAATCAACAGAATCGAAAGGGCGCCCTGGACGAGGAACTGGAACGTGCCCTCTCCCGCATCCACCGTTTCCCCACCCACGTCGAGCACCAGGTCACCCCGCACACCTAAGACAACGGCAGCGATGATGGGCGAGTCAATCCGCTCCCGCTGCATGAACAAGCGCAGAAAGAACATTGCTTCGTGAAGACGGGCTTGATAGAGAACTCCGTACTTTTCCTCCAGAAACCTGCCCTTGACGGCCAAGACTCGAGCCAGACCCGAAACAGTCTCGTATTCGCGTGCTGGGGAGTTGTCAGCAACAGTCCCAGTCAAACGCTCCCGGTTGCCTTGTTCCGGTAGCGTTCCGTAACCGGCACCATCCATTAGCAAGATAGCACTGGCTGGCCAGCGTTCATCCATGATGTTACTATACGCAAAACTTCTAAGCGTCACCAGAATTAACCGTTAACCGGTAACAACATCCGGAAGATTTACTGCAAAGACAGGAACGAGCATATTCCGGCACAGGTTTCCAGTGAGGGCCGGTGGAGATTCGGCCTGGAGAATGTAGGGGATCGACGGGTGAGCGGCCGTCGTATCCCCGTGTCTTGGCTTAGCGCGAAAATGAGGTCGCGGTAGGGACGGCCATCACTGACCGCCCCCGCACAGATCCGTACGTGCAGAGTTACCGCATACGGCTACTGCCTAAGATCGTGACGCGAAGACGCGCTCCTAAGAATACGGATGAAGAACCCGGCAGCGCCGTACGTACTTACGGGTGAGTCGATTGAAATGAGGCCAGTTGAGCCGGCTCCGTTGGCTTCTGCGCAACAGAGCATGCCGTCAAGCGCGACAGACTTCGGCACGAAAGCCATTCAATCGCAATAGGTTCGTTGGGACTGCGTGGTACTGGAAGCTTGAAAATCGCCTGCTTCTCAATCAGATGAAGCCGCAGCAACCTGATCTTGTCGTCCACACTCCAGTGCCGTCTTGCCTCAAGGTCTTGGCGGCCCAGCCGATAAGGCTTGGCTTTGGCGACTGCATACACATGAGTTAGGGAGAGGTCCAGTTCTAGCGCCTCAACCTATTGAGCGCTGCCTCGGCTTTCGCTCGAATCGGGAACCCTTTGTCCGCCACACATTTCTCAAGGGCTGCCTTTGCGGCAGACTCCTGACCCAAGGCTGCGTACACTTCCCCGAGATGATAGTAGTAGGCAAGTTCCTCAGGTTTAACTTGAATCGCATACCGGAACTGGCGAAGCGCCTGATCGTGCATTCCCCGCTTGTGGTAAACCCAACCTAAGGTATCGGCAACCTCCGGCGATGCAGGCATCTTCTCTTTCGCCTCTTGGGCGAGCGCAAGAGCTAGATTCAAGTCTCCGCCGCTTTCCACCAACAAATATGCATAATGATTAGCCACGATTGGGGACGAGGGGTCAACCTTTCTGGCGGCCGCGAGCATAGCCAGCGCGGCGTTAATGTCATTGTCCCTCTCGTACTCCTCGACCAACCGAAGGTAGTTCCCAATGTTGGCAGGATCCGCCTCGATGGCTACCTGCATTGCTTTTCTGGCTGCAGCGCGATCCCGCTTTTCCAGAAGCAGTTCGGCAAGTACTTGATGCGCGCCCTTCACATTCGGCTTGAGCCGGATGGCCTCTCTCAAGCTAGTTTCACTCCGCGCTAGATCGCGTAAAGCATAGCGGGTAATCCCCATCAGGAAGTGCACTTCTGCCGTACTTGAGCGCTCCTTTACCAACCCGGAAAGGCGTTCGTCCATCTCCGCCGCCTTCCCTTGAGTTACCTTAAGGTCTACCAGCAACCCCAGGGCAGGCAATTCGAATGGGTTTCGATTCAGTATATCCCGAAGAAGCGCCTCTCCCTGCTCAGTCTGGCCCGATGCCAGCAGAGCCTGCGCACGGACCAACTGGGCCTCGGTCGACTGGGGATAGCGGCGCAGCACGACCTCTGTCGTTTGTAGCGCAAACGAGCGGTCTCCAATTCCAATCGCTAAACCCGCCAACGCGAGAATGGCGTCTACCTTCTGGGGATTTCTCTTCACTGCCTCTTGAAACGAGTCCCGGGCTTGTTTCCACAGCCCCAAGGACGACTGCGCCATACCGAGGGAGTAATAAAAGTCGGGACTCGCTTCGATCGCGATAGCCTCGTTGAAAGAGGCAATTGCAGCTTGATACTGCTGCCTGGCAAGCTGAATCCTACCCTCCGTATAGTACGGAGCAGCCGACTTTCCAGATGCCTTCTTGAGAACCCGATTCACCTTTTCGGCCTCATCGATGCGCCCTGCACTCAGCAGATTCTCGACGAGTCGTTGCTTGACCACGAGGTCTCGAAATTGCTTCGATTCGAGGACCTTCAACTCTGTAATGGCTTTGTCCCTTTGGCCGGTCATTTCGTAGAACACGCTCAAGGCGCGGTACGCAGTTGGATCGTCCGGCGCCAACCCTTTTAGCGAAGCCAGCAGCTTTTCGGCCTCGTCGCTCCGTGAGGTAACAGTCAATATCTGAGCAAGGAAAAGCTGCGGCTTTAGCTGCCTCTTATCGAGCCCAATCGCCTTTCGTGTGATGGCCTCCGCTTCCTGGACTTTATTTTGCTGGAACAAAAGCTGACCAAGATTTAGCAACGCTGTAACCGAAGTTGGATTGACTGCGGCAGCCTTCCGGGACACTTCCAGCGCCAGCTCACGCTCCCCCGATCCGCTGTGAAACGTTACCAGAGGCTCATATAGTTCCACTTGGTTCGGTGCAATACGGATCGACTCCCGCAACTCCGCTAGGCCCTCCACAACGTTGCCCTTTCGAATAAGGTATTGCCCGTGGAGCGAATGCGCGCTGGGATTCGATGGGTGCGACTTTAATACCCGGGCAATTAGAGCCTCAGCCCGAGCCACTTCGTTCCCGCGCAGAAACACCGTCGCTAACTTCAGTTGCGCGTCGACGTGATCCGGAACAAGTTCCAACACCCCATTGAATTCAGCGACCGCGGAGGCGCTGTTTCCGAGCGCAAGATATGTCAGGCCCAGTTCGTAGCGGGCTTCCGGCGCATTCGGAGCAAGGGCGATCGCGTTTCGATACTCGATTATGGCATCCTGGTATCTCTGACTCGCGAAACACTCCTTACCCTTATCCATATGATCGGCGTACGACTTCTTGCAACCCGTACCCAGAACTGACATAAGCACGATGCTAGCAACTAATACCAGCCGCACCTTCAGCATTCCTTTTCCGTATCGTATTGCCGCGTCCGGTAGGTCAGATCGAAATTCACTGGGTTGCATCTATTGACTCCTCTGACAGTGATTTAATGATAGTACCCGACAAGGATACGCACTAGCCCTGTCGCCTTTTCGTGCTTTTTCGGCCTTTCTTGCGCCCGCACGGCGGACAACCGCCGTACGGGCAGGCACGTATACCGAAACCGCTGCACCGTGCGTCTTGTGGGAAACGTTCTGCTCGCAACATCACACTTTTCACGACAGGGGTGGAACTCAGCGGCATCCACACTTTCTCTGAATCCAATCCGGAATGACTCTAGTGCTTTGCCCGCTTGGAAGACTTCTTTTTGTATCCGAACTTGGTGCGTAAGCGTCCGGTCTCACTTTCAGTTACCCACAAGTCCAGCACCGATGAGGACGCCAAGTTCGATGTCATTGAGTCGAGACATACCGCGCCACATGACCGT
>JADCJL010000149.1 GCA_020247055.1 Acidobacteriaceae bacterium | reverse complement strand
GCGGCGCGGCTCCTGTTGCCTTCGGCCATCGCGGTGGACGGGAGTGGTATTTTGTATCTGGCCGATGCTTCCAACCGGGTGCGGCGAGTAAGTGGCGGGGTGATTACGACCGTGGCCGGAACGGGCGTCTACGGCACGGGGGGGGACGGGGGCAGCGCGCTGGCGGCACAGTTGGCGGGTCCGATGGGCCTGGCGGTCGACAGCGCGGGAAACCTCTACGTGGCCGACGGTTCCCGCGTCCGCCGCTTCCGGCCGGGCGGGACGATTACCACCCTAGCGGGTACGCTGGCGCCCGGGTCGGGCGGAGACGGCGGTCCGGCCACGGCGGCCGGGCTGAACTTCCCCACCGGGTTGGCGGTCGGCGCCGCGGGGGGGCTGTTCATCGCCGACAGCGGGAACCACCGGATCCGGGAGGTGAGCCCCTCCGGAGCGATCCGGACCGTGGCCGGAACCGGGGTGGCCGGGTTTTCGGGGGACGGGGCCGAGGCGGTGGCGGCCGCGCTTTACGACCCGCGGGGGGTGCTCGTCGACGGCCAGGGGCGCGTCTTTGTGGCCGACAGCCGGAACCAGCGCGTCCGCCGGTTTACGGGATCGCAGCCGACCACCTTCGTTACCGTCCCGGCCGGGCTGCAGCTGGTCGTCAATGGCGAGAGCCGGACGACGCCGTTCAGCCTTGAACTGGCCGCCGGAACGGTGATCTCACTGAACGCACCGGCCACGCAGAACGGGCCGGGCCAGCAAGCGTCGTTCACCGGCTGGAGCGATGGCGGGCCGGCGGCGCGGAGCATTACGATCTCTCCGACCGGGGCCTCTTACACGGCCAACTACGCCGTCCGGCTGCAGTTGACGCGCGCCGTCAGCCCGCCGGCCGGGGGCATTCTGACGGCCAACCCGGCGGCGGCGGATGACTATCATAGCCTGGGAACGAGTGTTACCCTGACGGCCAGCCCGGCGCCGGGCTACGCCTTTACCGGTTTTTCGGGTGCGTTGACCGGCGGGGGAAACCCGCAGACGGTGGGGATGAGCGTTCCGCGGACGGTGACGGCTAACTTCGCCTGCACCTTCCAACTCAGCGCGGCCAGCGCGAGCGTGCCGGCCGGGGCCGGCTCCGGGACGGTCACCGTGACGACCGGGGCAGGTTGCTCGATCCCGGTCGTCCCCGGCTCGACGTGGCTGACCGGAACCGTCTCCGGCAACACGGTACAGTTCGCCTACCAGGAAAATCCGGGTGTGGCGCGGAGCGGTACGCTCATCATCGGCGGCCAGACGTTCACCGTCAACCAGGCGATTTCGCCGCTGCAGATGCCGGTCAGCGCCCGCGACGGCGGGCCCATCGCTCCGGCCGGCAACGCGCAGACGGTCGTCACCCGGTTTTCTCACCCGGCCGGGGCGGAGTATCTGGGGGTGGTCAATGTGCTGATCAACCGGGCGCTCGACGGCGCCCGAGCCTGTTACCTGGCCTACTCGCGGCCCTACGACATGCTGTTTCTCGTGCCGGACGGCGGGACGGCCGAGGGGTTGATCGGCCCGCTGACCCCGGGCGGCCCCGGGAGTATCAGCAACGGTCAGTGCACGGTCTCCGGAGCGGGAACTTCGGCGGTGAGCAGCGGGAACTCGCTGACCCTAACGCTGGCCGTCAGCTACGCGGCCGCTTTCCGCGGGAACCGGGTGATCTACGCCGCCGCCCAGTCGATCAGTAACATCTCCTCCGGCTGGCAGACGATGGGCGCCGCGCTGATTCCCGAGGCGGCCCCCAGCTTTCCGCGGCCGCAGTCGCTGGCGCCGGCCACGGTCTCGACGGCTTCGCAGGTGCTGGCCGCCACCTTTCAGGACGCGACCAACGCCAACAATCTGCAAACCGTCTGGCTGCTGATGAACAGCGCCCTCGACGCCGGGCAGTCCTGCTACGTTGCCTACTTCGTGCCGGCCAACCTACTGTTTCTGTATCCCGACAACGGCGACGGCAGCCAGGCCACGGTGATCGATCTGAGCGGGACGAATACGATCGAAAACAGCTACTGCCGGATCAGCGCGCAGGGCTCGAGCGCCGTCAAGTCCGGCAACCAGTTAACGCTCACGCTGAACTACACGGTCAAGCCGGCCTTTGCCGGGCCGCGGGCCCTGTGGGGCGCCGTGCAGACTCTCTCGCTCCAAACGAGCCCCTGGACCGTGCTGGGCGCCTGGCTGGTGCCGCCGTAGGCGACAATAGGCGTTGGTCATGACGCGCTTTGACGATCGATCTGTTCTGCTCCAGCAGGCCTGGCTGGGAGATGCCGTACTGGCGCTCTATGTCCGGGAGAAGATTCTGCGGGAGGATGGTGTGCTCGACGGCGACAAGTACACGCGGATGACCTCCAATCAGTTTCTGAGTGGCTGGGGCGAGCCGTCGGCCGTCGAGGCCGAAATCGGGCGGCTGTATCAGTCCGCTGGCCTGGCGGCGGCCTTTGCCTGGATTGAGGCGCGTCTGGCGCCGACCTTCGCCCGGCAGGAGGAGAAGCGGCGGAAGCGGCGGGGACTTACTTGACCAGGTGGTAGCGCTCCTGGCGCGGGAGCACCCACTGCATCCGGCCTTCCGGGGTGAGCCACGCCTCTTCTTCCATGCCGACGAACAGCTCCTGGCCGTCCCATTCGGGTACGGGCGTGCGGGCCGAGAGCTCGATGGAAAACCAGGTGCCGGTCTTGAGCGGGACATCGCCCCGGCCCGGCACGCCCTGCTGCCGGTCCCACAGGCCGATGAGCGGTCCGGCGCCGTGGCCGTGGTCGCCGATCGGATGGGAGTAGACGGTGCCGCGGATCCCTTCATCGAGCACCTGCGCCAGGGTTTCGGCCAGGACTTCGTTGCCGGACCGGCCGGGCTTCATCCGTTCCAGCAGTAGGTCCTGCATACGTTTGGCCTTGTCGAGCGCGCGGCGGATGCCGGCGGGCGGCTCGGTTTCTCCGTCGCGCAGCACGTAGCCCATGTGCTGGGTGTCGGTGTTCAGGCGCAGGCCCTGGAGGCCGAAATCGACGTGGAGTACGTCGCCGCGTTCAATTACCACCGGGCCGTCTTCGGACAGAAAGCTGGCGGCGGTGGCGGCGCGGGCCTGGCGCTGGACCCGGACCGAGGGCTGGAACCAGGTGCCGAGGCTGCGATCGGCCACCTGCTGGCGGAGCCACCAGACGATGTCGTGGTTGGTGGTGACGCCCGGACGGATGACTTCGGCGGAGAAGGCGCGGCTGATCAGGCCGTGGGCGACGGTCATCAATTGGCGGTACAGGGGCATCATCTCGGGCAGGCGGGCCTCGACGTACTCGAGCGCCAGCAGTTCGCTGCGCCGGAAGCGGCGGGTGATCTCCGGGCCCAGGGATTCGAGCATCTGTTCGTGTTCGCCGGCGGTGAGGCCGTCGGCAAAGGCGTGGGTGCGGGAGATGTTGATGCCGATGACGCGGGGTTGGCGCTGTTCAATCAGTTTCTTGAGCAGCAGCCACTGGCCGTCGCCCCACAGCTCCCGGACGGTGTTGCCGGGGGCGGGCGAGGGGTCGCGGTAGACCTCGTAGAGGCCGCCGTTGGAGCCTCCGCCGAGGGCGAGCCGTTCGACCCCCCGCTCCGGGCCGCGGTCGAAGAAGACGTAGATGGTACGGCGCCGGGCGGCGAACATGGTCGGCGAGACGAGCGAGTGGAAGACCGGATCTTCGTTGTACTCCCGGGAGACAACGATCCACATGTCGATGCCATGCTTGCGCAGCAGCGGGGGCAGGATGCGCTCGAGACGCAGTTTTAGCCACTCCTGCTGAATCGCCGCCTGCTCCCTGACCGGGGGCAGGGGAGAGGTGGTCTGACCCGCCGCGGCGGCAACAAAAAAGAGGAGCAGGCACAAACGGTGCATGCTCCTCAGGATAAACGATTACGCGGGGGTTAGCCCTGTAGATGGAGGCCCTTGTGAATGGCGTAGAGGGCTAGTTCGAGGCGGTCCGACACGCCGAGTTTGTCGAAGATGTTGTGCAGATGGTTCTTCACGGTCTGCTCGCTGATGAACATCTTTTCGGCCATTTCCTTGTTCTTATAGCCCTGGGCGACGAGCGCCACGATCTCCCGTTCGCGGGCGCTCAGGGGGGAGCGCTCCCTCTGTTTGCCGCTGCCGCCACCCGGAGACGAGAGTTCGGAGCCGGGGGTGGCAAACTGGCGCATGACAGCCGCGGTGGTGTGCGAGTCGAGCCAGATCTCACCCGAATAGACCTTCCGGATGCTCTTGACGATGAGATCCGGGGCCGTCTGCTTGAGGACGATGCCTGAGCAGCCGAGTTTCATGGCTTGGACGAACTCGTTTTTGTCTTCCGAGGCGGTGAGGATGATGACCCGGGTCCGCCGATTGGTCTGCTGGATCGTCTGCAGCGCCTGCAGTCCGTCGAGATTCGGCATCCGGAGGTCGAGGAGCAGCACATCGGGGTCCATCTGCTGCACGATTTCAATGACGCCGCGACCATCGCCCGCCTCACCCACAACCTCGACGTCCGCCTCGAGCGCCAGAAGCTTCTTCAGGCCATCCCGGACAATCGGATGATCGTCGGCAATCGCGACCCGAATCATCTTCGCTTTGGGGGGTTCCCGTTCAAGCAGGGTATCTGTTGGTTCCATGGTTAGGGTGCTGCTTAGCATCACTCGTAGTAGCCTCGACTCGATAGTAACGGGAGAATAGTACGTGGGTCAATTCAGGCCATTTAGAAACTAACGCTATCAAAATACCTTAGAAAAGCTCCCGAACTTACCTATCTCCCCGGAGCCAATGGCCTACCGGATCCCCTGAAATCAGGTATCGCGACAAGGAGACACCGCAGATCATACTCGTTAAGCACCCCCGATCATAGCAGATGACGCTGGCAGATGACGCTGGCAGATAACCGGGGCCGAAGGCTGACTTAACCCATTGCAGCACTAAAGGTTCTTGATCGCATCCGCCAGCTTTCCCGCAAAGCTCTCCCCGGATTCGGACCAGAGGAGGCGCTGTTCGACGGACAGCACCTCGTCGAGTTGGTGGACGAGTCGGAGCAGACCGCGCAGGTTGGACCGGGTGTAGTAGGCGCTGGCCGGGTCGTCGGGCCAGGGTAGGAAACTCGAGTCAAGACCACAATCGATCCGGAGGTGTTCGGGCGGGGTGTTACTGCTGAGGAGCGGGATATCAGAAAACTCCGGTCCGTAGCAGGAGAGGGTAACTCGAGCGGGGCGGAGTTCCCAGTCTTTGCGGAACTGCCAGAGTCCCCACCAGGTTTCGAGCACATAGGCGCAGTCGGGGTGTTGGAACTCATTGGCGCATTGGAGGACGGCCTGGGGGTCGAGCGGGTCGGCGAAGGGCCGTTCGAGCAGGGGCGGCTCGCTTGTCGATACGGCTTCGATGCGCAGCAGGCTATGGGCGGGGTTTTGGGGGGAGTAGGGAAAGGCCGTGAGCATCTTTCCGTAGGACCGGAGCATGGAGAGGGCGGAGAAGTTCCGGAGCCAGTACGATAAATAAAGAGGATCAGCCATTGCTTCCATCATCATACGAGGTAATGGGGAGGGCGATACGATGACGGACTCTGAAATTAACCCGACGGGCGAGATCGGCCCGGCGGCGGCCGCGCCGGGGATGAGCTTGGGCACCATGGGAATGGTGCTGACGCTCGTCTCGATTGCCTGTTTTTTTGTGGCGCTGGTGATTGCCTACGCGTTTGTGCTGCCGGACAACCCCGGGAAAGCGGCGGTGGCGATTCCCCGGGTGTTTTGGTTGTCGACGGTTTTGCTGATTTTGAGCAGCGGGACGCTGCAGTGGGCGGGGCGGTCGCTGTGGCGGGCCCTGCTCGATAGCTACCGGCAGCGGCTGCGGCTGACGATGGCGACGGGCTACCTGTTTCTGGCGGCGCAGATGGCCGGGGGGTGGTTGCTGCTGGCGAGCGGCGTGGGCATCGCGGGGAACCCGCGGGGGAACATGGTGTATGTGTTCAGCTTTATTCATGGCTTGCACCTGGTGGGTGGGTTAGGCGGCATGCACTGGCTGTACCGCCGCTCGAAGCGGCTCGAGGATGGCGAGGAGCAGCCGCTGCGGCGGCACCGGACCGAGTTGCGGCTGACGGGCATGTACTGGCATTTCATGGGGGTGCTTTGGATCGGGCTGTTTGCCTTTTTGCTCAGCTGGAACTGATACAATCGGGCGGCATGCGAGTACTCTGGGCAGGTTTGTTGGGCGCGGCGCTGCTAACGGCGCAAGGTGGGATGGATATGGGACGGCTCGGGAAGATTCCGGGCCGGATGCAGGAGTTCGTGGCGGCTGGGAAGGTGGCGGGGGTCGTGACGCTCGTCGGCCGGGCGAGCGGCGTGGTGGACCTGAAGGCTACCGGCTACTTCGATCTGGCGACCAAGGCGCCGCTGCGGACCGATCACATCTTTCAGATTCACTCGATGACCAAGCCCATGGTGGCGTTGGGCATTCTGATGCTGGCCGAGGAGGGCAAGCTGTCGATTGCGGACCCGGTGGAGAAGCATCTCCCCGAGTTCCGCTCGCTGGCGGACAAGATCACGCTGCAACAGTTGATGACCCACACGGCGGGCATGCCGTTGAATCCGCCGCCCGGGATCGGGGAGCTGCACGGGGCGCTGCACAAGCCGCTGGCGGATGTGGCGCTCGTCTACTCGCAGACGCCGGTGGGCTTCCGGCCCGGGAGCAAATGGCAGTACAGCAACGCGGGCATCGCGGTGCTGGCGCGGGTGATTGAGGTGCACTCCGGGCTGCGGTTTGAAGAGTTTCTCGCCAAGCGCATCTTCGAGCCGCTGGGGATGAAGGACTCCTTCATTTTTCCGCCGAAGGAGAAGTGGGGGCGGATGCCGACGGCCTATATCCTGCGGGACGGTGTGCCGGTGAAGTACACGAGCGACCCGCTGGGAGAAGGGGCGATGAAGTATCGGGACGGAGCGAAGTACTCGCTGCCTGAAGGCGGCGTCTACTCGACGGCGAGCGATTTGTTCCTGCTGTACCAGGCTCTGCTGCGGGACGGGAAGGCGGCCAACGGTTTCCGGCTGCTGTCGCCGGCCTCGGTGCGGCTGATGCGGATGGTGCACACGGGCGATCTGGCGACCAACGGGCCGGGGATGGGATGGGGATTGGGGACTTACGTGGTCCGGCCGGGGTTTTCGCCGATGGGGATGAGCCCGGGCACCTACGGCCACGGCGGCCGGTATGGGACGTTCTACTTCATCGATCCGGCGAAAGATCTGATCGGGATTTTTATGATTCACCGGGAAGGCGGCAGCGACGAGCGGACCGCCTTTGTGCAGATGGCCTACGCGGCGCTACTCGAGTAGCCGGGCGGCGTCTTTGGCGAAATAGGTCAGGATGATGCTCGCGCCGGCGCGCTTGATGGCGATGAGCGACTCCATCATCATGCGGTCGCCGTCGATCCAGCCAAGGCGGGCGGCAGCCATGATCTGGCTGAACTCGCCGGAGACCTGGTAGGCGGCGAGGGGTACATCGAAGCGGTCGCGGGCCTGGCGGATGATGTCGAGGTAGGCGAGCGCGGGCTTGACCATCAGGATGTCGGCGCCTTCCTCAAGGTCGAGGGCCATTTCAAGGAGGGCTTCGCGGGCGTTGGCCGGGTCCATCTGATAGGTCCGGCGGTCGCCGAACTGCGGGGCGGATTCGGCGGCTTCGCGGAAGGGCCCGTAGTAGCTGGAGGCGAACTTGGCGGCGTAGGCCATGATGGTGATCTGGGAGAAGCCGCTGTCGTCGAGCGCCCGGCGGATGGCGGCGACCCGGCCGTCCATCATGTCCGAAGGGGCGACCAGATCGGCGCCGGCGCGGGCGTGGGAGACCGCCGAGGCGGCCAGCCAGGCGAGCGTGCTGTCGTTGTCGACATCGCCGTCTACGATCCGCCCGCAGTGGCCGTGCGAGGTGTACTCGCAGTTGCAGACATCGGTGACGACGAGCAGGCTGGGCACCTCCCGCTTGATGGCGCGGGTGGCCCGCTGCACGATGCCCTCGTTGTCGTAAGCGCCCGTGGCCGCCTCGTCCTTGTGCTTGGGGACGCCGAACAGAATGACGCCGCCGATGCCGAGCGAGTGGAGGAGTGCGCATTCGCGGACGGTTTCATCGATGGACATCTGAAAGTTGCCGGGCATGGCGCCGATCTCTTTGCGGACGCCTTCGCCTTCGACGACGAAGAGGGGGAAGATGAAGTTGGTGGGCTCAAGGTGCGTCTCGCGGACGAGCGAGCGGAGGGCCGGGGTACGGCGAAGGCGGCGCGGGCGATGGGTCGGGAAGGGCATCGACCCTATTTTACTTGCAACCGCCGGAGCGGACTGTCGGTCGGGCGGGGGGCGGCGGATGGGGAGGGTTTCGATGGTCTGACGGTTGGCGGGGCGCTTTCGGGAATCTGCTTGCGCAGCGGTGGTTCGGAGGCGGCTCGGATGAGGGATCGGGAAGGGTTTCGACCGCTACTTTATTTGCAGGCGCCGGTGCAGACCTTCTCCGAGATTTTCTGCTCCGGGCCGAGGTTGGCCGGGTTGTCGAGCGCGGGCCGACGGATGCTCAGAGTTTCGATGGTCTGGCCGTTGGCGCTGCGTTTTTCAAGAATCTGCTGTTCCCGCAGCTGCGGTTCGGACGAAGCGGGGCGCCCGGGGGCGCTGCGTCCGAACAGGGTGATCTGCTTGCGCTCGGATCCATCGGACTGCTTCCGGGTTTCGGCCACGGTCTGGCTGTTCCATTCGAGCTGACCGGAGGCGCCCGCCAGATACTGCGTCGTGTTCTCGGTGGTGCGGCCGTTCTGTTCCTGGGTCTGTTTGACCTCGCGCACGGCCGGGAGGAAGTTGCCGTTGGCGTCCCGCCGCTCGACGGTGAGAACCTCCTGCCGCCGCGGGCCGCCGCCTTCGGCGCGGGCCTGCCGCCGTTCGAGCAGTTCGAGCGAGCCGTTCAGCGTGGGTCGCGTCACCTGGGTTTCGACGGTTTCGACGCTGCCGGCGGTGCGGGTGACCGCCGTCGTCTTCTCGACGAGCGAGAATCCACCGCTGATATTGCCCGTATAGACCTCGGTTTCAACCGACTTCGAGCCATCCGGATGCGTGCGCTCGGCGATCTGGATCCGTTGCGGCGGACCGGGCTGGCCGGTCGCGTCGAAAGGGCGGATGATCCGCTCGATCACCCGGCTGGCGCCGTCCTGCCGCACGACCCGCTCCTCGACGCTCTCGACGGGAGAGAGGCCTCCGTTCAGATTCCGGACCGAGTTGGCCGTGGCGCCGTTGCCCGTCGAGCTTTCCGAGGACAGTTGGCGCCCCCCATTGGCATCGAACGTATACGTCCGCGTGGTGCTGCTCCGAGGCTGACCCCAGAGGACGAGAAGGCTGCACAGGACGGCGATCGAACGGCTCATAGACGGAATTCGGGCGTTCCGGGAAGAAACTGTAGCCGCTGAACCCCTATAATATTATGGTGGAGCGCTCCTTTTACATCGAGACGTTTGGCTGCCAGATGAACGTGCATGACTCCGAGAAGGTGATCGGCACGCTCCGGGAGCGCGGCTACCTGCAGGTGCCCGCGCCGGAACAGGCCGGCCTTGTGCTCTATAACACCTGCTCGATCCGCGATAAGGCCGAGCAGAAGGTCTTCAACAAGCTGCAGAACTTCAAGAAAGGCGCGAGCAAAGGCAATCAGGTGTTCGGCGTGCTCGGGTGCGTGGCGCAGCAGGAGGGGGAAAAGATTTTCGAGCGGGCGCCCCACGTTTCGCTGGTGGTCGGTTCGGCCAGCTACACGAAGTTCCCCGAACTGCTCGTGCAGATCGAGCAGGGCGAGCGCCGGGTGACCGGGCTGAGCCTGGACACCGAGGAGGCCTTCGATACCCCCTACACCCGCCGCGACAACCCGTACCGCGCCTTTGTCACCATTATCGAGGGCTGCGATAAGGCCTGCGCGTACTGCGTGGTGCCGTTTACCCGGGGGCCGGAGCGGAGCCGGACGGCGGATAGCGTCATCGAAGAGGTGCGCCGGCTGGCCGACCTCGGCTACACCGAAATCACCCTGCTGGGGCAGAACGTGAACTCTTACCGCGACCCCTCGCCGAAGGGATGGGATTTCGCTACGTGTCTCGAACAGGTCGGCCTGGTCAACGGTATCCGGCGGGTTCGGTTTACCACGTCGCACCCGCGGGACTTCACCCGGTCGATAGTCGAAGCCATCGATGCGACCCCGACGCTGTGCAACCATATCCATCTGCCGGTGCAGAGCGGGTCGAACCGCATTCTCGAAGGGATGCAGCGGCTTTATACGCGCGAACAGTATCTTGAACGCATCGGTTGGATGAAGGCCGCGCGCCGGCCCATGGCGATTACGACCGACATCATCGTTGGTTTCCCGGGGGAGACCGAGCAGGATATCGAAGATACGCTCGCGCTCCTCGATGAGGTGCAGTACGATGCGATCTTCAACTTCAAGTATTCGCCGCGGCCGAACACCCCGGCGCTGGGCCTCGGCGACCAGATTCCGGAAGAGGAGAAGGGGCGCCGCCACCTGCAGGTGCAGGAGCGGCAGCGCATGATCCAGATTCAGAACAACGCCAATTACGTGGGCGAGACCTGCGAGGTGCACGGTGAGTTCTTCAATCTGGCGACGGGGCAGTGGGTGGGCAAGACGACGCAGCACAAGACCGTGAACTTCGCGCACCCGGACGGGCAGGCCGCCGCGCTGCAGGGCCGCTATCTGAATGTGCGGATTACGCGGTCCGGACCGGTTTCGCTGGTGGGTGAAGCGGTGGTTGAGTCGGCTTAGAATGGAAATAGGAGGGCGCGTGGAGATCGAAATGAAGATTCGGGGCCTCATGATGGACCCGGTAACCCAGACGCCCATTGTCATCCTGAAGGATGTGGATGGCGGCACGATCCTGCCGATTTGGGTAGGCATGTACGAGGCCAACGCGATCGCGCTGGAGATAGAGAAGGTCGCCACGCCGCGGCCGATGACGCACGACCTGATCAAGACGCTGCTGGCGGGGCTCGAGACGAACGTCAGCAAGGTAGTGGTGAACGAGCTGCGGGACGATACGTTTTACGCCATGATCTGGCTCGAGAAAGACGGCGAGTTAATCACCGTGGATTCGCGGCCCTCGGACGCTCTGGCCCTGGCGCTGCGGACGGATTGTCCGATCTACGTGGACGAGCAGGTGATCCGGACCTCGAAGGCGACCAATTCGGTGTCGGACAAGGTGACCAACGACGAGTTGAAGCGGTGGCTCGAGAGCCTGAACGACGAGGATCTCGGCCGGTACAAGATGTAATGCTCGAGATGTTTGAGCGGCTGGCGGCGGCGGGGATTGACCTGCTGCCGGCGGAGCTCACCACCCACTTTCTTTTTGTCCGCGGCGGCTTTGTTTCGCTGGTGGAGCGCCGGGAACGGGGGTTCGGGAGCATCGGAGCGCCGGGATTGTTAATTGAGCAGGGCTTTGCGGCGCTGGTGTGGCGGGGCGGGGAAGCGTTCTTCGTCGGCCGGGGGTACGAGCGGCGCGCGGAGGCTGCTGAGGTAGCGGCCCTGCGGGAGTTTGACCGCGAGTTACGGGAGTGCCTGCGCGCGGGGGCAGCCGGACAATAAAACAAGGGGTTGCGGCCGTAGCCGCAACCCCTTGTTGGTCGATCTGCTGCTGAGCCGACTACTTCTTCTTCGGCGCAGCTTTCTTGGCGGCGGGCTTGGGAGCAGCGGCCTGCACGGGCCAGCCGGTCACCTTCTCCTTCTCCACCTCGACGGTCAGGTTGAACGGATCGGCCGAGAACTCCTTCCCGATTCCCTCAAACTCGATCTCAGTGCCCGGATCAGCCTTGCCGCGGAAAGCGACTCCGCCTTCGAGCATAATCGTGATCTCCGGCGTGGCGGCGTCCGAAATACCGACCACAATCTTCTTCGGGTTCACCGCCGGATCCATCGAGACGAGCTTGCCCTTGAGCTTCGGCAGCGCCGCGCCCTTCAGATTGCTCTCAAAGTTGGCGGCCGCGTTGGCGCCCGTCAACTCCTGCTTCAACTGCACCCACAGCGCGAGCTGCGGATTGGACTGCTTCAGGTTTTCGAGCTGCTCGACATCTTCCTGCTGCTTGGTTTTGATCGCGAAGCCGGCCGGGGCAAACGGGGTGGCGGCGGCATCGGCCATCAGCTTGTCGAGACCCTTCTTGTCGCCGCGGTACTGGGGATAGACCCGGTTCAGGTAGTCGCAGACAGCCTTCTTGTTAGCCGCGGGCAACTCGCCGGCGCCGGTGAGGGCGCACGCGCGGGCGACCTGCCAGAGGGCTTCGGGCTGCCGTTCGGCCTTCTTCTGGCCGAGGATGGCCGCGCCGAGCTTGTAGGCGGCTTCGGCGTTGGCGGGATTGAAATCGATGAACTTGCGGAGGCGGTCTTCGATCAGCGCCGGATCCTTCTTCTGATTCGAGACGAAAAGGATAGTCTGCCACGCGGTATTCTGCACGTCCGCCTTTTGCTTGTTCCAGGCCGCGGGGTCGACCCCGGCCGGCTTCTTGGCATCGGCGAAGTAGTCGTTAATCCCGCTGAGCAGCTGGTTGGCGGCCTTCTCGCCTTCGTCGAGGGCGGCCGGATCGGTGGTCTGCATCGACGTGGTCAGCAGGGCGATGTAGTAGGGGCCGGTAAAGTTCTTGGGATCGGCGGCGGCGATCTCCTTGGCGACGCCGAGCATGTCGGCGGCTTTGCCCAGTTGCTGGTAGGTCACCAGGAACTGGCCGAGGCGCTGCATGCCGAAGGCCGTCTTGGGATATTTCTGCTTCCACTGGTTCAAAAGCTCCAGCTTCTTGGCCGGATCGGTCGCCTTGCCGATCTGCTCCACTACCAGTTCGTACTCCTGCCGGTCGACCCAGCTGGGCTCTTGTCCGAAGGCGAGGCCCAGGGCCAAGCCGAATACGAGTAATGTCTTCCGAAAAAACACTCATGCCTCCCGAGTGAGAATACGCAAAGCCGGAGTATACCCGAATTTGCTGCTCCGCTGCAACGCTCTTCGCACTACAGCGGTTAGATGAAGCAGCGAAACGAATTGTTCCCGCACCTGTCATGTTACACTCCCATTTCCTCCCATGCGCTACTTCGATCTTGGCGTCATCCTGTTCTACCTGGTCGGCATCACCTGGTTCGGGGCCCGCTTTCGGAACTCGCAGAAGTCGCTCAAGGATTATTTCCTGGGCGGCCGGAGCACCCCGTGGTGGGCGATCGGGTTTTCGATCGTTTCGGCCGAGACGAGCACCCTGACGGTGATCGGCACGCCGGGCATTTCGTTCCGGGGCGATTTCGGGTTTTTGCAGGTGGTGCTGGGCTATCTCCTGGCCCGCGTCGTGATCAGCACGCTCTTTTTGCCGCACTACTTCCGGGGCGAAATGTACACGGCGTACGAACTGATGCAGCGGCGCTTCGGCCCCGACATCCGCCGGTTGACCGCCGGCAGCTTTCTGCTGCTGCGGGCGATGGCCGAGGGGGTCCGGGTCTTCGCCATCTCGATTGTGATTTCGATCATTCTGGGCACGGGCGAGTTGGCTTCGATCCTGCTGATTGTGGCGCTTACCCTCTTCTATACCTTCGAAGGCGGCATGACGGCTGTCATCTGGACCGATGTCGTGCAGATGTTCCTCTACATCCTGGGCGCGCTCGTGAGCCTCTACGTGATCCTCGGGCTGGTGCCCGGCGGCTGGACGCATGTGTTTAGCGTCGCGCAAGAGGCCAACAAGCTCCGGGTGTTCGACTTCCGCTTCGACTGGTCGGCCGAGTTCTTCCGCCGGCCCTACAGCTTCTGGGCCGGCCTGATTGGCGGCGCGTTTCTGACCACGGCCAGCCACGGCACCGAGCAGTTGATGGTGCAGCGGCTGCTGGCGGGCCGCACGGAGGCGGAGAGCCGGCTGGCGCTGTTTTCCAGCTGGGTGGTGATCTTCTTCCAATTTTCGCTGTTCCTGCTGATCGGGCTGATCCTGTTCGTTTACTACAAAGACACCGGGCAGGCGCCGCCGGCGATACCGGACCGGATCTACCCGCAGTTCATCTGGGACCATCTGCCGCGCGGGGTGGCGGGTCTGGTGATGGCCGCGGTGCTGGCCGCCGCCATGTCGAACCTGAGCGCGGCGTTGAACGCGCTGGCTTCGACCACGGTGATGGACTTCTGGAAGCCGCTGGCGCGCGTCGAACGCAGCGAGGCCGAGTATCTGCGCCTGTCGCGGTGGATTACGGTGGCGTGGGGCGGGGTGCTGTTTGTGATTGCGCTGGTGGCGCAGAGTATTCAGTCGGTACTTGAGTCGGGGCTGTCGATTGCGTCGATTGTTTACGGCTGCCTGCTGGGGGTGTTTCTGCTGGGGGTGTTGACCAAACGCACGGGGGAGAAGGCCGCGATGGCGGGAATGCTGGCGGGATTGTTGACGAATTTGTACGTAAAGTTCGGCACGACGATCGCCTGGACGTGGTACGTGCTGATCGGGGCAGCGGTAACGGTGGCGACGGCTGTTCTGCTGTCGCTGTTTTTAAACGAAGAGAGGGTTCGCCATGGTTGAACTGAAGCGCGATTTGGGTGTTTGGGGGGCGGCGGCGATCGTCGTCGGGACGGTGATCGGTTCGGGCATATTCCTGGTGCCGAAGAAGATGGTGTTGAGCGTGGGCTCGGCGGAGATGGTGTTTTTCGTCTTCGTCTTCGGCGGACTGTTGTCGCTGGCCGGGGCGCTGACCTACGCCGAACTGGCGGCGATGATGCCGGAGGCGGGCGGCGAGTACGCCTATCTGCGTGAGGCCTACGGGCCCTTCTACGCCTTCGTTTACGGCTGGACGCAGCTGTGGGTGGCCAAGTCCGGATCGATTGCCACGCTGGCGACCGCGTTCTTTATCTACCTCGCTAACTTTTTTCCAGGGCTGGAGGCCACCTTGTTTTCGAGTCCGTGGCTCGAGATCAAGTCCGGCCAGCTGTTGGCGATGGTGGTTATCGGGGCGCTGGGCTTTTTGAACTACTTCGGGGTGAAGGTGGGCGGGGGGGTACAGGTGGGGGTGACCATTCTCAAGGTGGCGCTGATTGGGATGATCATCGCCGTGGGACTGACGTTCGGCGGCGGGACGGTGGCGAATTACACGACGGGCATTCCGGCGTCGACCGGCGGCATCGCCGGCTTTTTCGCCGCGCTGGTGGCGGCGCTGTGGGCCTACGACGGATGGAACAACGTGAGCATGGTATCGAGCGAGATCAAGAATCCGCAGCGCAACCTGCCGATTGCGTTGATCCTGGGCACGCTGGCGGTGATGGTGATCTATCTGGGCGCCAATCTCGCCTATTTTTACGTGCTGCCGGCCGAGGTGGTGGCGACCAGCGACCGCGTGGCGGCCGAGATGATGCGGCGGGTCTGGGAGGCGCCCGGGGCCAATGCGGTCTCGATTGCGGCGATGATCTCGATCTTCGCCGCCCTGAACGGGTCGATCCTCTCCGGCGCCCGGGTGCCGTTCGCCATGGCGCGCGACCGGCTGTTTTTCTCCTCGATTGCCACGGTCCACCCGCGCTATTTCACCCCGGCCAACTCCATCATGCTGCTGTCGGGGTGGTCGATGCTGTTTGTGCTCACCGGGCGGTACGAACAACTGTTTACCTGTGTGATTTTCGCGTCCTGGATTCTGTACGGAATGGCAACGGCCTCGGTGCTGGTGCTGCGGAGGAAGCGGCCGGACTTGGCGCGGCCGTACCGCACGCTGGGCTATCCCTTTGTGCCGGTAGTGTTTGTTTTAGTGGCCGGTGCGCTGATCTTTTCCACGCTTTTCGAGTCCCCGCGCGAGAGTCTGCTCGGGTTGGGAATCATCGCGACGGGAATTCCTCTTTATCGCCACTGGAGCCGCCAAAAAACGGCGAAATGAGGCGGTTAATTCCGGCTCTTGTTCTGAATTCAGAACAAGAGGCTTGAAACCGGGTGTCTTTTTCGAGTACAAAGAAGAGGAGGGATGGCGGAAATTCTCTATCCCTGTTCTGTTAACGGAATAGATTTCGCGGTAGGTGTTCAGATGGACGTATCCAAAATTTTGGCCGAATTGAAGCAGGAAAGGGATGCGCTTGAGGAGGCAATCGCCACCCTCGAGCGGTTGGCATTGGGGAGGGGCAAGCGGCGCGGGCGCCCGCCTCTGTGGATGGTGGAGGCGGCCAAGCGCAAGCCGGCCGACGAGAGTAAAGAGCCCGCCAGCCGTGCGGCGGCGAGCGGCAAGACGGCGGTCGTGTAGCGGCGGGCCGGAGGCGTCCGGCCCCTTCAGTAGAGCAGGAATTTGGCGCGGCGAGCGAGGAAGGGAGCGAGTGCCTCTTCGAGCCGCGCCTGGACGGCTCGCGGGTCCGCGCCGGCGGCAAACTCTTTAATCAGGGTCTGGCTGCCGATCAGCTTCCCGTTGGCCGGGAAATTGATCTGGCCCGGGTAGAGGCGCTCGAGGGCCACGGCGAGTTCGACGCCGAGGCGGACCGCGTCAAAGCCCTCGCGGTCGGTGATAACAAAACGGATGCCTTCGATCGTTTTTCCCTTCAGGTTGGAGTCGTTCGGGGAAAACCGGGCGGGATAGACGCGAACGCCGGGGATTTTCCGGGAATTGAGCGTGGTTGCCAGCTGGCGGCCGCGAATAAATTCGGCCCCGATCTGCTCAAATGGCGCATCGGTGCCGCGGCCGACCGAGTAGTTTTTCGAATACTCCAGCATGGCGACGCCCGGATAGAGCAGCGCGGCGTTGAGGCTGCGCAGATTGGGCGAGGGGTTCACCCAGAGCGCGCCGGTGGAGTCAAACCAGTCGCCCCGCTGCCAGCCTTTCATGGCGACGACCTCGAGCTGGGCGTTGAGGCTGAGTTCGGTGTTGAACATGCGGGCCAGTTCGCCGGCGGTCATGCCGTGGCGGATGGGAATGTTATGGCAGCCGATGAAGCTTTCAAGAGCCGGATCCATCAGCGGGCCTTCGACGCGGGTGCCGGTGAGGGGATTGGGCCGGTCGAGGACGTAGAAGGGGACTTTGGCGGCGGCGGCGGCTTCGAGCGCGTTTTTCATGGTGCTCGTGTAGGTGTAGAAGCGGGCGCCCATGTCCTGGATGTCAAAGACCAGGGCGTCCAGTTCGGCGAGGGCGGCGGGGGAGGGTTTGCGGTTGGCCTGGTTGTAGAGGCTATAAATCCGGATGCCGGTTTGCGGCTCGCGGGCATCGGCGACGTCCTCGCGGTCTTCTTTGCCGAAGATGCCGTGTTCGGGGGAGAACAGCACGGTGAGGTTGACGCCCATTTCGCGCATGACGAGGAAGCCGGGGCGGCCGGCGCCATCGAGGCCGGTGTGATTGGTGATGAGGCCGACGCGCTTGCCCCGCAGCCGGGCGAACTTCTCGCCGATCAGGACGTCGAGGCCGGTCTGGACCTGGCCGGTGCGATTGACGTGGCGGCGGACACCGGCCATGGTCTCGTTGTAGCCGGTGAGGGTGGACCGGGGCGCGTCGACGCCGAGGCTGGCGGCGGCGATGGTGGCGACCTTGGCGCGGAGGGGGGTGATGGCGGGCCGGCGCTTGGGATGGACGGTGTTGGCCAGCAGAATGACGTAGGACTGCGTGGCGGGGTCGATCCAGAGCGAGGTGCCGGTGAAGCCGGTATGGCCCACGGAGCCGAGCGGGAATAGTTCGCCGCGGTTGGCGGAGAAGGGCGAATCGAGGTCGAAGCCGAGGCCGCGGAGGATGGGCTGGTCGGAGGGCGTCTGGGGTTCGGTGAACTTGCGGACGGTGAGCGGGCTCCAGATCCGGACCCCGTTGAGCTCGCCGCCGTTGAGGATGGCCTGGGCGAAGTGGGCGAGGTCGTCGGCGGTGGTGAACAGGCCGGCGTGCCCGGCCACGCCGCCCATGTAGCGGGTGGTTTCGTCGTGGACGACGCCGCGGAGCGGGGCCGTCATGCCGGGGTACTGTTCGGTGGGGGCGATGCGGGGGGCGAGCGCGGCGGCGGGGCGGAAGCCGGTGTCCTTCATCCCGAGCGGCTCGAAGATCTCCTCCCGTGCGTACTGTTCGAGCGGACGGCCGCTCAGCTGGCGGACGATTTCGCCGAGCAGGATGAAGTTGATGTCGCTGTAGACGAAGCGTTCGCCGGGGGCGTGGACGGGCTTGTCGACGAGCGCTTTCTGGATGCCGAGTTCGTAGCCGGACCAGGCCGGCTGCAGGTCGAGGTCGGGGCGCAGGCCGGAGAAGTGGGTGAGGAGCAGGCGGACCGTAATGTCGCTCTTGCCGCCCTGATAGGTGGGCAGGTAGGTGGTGACCTTGTCGTTGAGGCGGATGCGGCCCTGCTCGACGAGCTTCATGACGGAGGCCGTCGTGGCGACGACCTTGGTGAGCGAGGCGGCGTCGAAGATGGTGTCCGCGGTCATGGGTTCGACGGCCGGCACGAGCGCCCGCGAGCCGTGCACGCTCTGATGGACCACGCGGCCCTGGTGGCTGACGAGGCAGACCGCTCCCGGCAGCTGGCCGGCGGCGACCGCCTCGTCAATCACCCGGCGGATATCAGCCAGCTCCTGCGCGACGGCCAGACCGGCGCAGGCGAACAAAACAAAGCCAAATTTCTTCATGACACCTTTACCCGAGCAGCTTTTGCGCAATCGCTTCGAGCTTGTTGGCCAGCAGGACGTCCTTGGGGCTGATGCCGCCGAGGTCGTGCGTCGTCAGGTCGATGGTGACGCGGTTCCAGACGTTGGACCACTCCGGATGGTGTTCCATGGCTTCAATCGCGATGGCGGCCGTGGCCATGAACCCGAAGGCGTGGACGAAGTCGGCAAAGGCGTATTCGCGGTGCATTTTTCCGTTCACGAGCGACCAGCCCGGCAGGGAATCGAGGGCGGCGGCGAGTTCGGTGTCGTTCAGTTTGGCCATGCCCTTTATGATAGTCCCATGGGTATACGGCCGGAAATTGACGGGTTCCCTTCGAACGATCCGCAGCAGCCCGGGCTGGTGCTCCATGATCCGACGGGCATTGCCACCGCCATGCTGCTGATCCCGCCCGCGCTGGTGCCGGCGCTGGCCGAAGAGCCGCTGCCGCCGGAACTGGCCAGGGCGTTGAGCGAGGCCGGTTTCCTTGAAGACGACAACTACGCCCGCCTGCTGGAGGCGTTTGCGCGGGCTGAAACCCTGCCGGCGCGCCACGGCGGCCCCGGCAACTACCCCACCGAGGGCGCGGCGCTGCGGCGGCTTTTTGATACCTGGTTTGCCGCGCCGGGCGCCGGGCGTCCGCTGCACGCCATCGCCGCCCCGCACGCGAGCCCCGAGCCGGCGCGCGGCTCCTACGTCAGCGCCTACGCCGCGCTGGCCGCCAGTCTCCCGCGGGCCGAAGCCGCCGGCAAGACCTTCGTCGTGCTGGGAACCTCGCACCAGGGGGCGCGCGACCGCTTCGGCATGACCCGCAAGCGTTTTGTGACGCCCGTGGGCGAGACGCGCACCCGGGTGCCGGAGCCGCTCGCCGCGCTTGCGGCCATGGAAGACCCGTGCTTCGCGGTCGAGCACTCGATTGAGTTCCAGGTGGTCTTTCTGCAGTATCTTTACGGGCCGGATATCGAGATCGTCCCGATTCTCTGCGGTCCGCTGACCTCGCCGCGCCACCCGTTTCTGGAGGCGCTGGGTGAGTGGTCGGCCCGGGAGGGCGACCGGCTGCGCTGGGTGCTGGGCGTCGACATGGCGCACAAAGGGCCGCGCTACGGCGACCGGGAGGCCCGCCGGGCCTACACGGATTCGATGGCGGAGATTGAGCAGCGGGACCGCGGCCGCATTGCCGCGCTGGCGGCGGGCGACCGGGAGGCTTTCTGGGCTCAGGTGCGGGAGCGCAACGACGATCTGAACTGGTGCGGCACGGCGCCGTTTTACTCCTATCTGGCCGCTCATCCGAGCGCGCGCGGCGAGCTGCTTACCTATGAGCACTGGCAGATCGATCCGCGCAGCGTGGTGACGTTCGCGGGGATGACCTTTGCCGGAAGCGGGGGGCAGCGGTTGCCGGAAGGTCCAGGACGGCTCAGTACCAACGATCTATAGGCACGCGGAGTTGGGGGGAATACCTTAGAGGTGTCTCCATGAAAACACCAATCGGCTGCCGCGTTATCCTCTGGCTGTAAAGTCCGCCGTCCCGGTTACAGCCCTTGCCTTTGCTGGAGAGCGATCAGGCTCAGCGCCGGATTGGTGCTGTGTTCGTAGGCGCGGAGCACACTTTCGTGCTCCCCTTCCGGCAGGCTCACCACCGCGGCGGGCAGGGCGATGGCTTGTTTGTGCCAAGCCGCCGGATTTTCGCGTTGCAGGCTCGCCTGGGCGAGCACATTGACGTACTCGTTCAGCACGGTTTCGCGGATCACGCCGCGCGGTGAGGCGACGTAGGCCGCCGCGAACATCTCGGCCTGGCGGTCGAACGAGGCTTTCCCCTCGCGGATGCGCTGCAGATAGGCGGCAAACTTGTCCTGCCATTGGGGGGTGTTCTTGTCGCGGGCGAAGAGCAGTTCGTGAAACAGGACCTGGCTTTGGCGGTCGTCGTCGAGCCAGGAGCGGGATTCAAGGCCGGCGCCGAGCGACGGCGGCGGCACTTCGAGCGCAAACTCGGTGGCGGCGGCGTGGCGGGTGTTGCGCTGCCAACCCTCCTGGCCGCTCTCCTTGCAGGCCTCGGTGGTGAGGTTGCGTTTGACGTAGTCCTTGAGCGCATCGCCGACGGGCAGGCCGCGGAACTTGGCCAGGGTCTCCGGCAGCAGGCCGGTGAAGAGGCGCTCCTGTCCGGTGAGGCGGGCGAGCACGCCGCTGAGGGCGCCGCGGGTGACCTCTTCGTCGGCGAGCCAGACGGCGGGGGCGAGTTCGGCATGGCTGCTGACGCTTTGGATGAAGGCGAGCTTGTCTTCGGTGGAGCCGAAGACGCGGAGCAGGGCGGCGTAGGGGGTGAGGTCGTCGTAGGAGTCGTCAGCGCAGGTGACGGGGCGGGGCGTGGGCCGGGACACGGAACGGAACAGTTTGGCGCCTTCGGCGGGGTCGAGTTGGGTGAGCGCGAAGATGGCCCGGGTTTCGAGCGACAGCCGGTCGAGGGCTACCTCCGGCGGTTTGGCGAGGTTGAGGCCGGGGATGGGCCGCCGCAGGACCGGTTCGCGGGCGAGGCGGGCGAGTTCGGCGGCGCGCTCGATGGTTTTCTTTTGCTCGTCAATTCCTTTGACGCGGCCCTTTTCGATGAGGCGGAGCAGCGCGTCGGCGCCGATTTCCGGGGCGACCTGCGTGGCCAGATCGGGAATGCCGGCCGCGGCGAGGAGCGAAGGGAGGAGGACAGAGCAGAGCAGGCGCATCAGGCTTCCTGATATTGCAGTTGGTAAAGCTTCCAGTAGAGTCCGCGCTGGGCGAGCAGTTCGGCGTGGGTACCGGCTTCGCGCAGTTGCCCTTTGTGGAAGGCGAAGATGCGGTCGGCGTTCTGGATGGTGGAGAGGCGGTGGGCGATCGAGATGGAGGTTCGCCCGGTGAGGAGCTTCTTCTGGGCGTCGCGGATGCGGAGTTCGGTATCGGTTTCGACGCTGGAGGTGGCCTCGTCGAGGATGAGGATTTTGGGTTCGTGGACGAGGGCGCGGGCGAAGCTGATGAGCTGCTTCTGGCCGGTGGAGAGGTTGGCGCCGCGTTCAAGGACGGGTTCGGCAAAGCGCCCCGGGAGCCGTTCGATGAAGTCGAGGAGATTGACTTCGGCGGCGGCGGCCGCCAGGCGGGCTTCGTCGATGCCGGCGCCGCCCAGGCTGATGTTGGAGCCGATGGTGCCGGTGAACAGATAGGGGTCCTGCAGGACGATGGCGAAGCGGCGGCGGAGAGCGATGGGGTCGAACTCGCGGATGTCGATGCCTCCCAGTTTGATGGCGCCCTGCTGCACATCATAGAAGCGCAGCAGGAGGTTGGTGACGGTTGTTTTTCCGGCGCCGGTGTGGCCGACGATGGCGATGGCTTCGCCGGGGGCGATCGAAAAGCTGACATCGCGCAGCACCCAGTCCTCGCCCTGATAGGCGAACCAGACGTGCTCGAAGGTGATGGTCAGGTCGTCAGGAACCGGGCGCGGCGCGGCGGGAGCGGTGATGGTGACCGGGGTATCGAGCAGCTGGAAGATGCGTTCGCTGGCGGTGGTGGCGGCCTGCAGGATGTTGAACTTTTCGCTCAGGTCCTGAATGGGCCGGAAGAAGCGCAGGGAGAACTGAAAGAAGGCGATGAGGACGCCGAGCGAGAGGTTGCCGCCGGGGACCTGCCAGCCGCCGTAGACGAGGATTCCGGCAAAGGCGACCATGCTGAGGAACTCGACGACGGGGTAGAACCAGCCATAGGCGAAGATGCTTTCCTTGAAGGCGAGCATGTGTTCGCGGTTGATGGCCGCGAACTCGTCGCGGGCCGGGGCTTCGCGGTGGAAGGCCTGGACGACGGTGATGCCGTTGATGTACTCGTTCAGGAAGGCATTGATGCGGGCGACGGCGAGGCGGATGCGGCGGTAGCTGGCCGATACCTGCTCCCGGAAGCGCATGGTGGCCCAGTAGATGGCCGGGGTGACGATGAGGACAAGGGCCGTCAGGCCGGGGCTCATCCACAGCAGGACCCCGAGCAGCCAGGTGAGCATGATGGCGTCGCCGAGAATGGCGACGAGGCCGGAGCTGAACAGTTCGTTGAGGGTATCGACGTCGCTGGTGACGCGGGTGACCAGGCGGCCCACCGGGTGTTTGTCGAAGTAGGCGATATCGAGGTGGTGAAGCTTGGCCATCAGGTCGCGGCGGAGGGCGAACATGGCCTGCTGGCCGGTCCACTGCATCAGGAGCGTCTGGCCGAACTCGGCGAGCAGAATCAGCACGGCGATGCCGAGCAGGAGCAGCGAGAGTTGGGCGATGCCCTGCCAGGCGGCGGGGGCGCGCTGGACGAGATAGCGGTCGACGGCGATGCTGGTCAGCACCGGGCCGGCGGATTCGAGCAGCGAGTGGACGGTGAGGAGGGCGACCGTGGCGGCCACCTGTTTCCGGTACGGACGCAGATAGACGGCGAGCCGGCGCAGCAGCTGCGCGTCATAAAGCCGGCCCTGTACCTGCTCTTCTTCCACCCTTACCAGTCTACTTGTGCCAACCTGGAAGTGGATGGACGGAGTGATTGTAGTGGATAAGCCCGCCGAGTGGACCTCCCATGACGTGGTGGGCAAGATGCGACGGCTGGCGCAGACCAAGCGGGTGGGCCACCTGGGAACGCTGGACCCGATGGCGACCGGCGTGCTGCCGCTGGTGCTGAACCGGGCGACGCGGCTGGCGCAGTTTTACACCAAGGCGGATAAGGTCTACGAGGCGACCATCCGGTTTGGGTTCGCGACCAACTCCTACGACGCCGACGGCGAGGCGACCACCGAAACGGTGCCGGTGACGCTGGACGCCGGGGCGCTCGAGCGGGCGCTCGACGCTTTCCGCGGCGATATTCTGCAGGTGCCGCCCGCGGTATCGGCCAAGAAAATCAATGGCGTGCCGGCCTACAAGCTCGCGCGGCAGAGCAAGCCGGTGGTGCTTGAACCCGTCGCGGTGACGGTGCATGAGCTCGTGCTGCTCGACTGCGGCGCCGATACGGCGCGCGTGCGGGTGCACTGTTCGACCGGGACCTACATTCGCAGCCTGGCGCACGATCTCGGCGTGGCCTTGGGCTGCGGGGCGCATCTTTCGGCGCTGCGGCGGACGCGCGCCGGGCAGTTCACGCTGTCCGAAGCGCGGACGCTCACGCAGTTGGCCGACCCGGCCGTCTTGGCGGCGGCGCTGATTCCGGCAAGCGCTCTGCTGCCGGAGTTTCCGGCCGAGCGCGTGGACGACGTGACGGCGGGCTTCATCCGGCAGGGCCGGGACTTCCGGGTCAACCCGTTCCGGGTGCGGCAGGGGGCGCCCTATGTGCGGGCGGTGGACGGCGCCGGGCTGCTGGTGGCGATTGGCGAGATCAAGCTGCCGAATCTGTACCACCCGTTTCTGGTCCTGTAATTGGCCTATTTCTTTCTGCGGGAAACCCAGCCCGGCTTGTTGACCTGCCGCCCGCGGCCGATGGCGAGCGCCTCGCCGGGGACCGTATCGGTAATCACGCTGCCGGCGGCGACGTAGCTGCCGGCTTCGAGCGTGACGGGGGCTACCAGCGTCGCGTTGCTGCCGACGAAGACGCCTTCGCCGATGGTGGTCGGGTGTTTGTGGACGCCGTCGTAGTTGCAGGTGATGGCGCCGGCGCCGACGTTCGAGCGAGCGCCCACCGTGGCATCGCCGAGGTAGGCGAGGTGGTTGGCTTTGGCGCCATCGCCGAGCCGGGTGTTCTTGAGCTCGACGAAGTTGCCGATGTGGGCGTGGGCGCCGACGACGTTGTTCAGGCGCAGGCGGGCGAAGGGCCCGACGCGGGCGCCGGCGCCGAGGCGGGAGTCTTCGATGACGGAGTAGGGATGGACGAGAACCTCGTCGGCGAGGGTTGCGCTCGCGAGGATGGAGCCGGCGCCGATGCGGCAGTCCGCTCCGATCGTGGTGCGGCCGAGCAGGCGGACGCCGGATTCGACGATCGTATCGGCGCCGATGGTGACATCGACATCGACGGTGATGGTCTCGGGCTTTTCTAGGGTGACGCCGTCGAGCATGAGTTCGGTGGTTTTGCGGGCGCGGAAGATGGCATCGACTTTGGCGAGTTCAACCCGGGTGTTGATGCCGAGGAGTTCGTTGGGGTCGGCGAGGATGCGGGCCTGGGTGAGGTGGCCGGCGGCGCGCAGCAGTTCGACGATGTCGGTGAGGTAGAATTCGCCGGCGGGGTTGTTGGTGCCGATGGCATCGATGTGCGCCCAGAGCTTTTCGGCGCGGAAGCAATAGATGCCGGAGTTGATTTCGCGGATCTCGCGCTGGGCGGGGGTGGCGGCTTTGTGTTCGACGATGCCGGCGACGTGGCCTGCCGGGTCGCGGAGGATGCGGCCGTAGCCGGTGGGGTCGTCGAGGATGGCGGTCAGAACGGTGGCGGTCTCCGGGCGGTCGTCGACGAGGGCGGCGAGCGTGGCGGCGGTGAGCAGCGGCGCATCGCCGTAGAGCACGACGAGATGGCCGTGGGCGGGGGCGGCGGCGCGGGCGCAGCGGACGGCGTGGCCCGTGCCGAGCTGCTCGGTCTGTTCGGCGGTGCCCACGCCGTAGGGGGCGAGGACGGAGCGGACGGCATCGGCGCCGTGGCCGACCACGACGACGATATTCTCCGGTTCGGCGACCGTGCGGGCGAGGCGGACGACGTGTTCGATGAGGGTGAGGCCGCCGGCGCGGTGGAGGACCTTGGGGGTCTTCGAGCGCATGCGCGTGCCCATGCCGGCGGCGAGGATGACAACAGAGACAGGGGAGTTCATAGAGATTGACGGGTTCCTTCCGTGCGGGGACGGCGCCGGCCCAGGCGGGCCAGTTTGAGGATGACGGCGGCGGTCGCTTCGGGGTTGTGGCGGATCTGTTCGCCGTCGTTGAGCAGGTCGGCCTTGAGGATTTCGAGGCCCATCTCGCGCAGGGCGACCGTATCGTTTTCTACCGGCAGCGCCTGCTTGGCGGCGTAGCGGCCGAGCTGGCGCGGATGAATGCCCTGCGAGTTCAGCACCACGTAGTTGAGAAACTGCGCGCGCGCCTGGCCGGTGAGGCCGGTGTGGCGGATCATGGCGCGGATGTGGTCCGAGGCGGTGAAGTTGACGGTTTCCCCGGGCTGCCACATCAGGTTGCCGATCGAGACCTTCAGCGCGGGGCTGGCGGCGATGGCCTGGGGGATGCCGGCGACGAGCAGGTTCGGAATGATGCTCGTAAACAGCGACCCGGGGCCGAGTGTAATCAGGTCGGCCCTGGCAATGGCGGCCAGGGCTTCGGGCAGCGGCTGGGGGCGCCTGGGCAGGATGCGGATTTCGCGGATGGGGGAGCGGGTTTTCGAGATGTTGCTTTCGCCGCTGACCAGGGTGCCATCGTGGAGTTTGGCGGTGATGACGACGTTTTCGGCGGTGGAAGGGATGATCTCGCCGCAGGAGGCGAGCACGCCGCTGGCAAAGCGCACCGCACTGGCGAAATCGCCGGTGAGGTGGGTGAGTGCGGTGAGGAACAGGTTGCCGAAGCTGTGCCCCTTGAGGCCGCGGCCGCCCGTGAACCGGTACTGGAAGAGCTGGCTGAGCAGCGCCTCCTCCTCGGCGAGGGCGACAAGGCAGTTCCGGACGTCGCCCGGGGGCAGCACGGCAAAGTCCCGGCGGAGGCGGCCGGAGCTGCCGCCATCGTCGGTGACGGTAACCACGGCCGTGAGGGAGATGGCGGGATCCACGGCCGCGGCGTGTTTCTTGAGCCCTTTGAGCAGGGAGGACAGACCGGTGCCGCCCCCGATGGTGACGATACGGAGAGGCTCCCGCGAACCGGACTTAGCGCCCGGCGATTTTTTCGCTGTAGACAAGTTCGCGGAGAGGGGAGTGCTTGAGCGCTTCGTGGAAATCGGCATCCGCGCGGGCGGCGGCGCGATTGGCGGGCTGCAGTTCAATTGCGCGGGAGAGGCTTTCGGCGGCGCCACGATAGTTAGCCTGCAATCCGCGGGCCAGAGCCAGCGCGTAGTGAATATGGTCGGCGGCCGGCGCCATTCCAGCGGCCGTCTGCAGGGCTTTCTCCGCCTCGGCCAGCTTGCGCTGGTTGGTGAGGGCGAGTCCGTATGTGTAATAATCCTCAGCCGAAGCGAGCGAAGGCTGGGTCCTAGCGCCCAGGCGCTGCTGACACATCCGAACGTGCAACTGAGCCGCCTGGCCGATATCGAGGTTCGACCCCTTGGCGGCTTCGGTAAACAGCGGCATGGCAGCGGCAAATTCTCGGTTATGGAATAACTGCACCGCCTGTTCGAAGGCCGCCATCTGGGGATCAATCGCCTTGGTCCGCCCATCAGCGGGCGCTTTCTTGCCTGGTCCCGTTTTCGACATGATTACCCTGACCTTCTAGTATAGAAAGAATAAGCTCAGTCTGGGGACGGCGAGTTTCTCAAACAGCTGCCGGTCGAGAAAGCTCTTTTCGAGCAGCGCGAGTTCGGCGGCGCCCATGCGGCTGCGATGGGGTTTAAGCTGCGCCTCAAGATCCTGGCGGAGGGCGACTAAGTCCGCCTCGGTCAACTGCAGGCGCGCGCGCGCCAGCACGCGCTCTTCGAGCGCCGTGAGCCGCTGTTCGAGGGCTTCAAGGTCGGTGTGTACGGCGTCGATCCCGGCGGCCAGAGCGGCGAGCGAAGCGGCCTCTTCGGCGAATCCCCGCGTCCGCAGCGCTTCGCTGTTGGCGGCCAGATAGGCCTGCACGCGGTCCTGCGGCAGGCTGTCTTCGTTAGTGGGCGCGGCTTTGGCCGGCCGGTTGCGCGCCATATCATCGGCCGCTTTCTTGATGGCCTGGCTGCAGTAACTGAGGGAGTTGACCTGCTGAAACTTGGGCCGCTTCCGGGAGAAGGCATCGTCGATGCCGCGCAGCACCGCTTCGAGCGGGACGCCGGCGGCCTTCCAGCTTTCGACGAGCGCCCAGTCGATGGGCGACATGAGAAACAGGCTGGTGCCGCGGGCTTTTTGAAAGTGCTCTTCGGCTTCCGTGAAGTAATTGAAATAGTTCAGTTCCTCTCCCATAGCAGGCGCAATCCTTTGAGGGTGAGGTCTTCGTCAAGATACTGCACGAGGCGCGAGCCGGCGCGGATGAGCGGCGCCTGGCCGCCGGTGGCGATCACGCGTGGCTCGCCGCCGAGTTCGCTAGCGAGCCGCGCAATCAGACCGTCGACCATCCCCATGGTCCCGTAGTAAAGCCCGCTTTGGATGGAGCCGACCGTATTGGTGCCGATGAGCTTGGACGGCTGTTCGAAATTCACCTGCGGCAGCAGCGCCGTTTTGGCGAACAGGCCGGAGAGCGAGATGCCGATGCCGGGGTAGATGAGGCCGCCGAGGTAGGCCGCATCGGCCGAGATCACATCGAACGTGATGGCCGTGCCGAGGTCAATGACGATGGCCGGGCCGCCGTAGAGGGAGTAGGCCGCCACGCCGTTGACGATGCGGTCGGCGCCCACCTCGCGCGGATTGTCATAGCGGATGGTGAGGCCGAGATTCATCTCCGTGGAGACGAACACGGCCTGCCGGTCGAAGTACTTCGCCACCATCTCGGCCAGGGTGCCGTTGATGACGGGCACGACCGAGGAGATGATGATGCCGCGGACGTCGGCGAGGTTGAGGTTCGAGAGCGCGAAGACGTTGCGGAGCAGGATGCCCCATTCGTCGGCCGTCTGTTCGCGAATGGTGCGGAGCCGCCAGCGGCCGATGAGCAGTTCGCCGCGGAAGGCGCCGATGGTGATGTTGGTATTGCCAACGTCGAGAGCTAGGAGCATGGACGGACGCCTCCGGCGAGAATGGTGTGGCGGCGGCCCTGGTCGTCATCGAGCAGGAGGTAGCCGTGCGGGTCGAGTCCGGCGGTGACGCCGCGGACCTCTGTCCCGTTGAGTTCGACGGCGACGCGGCGGCCGCGAACGTAACTGGATTGCTGGGTAAAGGCCGCGAGCACCGCTTCGACCGGTAACTGGAGGACCGGCGTGAGGCGGTGGAGAATTTCCATCAGCAGCGCCTCGCGCGCCCAGGCGCGGCCGGTGGCCAGGCGCAGGCTGGTGGCGATTCCGGCCAGCTCCGGCGGGAACGCCTCGTGGTTGACGTTGATGCCGATGCCGGCCAGCACGCGGTCGTCCTGGCCCTGGGTGAGGATGCCGCAGCACTTGCGGTCTCCGGCGAGCAGGTCGTTCGGCCAGCGGATGTCGCACTGCAGTCCGGTGCAGCGGGCGATGGCCTCCTGCACGGCGAGGCCGATGGCCATGGTCAAGGCCGGCAGCGGTTTGGTGCGCAGCACGACGGTGCAGTAGAGGCCGTCGCCCGGGGCCGAGTGCCACGGGCGGCTGTAGCGGCCGACGCCGTGCGACTGCGCGTCGGCGATGACCACGGCGCCGTCTTCTTCGATGGCGGCGGCGGCCACCATGGTCGAGCCGATGGTGGGGTAGAAGTCGATGCGTCGTCCGGGGAAGGCGGCGCGGACCAGGGCGGGGTCGAAGGGCATCAGGCTTCGAGGTGCAGCCGGAAGTTGATATCGACGGCGACGGCTGAGTGCGTGAGGGCGCCGACGGAGATGAAGTCCGGTCCGGCGAGGGCGTAGTCGCGAAGTTTTTCTAGGCGCATGCCGCCTGACAGTTCGACGGTGGCGCGCTTGTTGATGACGCGGATCCATTCGGCGGCCTCGGCCGGGGTGAGGTTATCGAGCAGTAGATGCTCGGCGCCGAAGGTGAGCGCCTCGTCGAGTTCGCCGCGGGTGCGGACTTCGATCTCGATGCGGACGCCGGGCGGCAGTCCGGCGGCGCGGACGGCGGCGATGGCCTGCTCGACGCCGCCGGCGGCGGTGATGTGGTTGTTTTTGATCAGTACGGCGTCGAACAGCCCGAGACGATGGTTGACGGCGCCGCCGGCCGCGGTGGCGATCTTTTCGAGGCGCCGGAGGCCGGGTGTGGTCTTGCGCGTATCGAGGATACGGCAGCCGGTACCGGCGACCGCCTCGACGTGCCGGCGGGTGTAGGTGGCAATGCCCGACAGGCGCTGCATGAAGTTGAGGGCCACCCGTTCGGCGGTGAGGAGCATGCGCGCCTGGCCGCGGACGGTGGCGAGCACATCGCCGTCGGCGGCGCGGTCGCCGCTGGTCACGTGGAGCCCCAGGAAGTCGACGCCGCCGAGTTCGGCGTAGATCAGCGGCAGGAGTTCGACGCCGGCGACGATCATATCCTGCCGGGCGTGGAAGCGGCCGGTGGCGTGGCGGCCGGCGGCGACCGTGGAGTTGGTGGTGAGGTCGCCGCCGCCGATGTCTTCGGCGAGGGCGCGGCGGACCGCATCGAGAATCTCCGGATGGCCGAAGTCAAAGTTCGTCATACTACAGCTCCCCGAGCGCCTCCTGGCTCTTGTCCCGCTGGGCGCGATAGTCGGCCAGCTTCTCGCGCATGGAGGCCAGTACCTTTTCAGGGGCTTTGGCCAGAAACGCCTCGTTCGACAGCTGGGCCTCGGAGCTGGCGATGACCTTGTTCAACTGGTCGATCTCTTTGCGCAGGCGGTCGCGCTGGGCGTCGAGTTGGGCGGCCGAGACGGCCAGTACGAGGTCGAACTCGGGCGTTGAGCGCTTGCTGCCCTTGACGCGTTCGGCGCTGGCCGGGGCGAGCGTCAGTTGCAGATTGGCAAGTTTCTCGATGGCTTCTTTCTGCGCGGCGGCCAGTGACGAAACGAAGCCATCGGCGTAGATGACGGCGTCGAAGGGCGCCTTGGGGTCGAGCTTGTTTTCGGCGCGGAGAGTGCGGGCGGCCGTGATGAGCTCCTGCAGAGCGGCCATCTCGCGTTCGGCCTCCGGGTCGGCGGCGGCGGGGTCGAACTGAGGGAACGCGGCAAGCGAGATGGACTTCTTCTCGTGGGTGCCGAGGCGCTGCCAGAGCTCTTCGGTGAGGAAGGGCATCGAGGGATGGAGCAGCCGGAGCGAGGCGTCGAACACCGTGAGAATGTTGCGCCAGTGGGCGTTCAGGCCGCTGTTTTCGGCAAAGCGAAGTTTTTTGAGTTCAATGTACCAGTCGCAGAAATCGTCCCAGAAGAAGTGCCACTGCAGTTGGGCGGCTTCGTGGAAGCGGTAGGCGTTGATGGCTTTGTTGATCTCACCGGCGGCGTGGTTGAGGCGGCTGAAGATCCAACGGTCTTCGAGGGGCACGGCAAGGGGCACGGCAAGAGGCCCGGCGCCGTCAACGGCCTCGGGGCGGTAGCTCGGCTGTTCGGCGGGCGACCAGGGTTCGGCGCCGGCGCGTTCGAGATTCAGGAACAGGAAGCGGGCGGCGTTCCAGATCTTGTTGGCGAACGAGCGCGCGGCCTCCATGCGGTCTTCGCTGGCGATGATGTCGGTGCCCGGGGGCGCGGCGAGCAGCAGCGACATGCGGACGGCGTCGGTGCCGTACTTTTCGGTGACGCTGAGCGGGTCGATGACGTTGCCCTTGGTCTTGGACATCTTCTGGCGTTCGGCGTCGCGGACCAGGCCGTGGATGTAGACCTGGCGGAAGGGGACCTGTTTGGTGCAGTAGAGGCCCATGACCATCATGCGGGCGACCCAGAAGAAGATGATGTCGAAGCCGGTGATGAGCAGCGAGGTGGGGTAGTAGCGTGCGAGGTCGGCGGTCTGGTCGGGCCAGCCGAGTGTGGAGAAGGGCCACAGGCCGGAGCTGTACCAGGTGTCGAGGACGTCGGGATCCTGGATGAGATTGGCGCTCTGGCAGTGCTGGCAGACGGTGGGCGTTTCGCGGGCGACGGTGATGCCGGCGCAGTCGCTGCAATGCCAGGCCGGGATGCGGTGGCCCCACCACAGCTGGCGCGAGATGCACCAGTCGCGGATGTTGTACATCCACTCGAAGTAGGTTTTGCTCCAGTTTTCGGGGATGAAGACGGTCTCGCCGGTTTCGACGGCGCGGATGGCCGGGGCGGCCAGCTCCTTCATCTTCACGAACCATTGCTTTGAAATGAGCGGCTCGACGATGGTCGCGCAGCGCTGGCACTTCGAGATGGGCAGGGCGTGCGGCTTGACGGCGCGGAGCAGGCCGGCGGCTTCAAGGTCCGCGAGTACGCGCTTGCGGGCTTCGGCGCGGTCGAGCCCGGCGTAGGCGCCGGCTTCGGCGGTCATCTTCGCCTGCGGGCTGATGACTTGAATAATGGGCAGGCTGTGGCGCTTGCCGGCTTCAAAGTCGTTCGGGTCGTGGGCGGGGGTGATTTTCACGACGCCGGTGCCGAACTCGGGATCGGCCATGTCGTCGAGGACAATGGGGATCTCGCGGTTCATGAGCGGCAATTGAACGGTGTGGCCGTGCAGGTCGAGGTAGCGTTCGTCGCGGGCGTTGATGGCGACGGCGGTGTCGCCAAGCATCGTCTCCGGGCGGGTGGTGGCGACGGTGAGCACGCGGCCGGGTTGGCCGGTGACGGGGTAGTCGATCTCCCAGAGGCTGCCGGCGGTGTCTTCGTGGTTGACTTCGAGATCGGAGAGGGCCGTGTTGCAGCGGGGGCACCAGGTGACCATGTACTCGCCGCGGTAGATGAGCCCGTCTTCGTGCATGCGGACGAAGACTTCGCGCACGGCGCGCGACAGGCCCTCATCGAGCGTGAAACGGTTGCGGGTCCAATCGACCGAGTCGCCGATTTTACGCATCTGCCGTTCGATGTTGCCGCCGTACTGCGCCTTCCACTCCCACACCTTGGCTTCGAAGGCCTCGCGGCCGAGGTCGTAGCGGGTGATGTTCTGCTTGGCGAGATCGCGTTCGACCACCATTTGCGTAGCGATGCCGGCGTGGTCGGTGCCGGGGATCCAGAGCGTGTTGTCGCCGATCATCCGGTGGTAGCGGGTGATGACGTCCATTTCGGTGTGGCCGATCATGTGGCCGATGTGGAGCGAACCGGTGACGTTCGGCGGCGGGATGGCGATCGAGAACATCTTGCCGGGTCGCGCCGGATCGGCTTCATAGATTCCGGACTCTTCCCACCATTGGGCCCAATGGGGTTCAAACCGTTGGGGCTCATAGACTTTTTCGAGTTGCATTCGTGAATCCACCAGTTTACCAACTCCACCGGGCACGCTAGCATGGGAAGGTGCACGAACTATCCCATTTTCGGGCGAATGTTGAGGCGATTGCGGCCCGCCTGGCTACCCGCGGATTCGCTTTCGACGTTGAGCAGTGGAAGGTGTTGGACGCCGAGCGCCGCTCGGCCGTCACCGAAGCCGAGCAGTTGAAGGCGCGGCGGAACGCGCAGAGCATGGAGATCGGCAAGCTGAAAAAGGCCGGGGAGGACACCTCCGCCGTGCAGGCCGAGGTCCGCGCGATGGGCGACCGGATTGCCGAACTGGACACGAAGGTCCAGGCCGTCGATGAGCGCTTCCGCGACCTGCTGACCGCGATTCCGAACCTGCCGCACGAGTCGGTGCCGGTGGGCGCTTCGGCCGACGACAACGCCGAGATCCATCGTCACGGCACGCCGCGCAGCTTCGAGTTCGCCCCCAAGGCGCATTGGGACCTGGGCGTCGAACTCGGCATTCTCGACTTCGAACGCGCCGCGAAGATTACCGGGGCGCGGTTTGCCGTCTACTACGGCCTCGGGGCGCGTCTTGAGCGGGCGCTGATGAACTTCATGCTTGACGTGCACACGCGGGATCACGGCTATACCGAGGTGTTTCCGCCCTTTCTCGTCAACTCGGCGAGTCTGTTCGGCACCGGCAATCTGCCGAAGTTCGGCGCCGATCTGTTCAAGATTGAAAACTCCGACTACTGGCTCGCGCCGACGGCCGAAGTGCCGGTAACGAACCTGTTCCGCGACGAGACGCTGGAGCCGGAGCAACTGCCGATTCATTTCTGCTCCTACACCTCGTGCTTCCGCAGCGAGGCCGGCAGCCACGGGCGGGACGTGCGCGGCATCATCCGGCAGCACCAGTTTCAGAAGGTGGAACTCGTCAAGTTCACCACCGCCGAGCAGAGCCATGCCGAACACGAGAAGCTGACGCGGGACGCCGAGGATATCCTCGAGCGGCTCGGCCTGCCCTACCGCCGCATGCTGCTGTGCACGGGCGACATGGGCTTCTCTTCGGCCAAGACCTTCGACCTCGAGGTCTGGCTGCCCGGCCAGGAGACGTACAAAGAGATCAGCTCCTGCAGTAACTTTGAAGCCTTCCAGGCCCGGCGCGCCGGCATTCGGGTGCGCGCGGGCAAGGGCAAGGCCGAATACGCGCATACGATCAACGGCAGCGGCCTCGCGGTGGGCCGGACGTGGGTGGCGATTGTCGAAAACTACCAGCAGGCCGATGGTTCGGTGGCGGTGCCCCCGGCGCTGCAGCCGTACCTGCAGGCCGAGGTGATCACCAAGGCCGGGATTCTGCGTTAGTAGGCGTACTGCTTGAGCTTGGCGTCGTCGAGCGCGACGCCAAGGCCCGGACGGTCGGAGGCCCGGACGCGGCCGCGGGCGTACTCGATGGGCTCTTCGACGACATCGTCGAGATACGAGACCGGCCCGAGAATATCGCACGGGAACTCTTCGGCGCCAATGCCCGGCGAGGCCATCGCCAGGTGGGCCATGGCGGCGCTGGCCACGCCGAGTTCGAGGTTGCTGCCGACGGTGCAGGTGAGCCCGGCGGCTTCGGCGATCATGGTGATCTTGCGCGCGGCGCCAAGGCCGCCGCCCTTGCTTACGTAGACCGAAAGAATATCGGCCGCCCCGGCGCGGATGAGCGCGGTGGCGTCCTGCGGCGTGTTGCAGCTCTCATCGGCCATCACCGGCACCGGGACGGCCTGCCGCACGTCGACCAGCCACTGCATGTCGAGCGCGGCCACGGGCTGCTCGGCGAAGATGATGTTGCAGGTTTCGTGGATCTGCCGGATGCACTGAATGGCCACGCGCGGGCTCCAGCCGCCGTTGGCGTCGATGCCAATGGGGAAGTCGAGACCCACGGCGGCGCGCACCGCCTGCACGCGGGCGATGTCGGCTTTGGGTTCAATGCCGGTCTTCACCTTCAACGCCCGGATGCCGATACTCATGGCCCATTCGGCCCGCTTGGCGGCAGGGCCGGGCTCAACGCCGGAGACCGACATCTTGATCGGCACCCATTCGCGGACCGCGCCGCCGAACAGACGGTAGACCGGCAGGCCGGTGGCTTTGCCGAGAATATCCCAGAGCGCCATTTCAAGGCCCGCTTTCGTGAAGAAGTGGCCGAAAATCGCGCGCTTCATCTTCCCGGTCAGCCGCTCAATATCGCGCGGGTCTTCGCCGAGGAGGGCGGGAACGAGAAAGTTTTCAAGAACGTAGACTGCGGTGACGGCGTCTTCGCCGCTCCAGACCGCGGTGGAGGAGACCTCACCAACGCCCGTGATCCCTTCATCGGTGCGGACCTTCAGGAGAACAAACGGCGAGTGGTCATGGACGCCGAGGCTGCCACGGATGACCATCTCGGGCCGGATGGGCACCCGGACCGGAAAGGTTTCAACGCTCGTGATTTTCATAACACGCCGTACTTGGCGAAGACGTCGCGGAGATAGGCGCCGTTCTGCAGTTCGGCGCGGGAGTGGTTCTCGCGGCGGACCTTGTCGGCGGCGATGCCAAGCACCTCTTCGACGATCGCCGCGGGAATGACGATGATGCCATCGTGATCGCCGAAAACGAAGTCGCCGGGGTTGACGATCACCTCGCCGCATTCGACCGGCACGTTGTAGCCGGTGACGATGCCGCGGCCCATCGAATCGACGGGCTTGATGCCGGCGGCAAAGACCGGAAACGAGATCTCTTCAATCTTGCGAATGTCGCGCACGAGACCGTCGACCACCGCGCCGCGGGCGCCGCGCGCTTTCGAGGCGGTCGACAGCAGCTCGCCCCACGGCGCATTCCGCATCGACTTTTGCGTCCCGACCACGCAGATCTCGCCCGGCTGCAGGCTATCGATGGCTTCAATTTCGAGGCCGTACGGATCTTCCGGGATGTGATAGATGTCCGAGCACGTGACGGTGCGGGCCCAGCCGGCCATGACGCAGCCCGGGTGCACCGGACGGAGGTATTCGCGCATCGCCTGATGGCGCACTCCCAGTTGGTCTAACGCGTCCGATACCACGGCCGTGTAGAGCTCTCTTTCTGCCATCTCGGCGAGTTCGATCTGCTTGGATAACTCGATCATTCCGTACCATCTTAACGGGAATCGGCCGGGGCTTGCCCCGTGCGTCCAGAATGCGGATCAGAATGCAGAAGCCGTTGCCAAGCAGGGGGAGGCCTGTGCTAACCTAACAAACAGCGCGGTGCCCTTAGCTCAGCCGGTAGAGCGTCGGATTGTGGTTCCGAATGTCGCGGGTTCGATCCCCGTAGGGCACCCCATTTCCGCCCGATAGAGGGCGGCACTTGCCGGCCAAAGTGCGGTCAAAAGGCTTGAGGCTTATTCTGTAGGACGTTTGTACCGTGCGGGAGCGGTATAGTAGGGGAAAGGAAGGTTCTTCCCCCATGGCTCTCAGCCAAGGTACCCACGTCCACGAGTTTCGCGTCGTTCGTTTGCTGGGTAAGGGTGGAATGGGCGAGGTGTATCTGGCTGAGGACACCAAGCTTGGACGTGAGGTGGCGCTGAAGGTATTGCGCGCGGAGTTTGTCGACTCCCCGGCCCGCGGCAAGCGCTTCCTGCAGGAGGCCAAAGCCACCTCCCGCCTCAGTCATCCCAACGCCGTGCACGTCTACTCCTTTGGCGAGTGGGAGGGTGGGGCCTTCCTGGCCATCGAGTACATCCCCGGCGAGACGCTCAGCGCCCGAATGCAGAAGGGCGCCTTCAGTTGGGACGAGGTAGCCCGCGTAGGCGTGCAGGTAGCTGAGGTGCTGCAGGCGGCGCACGATCTGGGCATCGTGCATCGGGATATCAAGAGCCAGAACATCATGCTGGGCCCGAACGGCATCGTCAAGCTGCTCGACTTCGGCCTGGCCAAGCTGACGGCGGAGCCGGCCGGGACGCCGGCCGCGGAAACCGAAACGCAGTTGACGGCCGAAAACGCCGTGGTCGGCTCGCTGGGGTACATGAGCCCGGAACAGGCCCTGGGCAAACCTCTCGACCGCCGAAGCGATCTGTTTTCCTTTGGCATTGTGCTCTATGAAATGGCCACGGGGCGGCGGCCGTTTCAGGGGATCAACCCGGTGGAGATCCTGTCCAAGGTCATTTCATCGGCTCCCGATCCGGTTTCCAAGTGGAACTACGCCACGCCCGAGGAGATGGACCGGATCATCCGCAAGTGCCTCGAGAAGAATCCGGACGACCGGTATCAGTCCGCGCGGGAGATTGGCATCGATCTGCGGGCGTGGCTGAGTTCGCACTCCTCGCGGGGTTCGGTGACGCAAGCGCGCCTTGCCCCGGCAGCCCCCGCGCCGCCGATCTCCCGGCGCCGGATCGGTTGGGCCGCCGCCGGGACGGCCGCGGCGACCGCGGTGAGCTGGGGCCTCTACCGGTGGCGGCGTCCGGCGGGACCCGCCTCCATCGCTGTGCTGCCGTTTGCCAACGAATCCGGGGCCGAGGACGCGCCGTTGAGTGATGGGCTGACCGAAGCGTTGATCAATCTCATTGCCACGGCCGGGGAGGTTCGCGTCATCTCCCGCAGCGCCGTCTTTCGCTTCAAAAAGATTGAGGACCCGTTGGCCGTGGCCCGTCAGTTAAACGCGGCCGTGGTGATTGTCGGGTGGTTGCGGCATGTGCAGGGCACCCTGAGCGTCTCGGTGGAGGTGGTCGACGTGGCGACGGCGCAACAGCTGCTGAGCCGTCAGATCGCCACGTCGCTGAGCGGGTTTCAAACGGTGGCGCAGCAGATTGCCGATTTGGTGATGACCTCGCTGGGCATTCGCCGGCGCAGTGCCCAGCCGCTGGCGGCGCACGTTGCCGACAGCAAGGCTCACCTGTTGTATCTGAAGGGCCGCCATGCGCTAAACCGCCGCGTCCCGGATGCTTTTGCCAAGGCCCAGGATCTGTTTCAGCAGGCCATGGAAGCCGACCCCTCCTACGCTCTGCCCTACGCCGGACTAGCCGACGTCTATTCGATGCAGAGCGGCAGCCGCCCGCCAAACGAAGTCTGTCCGAAGGCCAAGGCCGCGGCGCTGAAGTCGATTGAACTCGATCCCTCGCTCGGCGAGGGCCACACGACGCTGGGTTTCGTGCAAATGCACTATGACTATGCATGGGCCGCGGCGGAGGCGTCCTTTCAGCAGGCTCTGGCTCTGAACCCAAGTTACGCGCCGACGCATTCCTACTACGCCCGGCTTCTCACCGCGCTCAAGCGGTTCTCGGAAGCCGAAGACCGGCAACGGCGCGCGATGGAACTCGATCCGCTCTCGCCGGCGCTAGCCACCGCGCTGGGGGTTACTTACTATCATTCGCGGCGGTACCCCGAAGCGGAAAAGGCTTTGTTGGGGGTGTTGGCGGACCAGCCGCGGTTCATTCAGGCGCAGTCGATGCTGGGCCCGGTGCGGATGGGGATGCGTCGATACGCTGATGCGATCGCGGATTTGGAGAAGACTCTTGAGCTGATCGGCGAAGACGATTACGGCGTGGTGAGCGACTGGGGCTTGGCGCAGGCTTTACACGGCAATCGGGAGAAGGCACGGGATGCCATCCGGCGGATTGAGGCGCTCGCGGCGAGTTCGTATGTGGCGCCGTGCTTCTGGGCCGGACCCTATATCGGCCTGGGCGAGACCGCACGCGCGCTCGATCTGCTCGAACAATCGGTCGATCCGGATCACTCCTGGCCGGTTTATTACTACGGGGTCGAACCGAAGCTCGACCCCGTACGGAGGGAGCCGCGTTTTCAGAAACTGATCACGCGGCTGGCCCTGCCTACCTGACCGCGAGCGGGACCTCTTGCGCGGTTCGCGGAAACACCTTGCCCGTGTCGAAAGCCGCGAATACGGAAACAGGCTGGGTACCGGGCGCCAACCCGGCAGGGACGGTGACCCGGAGTACCCAGGCGCCCGACCCGAATGGCTGGGGAACCACCGGCGCGGCGTCCCGGTTGCCGATCTGGACCGAGTACCGGATATCCGGCCGGAGGTTGATGCCGGTACAGTAGATCTCCAGTAAATCCCCGGCCGCCGCGGGCGTTTCGGGACGGACGAGACGTTGCGATCCGGCGAAATAGATGGCCGGTCCATTGAAGATGAATGGTTCGGCAACGTCGACGGTAAGGCCAGCTTTGGCGGTAGTGGCTTCCGGGACGTTAACCAGTAACAGCGTCTTCAGCAGCGAGGAGCCGGGGGTGGGGACGTTGGTGATGGTTAATCCGGTGGGCAGCCGCAGGTTGATTTGGGTAGGGCTCGCATACAGGATTTCCGCGGGCAAGCCTTCGATTGAGACCGTCGCCTGCGCCGCCTGAGCCGGCAGGGAGCGGCCATACAGGCTCACAATGGAGCCGGGCGTCGACACCGCCGGAAGGACTTGCGTGATGGCCATGGCGGGCGATGCCAGCGCAGGGAAGGGCGGCACGGCCGCGAGGGTCATCACGCCCTGCGCATCGATGGTCGTGTTCAGGCGCGCCCGGAACAGGTCGGGTTTCAGCAGATAGGCCAAGAGCGGGTCGTCGCCGAGGAGCGGGTAGTCCTGATAGACGAGCGTATCGCCGGTTGCGTTGAAGCGGGTGTCGTTCAGGTCCGGTTGCAGCGGCAGCACCCGTGCCGGCGGTCCCTCCACGGTGAAGCCGGTCAGCACGGCGCCGGGCCGCGTAAAGCCCCGGGCGGCCAGGCTGATGTTGGCAACGCCGGCCTGCACCGTTCCCGCTTCGTTGCGGAGTGTGTGGATGGTGATGAGGCCCCTGGTGGACGCCGACTCCGGGGTAGAGGAGGTGAGGACACGCTCGCCGCGGACCTCGTAGGTAACGCTCTCCGGGGTGCGCAGCAGGGCGCCTCCACTGCTGCCGGCGGTGTGGAGCTGGACGTAGAGGCCCGCCGGGTTCTGCAGCATGGCCTCCAGGCCCGCCATGGCCGCGGCGTTGGCGGGGTCGAGGATCTGCCGGAAGGTGATCGTGCCGGAACTGCCGGCGGTGGCCACCGTGGAAGGCAGGGGCGCCTCGATCACCGTAGGTCCAAAGGCGGCGACACTGCGCAGGGCCAATCTTGAGATGACGGCGGCGCTGTCGCCGGCCCGGTAGCGCACCTGATACTGCAACTCAGCCGCGGTGATGGGCGAGCTGGGAGTGCGGCGCAGGTAGCTAGCGCGGATGGCCACCGCGGCGGCTTCGAGATCCCGCGGCGGACTCAACGCCGCAAGGACGAGCGCTTCGGCGCATTCGAGATTGAAGTTTGGGTTCAGGGAGTAGCCGTCGGTGCGCTCTTCCGTCTTGACGACGAGAGTCCAGTCGGCTTCGTTGGCCTTCGTTTCGAGCGTGGAACCGCGCAGGACGACGGTGCTGCGGCCGGCGGGAAGAACGAGCGGATTGGCCGCCGTAACCCCGAAGGAAAGCTGCGCCTGGGGCCGCCGGAGCGTAATCTCGGTGAGGCGGACCGGGCGGTCCATGACCGCATCGAGCAGAAGCTCCGAGACGGCGAAGTAACGGGTTTGGCCGCTGTCGACGGTGAGCCGGTCGATGCGGAGCTGGGCCTGGATCGTTCCCAGACCATCGGGAACAACCAGCGGCCCCTGGGGGCGGTAAGAGGTGCGGGGCGGTCCAGGTGGGTTGCCCCCGCCGTCGGGTCCGCACCGACCACATTGTGCATTTGCCGGACCGGACGCTAACGAGATACAGAAAAGAGCAGTTCCGAGTTTCATGGCACTCGGATCATACTCCTTCGCTACCCCGAGCACAATGAGGGGTCAGCGGCCGGCGTAGACTACCGTAGTCCGGGTGGTATGGGAGAGTCCGTTCTGCGCCGTGACGGTGAGGTCGAAGCGGTACTCGCCGGGCCCGCTGCCGAACTGGACGGTTACCTTGGGGCGGTCCGCGTGGTTCAGCGCGGCGGGGAGTCCGGCGACGCGCCACTGGTAGCTGACAATCTGGCCGCCGCCGGGGACCGTGGAGGAGGAGCCGTCGAGCTCCACTTCGCGCAGGAAGACTGGGCCGGCGATGGACTGAACGCTGGCGGCGGGCCGGTAGATGATCCGGGCGGCCTCCTCGGCGGCTTGCCGGGGAGACTGTTCCACCAGGTCCGGTTCGCGATAGACGGCGCCGAAGCGGAGCGCGTTGTTCTGGAAGGAATAGACGAGATTCGCCCAGTCGTCGTGGCCGCGCAGGACGGTCCCTTCGCCGCCGTTGAGGTCTGCGGTGACGAAGCGGTCGCCCCGGTTGCCATCGCAGTTCCAATCGAGCCCAAAGCCGTCGGGAATCGATTCGACGACGATGGTGGAACGGCAGTTGTAGGCAAGGGCCGGGAGTTCGGTGCGCTCCTCGATGACGCGGTTGGGCAGAACGACGCGGACGCGGGCGGGCAGGCTGGCGGCGGGATAAAAGGGCGCGGCTTCGTTCAACGCCGATTCGTCGAGGGTGGGGAGTTCGAGACGGGAGTAGTCGTAGCGGTAGAGGAGTTGTTCGGGTTCGGCGCGGAGTGCACTCGCATCGGTGCTGCCGGTGAATCGCTGCAACTGGAAGGGCACGCCGCGGAACTGGTGGCGGTAGTTCATGACGCTGCGGTAGTTCGGTTTATTATTCACGTCGTCCCGTCCGCCGTGCCGGAGACCGAGGCTGTGGCCGAGTTCGTGCATCAGCGTTCCGGCAATCGCGCCGGCATCCGTGTTCGGGAGAGTGACCATCAGATCGTCACCCGGGGTCTCGCTGATGCCGGAGCTGGGGTTATCCGCTTCGTATTGGTGGCCGAAGATGGCGTAGCGAAACGCAAAGCGCCGGGGATTGCGCTCGCCGAAGTTGGCCGGATCGGCCTTGATCCTGGCGAACGGCGGGCCGAAGAGCAGGACATCCTGGTGGGGGATCTCGTTGCTGAGGTCGATGTGCAGGTCGATGCCGGTGGAGCCATCGGGATTCTGGACCGGGGCCTTTGCAAAGGCGTCGATGACGATTTGCAGCGCTTCGGCCGGCGGCTTGTGGCTGTGGCCGTCCCCAGCTTTGCCCATGTAGTCGATTTCGAGAAAGACGTCCTTGTGGAGCGGGTTGGCGCCGAGCGCGGGGAGGTCGAGGTCGATCTCGCCATCGCCGTTGGTGTCGACGCCGAAGGTTTCCCAGTCGTCCCAGAGGCCATCGCCATCGGTGTCGCGCTCGACGCGCAGAAAAAGGACGGTATCGTTGAAGTCCTGGTCGCCGTTGTTACGGGTGTCTTCCCAGCCGAGGTAGAGTAGCGTGCCCTGGTATTTACCGGGGTGGATCTCCCGTTCGAGGAGATGGTCGGCGCCATCGGAGTTCTTGTCTTTGTTACTCGACCAGAAATCGTCGCATTCGCCGCGGCCGAGCTTGTCCACGCAGAGGCCGAGCTCGAAACTGGTGCCGGCGGGAAAACCGTCGATTTGATTGGGGGTGCTGGGAACGCTGTCGAAGGTCACCCGGCAGCCGAAGGCAGCGAGTTTGTCGGTAACAAGCGGCAGCCCTTGTCCTTTGCCGGGCGCTTCGTTCCGGCAGCCGGAGGAGGCGAGGATGACTTCTCGCCCACCCGGGTAGGTGGCGCGTCCGAGGAATACCGTGTTCCGGTACCCGGATTCCATGTTGACAAAGTCGAGCGAGACGCGTCCGCCCTCGCGGATAACGACGTCCCGGGCGGTCAGGATCGTGGCTATACCAAACAGCAGCAGGCACTTGGTGCTCATGCCGCCGAGTATACACCCCGGTTAGTGGCTGGACGGGGTGGCTTCGAGGTTGACGTTCTTCCAATCTCCCCGCATGATAGCCGTGCGAATCTCGGCGGCGGTGTACTTTTCCTCGTGCAACTGCTTGGCGAGCAGGGCTTCCTTCATGCAGGTGCCGCAGTGCGAGCTGTGGTTATCGCGGAAGCAGTCGAGCAGGCCTTTGTGGCCGGCCGAGCGGTCGCAGTAGCAGTAGCAGGGCTGCTGGGCGAGGATTTCGGGGATCTCTTTGGCGACCTGGTAGGCCTTGCGGATGATGGGGTCGGTGAAGGTTTTCGGGTCGAGGGTAGGGGGATAGGGTTTGGCGGCGGCGGCGGTTTCGTGGAAGTAGGGTACGGGCGGGGTGGGGGGCGTCTTCTTCACACTGGCGGCGGGTTCCGGCGTTGTCGGGGATTCGGTGGTGCAACCGGCGAGCAGCAGCAGGGGGAGGCAGAGAATGAGGGCGCGCATCTCTTTAGTCTAGCGGACCCGCTAGACTGGGATAGAATCCATGGGGCTTCCCGGTACTCTGTTCCTGCGCAACCTGTTTGCGCGCCGCAACCTGCTGTTTCAACTGATTGCCCGCGACTTCCGCCAACGCTACATCGGTTCGGCGGCGGGCTGGGTTTGGGGTCTCGTGCATCCCACCGTGCAACTGGCCAGTTGGACCTTCGTCTTCTCCTACTGCATGAAGACCCCGATGCCGCCCGGGGAGGCTACCGAAAATTACACCCTGTTTCTACTGTGCGGGTATCTGCCGTGGATGCTCTTCCAGGAAGCCGTGCAGCGCAGCGCCAACTGCATTCTTGAACACGCCAACCTGATCACCAAAACGGTGTTTCCGAGCGAGATGCTGCCGATCTCCGTCTTTTTTTCGTCGATGATGAACCATCTGCTGGCGGTGCTGCTGGCCGTGGCGGCCGTCGCCTTCTGGGACCGCCATCTGCACTGGACGCTGCTGTTTCTGCCGCTGTACACGGGCTTGCTCGGGATGCTGGCCGTGGGCATCGGCTGGGTGTTCGCGAGTCTGCAGGTGTATCTGCGCGATACGGCGCAGGGCGTAATGGTGCTGCTGACGCTCTGGTTCTGGGTGACGCCCATCTTCATCAACGAAGAGCAGGTACCGGAGGGCTTGCGCTTCGTGCTGCGGGGCAATCCGCTGTCACTGTTTGTGAAGGCCTACCGGGCCCGGCTGCTCTCGAGTGAGCTGCCGAACCCGGAGGAGTTGGCTGTGATGGCGATGTGGAGCGTGGGCGCGTTCGTGGCGGGCGGCCTGTTTTTCCGCTACCTGAAGCGCGGCTTTGCGGACGTGCTTTAGAGCGCCTCTTTGAGGGCGGACAGCAGCAGGTCCACGTGGGCCGACTGCGAGCCTTCGCCCATCAGGCCGATCCGGAAGACCTGCCCGGCGAGGGGCCCGAAGCCGCCGAGGATCTCGATGCCGTGCCGTTCCATCAACTTCTTGCGGACTTCGAGGTCGCTCACGCCGGCGGGGACTTTCGGCGTGTGAAGCGCCCACATGCGGTTCTCGGCCGGGACGAGCATTTCAAGGCCAAGCGCCTCGAGGCCGGCCGTGAGCTTGGCGGCGTTCGTCCGGTGGCGTTCGAAGCGGGCTTCGACGCCTTCGTCGAGGATCAGCGCGATGCCTTCGCGCAGGGCGTAGAACATGGAGATGGGTGCCGTGTGGTGGTAGCGGTGGGCGCCATCGTAGTACTCGCTGAGCAGCTTGAGATCGAGATACCAGGTGCGGATCGGAGTCTGCCGGGCGCGCAGGCGGTCCATGGCGCGGGGCGAGCAGGAGATGGGCGCCAGGCCAGGCGGGCAGCTCATGCCTTTCTGCGTGCAGCTGTAGGCGATGTCGATGCCGACCGCGTCCATGTTGATGGGCATGGTGCCGAGCGAGGTGACGCAGTCGCCGATGGTGAGCGCGTCGACTTCGCGGGCGGCCTGCGCGATGGCGTGTCCGGGCGTCGAAACGCCGGTGGAGGTTTCGCCGTGGACGAAGGCGACTACCTGCGGTTTCTCGCGGTGGATGGCCTCGGCAGCCTCGGCGTCGCTGACCTTCTGGCCCCAGGGCTTTTCAATGCGAACGACGTTGGCCTGCTGGCGATTGCCCATTTCGGTGAGGCGGTCGCAGAAGTAGCCGTTGGCGAAGACGAGGAATTTCGACCCCGGTTCGACGAAGTTGGAGACGGCGGCCTCCATGCCGGCGCTGCCGGTGCCGGACAGGGCCAGCGTGAATGGATTCTGGGTGCCAAAGACCTGTTGGAGGCCGGCGCGGATCTCTTCGTTGACCTGGAAGAAGAACGGGTCGAGGTGACCGACGACCGGTTTGGCCATTGCCTCGTACACGCGGGGCGCCACCATGGACGGACCCGGTCCGAACAGCAGGCGCTTGGGCGGCGATAGAGGAGCGAGTGGAGCAGACATGTCGATAGGATATCCTTTTGAGACTTCCAATTGACAGTCTGCTGCCGGAGATCGTGGCGGCGCTCGGCAAAACGCCGAATCTCGTGATTGAGGCCCCGCCCGGGGCGGGGAAGACGACGCGGGTGCCGGCGGCGCTGCTGGCGGCGGGAATGGGCGAGGTGCTGGTGCTTGAACCGCGCCGGCTGGCGGCGCGGTTGGCGGCGCGGCGCGTGGCGGCCGAACTGGGCGAGCGGCTGGGCGAGACGGTGGGCTATCAGGTCCGCTTCGAGGACGTGGGCGGGCCGAAAACGCGGCTGCGCTTTCTGACCGAAGGGGTGCTGACGCGGCGGTTGCTGAGCGACGGGGCGCTGCGCGGGGTGCAGGTGGTGGTGCTCGATGAGTTCCACGAGCGGCATCTCGATGGCGACCTGGCGCTGGCGCTGCTGCTCGACCTGCAACGGCGGAAACGGCCGGACTTGCGGCTGGTGGTGATGTCCGCCACGCTCGATGCCGCGCCGATTGCGGCGCATCTGGGGGGCTGTCCCGTACTGCGGAGCGAAGGCAAGCTCTACCCGATGGAGGTGGAGTACACGCCGCACTCCGGGGCGACGCTGGAGCAGCTGGTGGCGGGGGGCGTCGAGCGGCTGGCGCGGCAGGGATTGAGCGGCGATGTGCTGGTGTTTCTGCCGGGCATCGCCGAGATGCGGCGGGCACAGCGGCTGCTGGGTTCGTTTCGCACGGTGCTGCTGCACGGCGATCTGACGCCCGAGGAGCAGGACCTCGCCCTCGAATTGCGAAACGAACCCAAAGTGATTTTGGCCACCAACGTGGCCGAGAGCTCGATCACGATTCCCGGGGTGACGGCGGTGGTGGATAGCGGTCTGGCGCGGGTGGCGGTGGATTCGCCGTGGACGGGGATGCCGTCGGTGGAGGTGGCGCGGGTGAGCCAGGCGTCGGCGACGCAGCGGGCGGGGCGGAGCGCGCGGACGGCGCCGGGGCGGGTGGTGCGGCTGTATTCGCGGGAGGAGTTTGTGCGGCGCCCGTTGCAGGACGCCCCGGAGATCACGCGGCGGGAGCTGTCGCAGCTTCTCGTGAACCTGCACGGCTGCGGGGTGAAGGATCCGCTGGCGCTGCCGTGGCTGACGCCGCCGCCGGGGCCGGCGCTGGCGGCGGCCGAGACGCTGCTGGGGCGGTTGGGCGTGGTGGCGGACGGGGCGTTGACGGCGTTGGGCCGGCAGATTGCGCAGTTGCCGGTGCACCCGCGGTTGGGGCGGCTGATCGTGGACGGCGGGGAGGACGGCTGCCGGGCCGCGGCCGTGCTGTCGACGGGCGAGCGGTTGGAGGGTAAGCCGCCGCATCTGGTGGATTCGGATCTGTTTCTGCTGCTCGAGCGGCCGTGGGGGCCGCAGACGGTGCGGACCTATGAGCAACTGCGGCGGGCGGCGCGGCCCGCGCGGCGAGACGACCAGGCGCTGCTCTTGGCGCTGACGGCGGCCTTCAGCGACCGGCTGGGCAAGCGGCGGCCGAACGGCGAGATCCTGCTGGCGGCGGGCGGGCAGGCGGCGCTGGCGGAGAGCAGCGGGGTGCGACAGGCTGAACTGGTGGTGGCGATTGATATGGAGAACCGGGGGACGCCGTTGATCCGGCTGGCGAGCAAGGTGGAGCCGGAGTGGCTGCTGGATCTGTTTCCGGAGCGGATGGAGAGCCGGGATGGCGTGGAGTGGAACCGGACGGCGGAGCGCGTCGAGCGGGTGAGCGCGCTGCTGTTTGACGGGATGGTGATTGAAGAGACGCGCAGTGGGGGGCCGGAGGCCGGGGCGGCGGCCGAGTTGCTGGCGGCCAGGGCGCTCGAGGCGGGAATTGAGCGTTTTGCCGATGTGTCCGGGCTGCTGGCGCGGTGGCGATTCGCGGGGATGCCGGCGCCGGATTTGCAGCAGGCGATCAGCGGGGCGTGCTATGGGCTGCGGAGCTTTGCGGAGTTGAAGGGTCTGCTGGGGGACGGGGGTCTCGAGCGGATCTTACTGGAGGGCTTGGCGGATCGGGCGTTGCTGGAGGCCAAGGCTCCGGAGCGGGTGAAGCTGGCCAAGGGGCGGAGCGTGGCGGTGCACTACGTGGACGGGCAGCCGCCGTGGGTGGCCTCGCGGCTGCAGGATTTCTTTGGGATGCGGGAGACGCCGCGGGCGGGCGATACGCCGGTGGTGGTGCATCTGCTGGCGCCGAATCAGCGGCCGGTGCAGGTTACCCGGGACCTGGCGGGATTTTGGGAGCGGCATTATCCCGCGCTGCGGCGGGAGTTGGGGCGGCGCTACCCGCGGCATGCGTGGCCGGAGGATCCGCTGGCGGGGTGAGCGGGCGGATCCAGAACGTCTGGCAGCAACCGCTGATGAGGTTTACCTTGGTGTTCAGGCGTGTCCAGCCGGTCGTATCAGCCTTTTCGGGGACCTCGTGGGCGATGACGAAGCGGGCGCCGGCCTGGGCGAAACCGTCGTAGATCTTTTGACGGACGGGAGCGGGGACTTGCCAGAACCGCTCGACATTGGCTGTATCGAGCAGGAGTTCGCGGTTGGGGCCGGGCTCATGGGTATAGCTGTAGCGGAAGGGGACGTCGCCCACGATCCGTAACCGGCCTTGACGCGCCCACTCCGGCTGGAGCGTCAATCCGATCAACGCCACGGCCGTGCCGGGTGGGGCGCCGGCGGCGTGTATTTCGCCGACAACCGTCGCATGGAGGTTGGAACTGATGCCGTCGGCGAGCAGCTTGTCGACGGCCAGCTTCATCTCGGCGCTGAGAGACGGGAGCAGGGCGGTGCAGGCGGCAATCGGAAAAATCCAGGCGGCGGGGGGGCCGGCGCGGAGGTAGGCGGCGCGGAGCGGAATCGTCCCGAGCAGAAACAGCTGCGCCGCAACGTAGCGCTTGTCGAAGAAGACGGCTGCGTACATGCCTGCCGTGGCCACGGCGGGCAGCAGCAGCAGCCAGCGGCTGCGCACTTCGGATCCGATGCCCCGCCAGTCGCGGATGCGGGTGCTCAACGCGAGCACGGCCATGAAGCCCGGCATGGCAAGCCAGCGCCAGAGCAGGGGGATCCCGTTTTCCTTGAGCGCGCGGAGCTGATTGGTTAGGGAGAAGGGCTGGTTTTCCAGGCCGGCGTACCAATAGGAGGGCTCGTAGAAGGGGGGATAGGTTACGGTAAAGGGCGTGGGGTAGACGAAGGCATCGGGGGCCGAGGAGATTTGGCGGGTCGAGTGGGGGCCGCCCTGACCATGCATCCAGCGGGTGAGACCGTTGACCTCCCAGGCGTAGTTGAGCGGGCCGGAGTCACCGATGGTCCAGCGGCCGGTACGTTGGTGAAGTGCGATCCACCAGGGTGCGCAACAGAGGCAGAGAATGGCGGCGGCGAGCATGGCCCGCCGCCGTTCGACGAACCACCAGCAGGCGAGGAGGATCAGCGCGAACGGAAGCATGGCGGCTTTGGCGAGATAGCCGGCGGCGAGCACGACGCCGAGCAGGACGGGCCGGCGATGGAGGACCAGCAGACAGGCCGTCAAATAGAGGCAGACGGTGAGTCCGTCGGGCTGGACGAGACCGATACTGGTCAGTTCAAAGACCATCCACCAGGCGGCGGCCCAACGCGTGATGAGCCAGCCGCGATCCTGGGCCGTTTCCGGGGCGAGCCTCTGCCAGAGCCGGTCGGCAAGCAGGACCGCCAGGAGGGCGAACACAACCTGCAGCAGGTGAACGGCGGTGGCGGACCAACGCAGGGGGACCAGGTGGACCACCGGGATCAGGAGCCAGGAGAATAGCGGACTCCAATAGGTATTCACCTCGAGGCGGCTGGCCACATCAAGGTAGGCAATGCCATCGGACCACATCTCAAAGCGGTTGTTCCAGAGTTGGAGCAGAGCGATGGCGAGGGTGATGATCCAGAGGGTATGGCGCGTCGTCATTCGTCCAGGCAGACTATCGGCAGTTGGGCAGGATGTCTTTATGAGGGGGGCACATGGCGGTGCATTGGCTCGCGCCGAATCAGCGCCCGGTGCAGTTTACCCGGGACCCGGCAGGCTTGGGGTAGCGGCACGATCGGCTGGCGGGGTGAGCGGGCGGATCCAGAACGTCTGGCAGCAACCGCTGAGGAGGTTTACCTTGGTGTTCAGGCGTGTCCAGCCGGTCATATCGGTTTTTTCGGGGACCTCGTGGGCGATGACGAAGCGGGCGCCGGCCTGGGCGAAACCGTCGTAGATCTTTTGACGGACGGGGGTGGGGGCCTGCCAGAACTGCATGATGTTCGTGCGATCGAGCAGGATATCGCGGGAGGGGCCCGGGTCGCGGCCGTAGCGATAGGGGACGTCGCCGACGATGCGGAACCGGCCCTGACGCGCCCACTCCGGCTGGAGCGTGAACCCGATGAAGGCCACCGGGCTGCCTGGAGGCGCGCCCGCCCGGTGCATCTCGACGGCGACCGCGGCGTGGGGGTTGGGGGCGACTCCGTCGACGAACACTTCCTGGGTCATGAGTTTGACTTGCGCGGCCACCAGCAAGACCATGGCCGCCGAGGCGGCCACCGGGAACAGCCAGAAGGCGGGGCGGCCGGCGCGGGTGTAGGCGGCGCGGAGCGCAATGGTGCTGAGCAGGAAGAGCTGCGGGGCAAGGTAACGCCGTTCAAAGAAGACGGCCGCGTACATGCCGGCGGTGGCGAACGCCGGTACAAGCAGGAGCCAGCGACTGCGTACTTCGCCAGCCAGACCGCGCCAGTCGCGCAGGCGGGGGCTCAACGCCAGCGTGGCCATGAAGCCCGGCGCGGCGATCCAGTACCAGAGGATGGGAGCGCCATTTTCATACAGCGCACGGAGTTGATTGGTGAGGGAGAAGGGCCTTTTTTCGAGCCCCGCGAACCAGTAGGAGGGATCGTACCAGGGCGGATAGGTGACCGCGAACGGGGTGGGGTAGACGAAGGCATCGGGCGCGGAGGCGATTTGTTGCGTGGAGCGGGCGCCGCCCTGGCCGTGATACCAGCGGGTGAGGCCGTTCACCTCCCAGGCGTAGTTCAGCGGGCCGGAGTCCCCGATGGTCCAACGGCCGGTGTGCTGGCGGAGCGCCAGCCACCAGGGGAGACAGCAGACAAACAGGATGGCAGCGGCGAGCAGGGTCCGGCGGCGTTCGACGAAGAACCAGCAGCCAAGGAGAATCAGGGCGAACGGGAGCATGGCCGCTTTGGCCAAATAGGAGGCGGCGAGGACCAAACCGAGCAAAACGGGCCGGCGGTGGAGTACCAGGAGACAAGCCGTCAGGTAGAGGCAGACGGTCAATCCATCGGGCTGGACGAGACCGATGCTGGTGAGGTCGAAGACCATCCACCAGGCAGCCAGCCAGCGGGTAATAAGCCAGCCGCGATCTTCGATGGTTTCGGGACAGAGCTTTCGCCATAGCCGGTCGGCGAGCAGCACGGCGAGGAGGGCGAAGACGGTTTGGAGTACATGCACGGCCGCAGCGGACCAGGGCAGGGGCACGAAGCGGACCACCGGAATCAGGATCCAGGAGAACAGCGGACTCCAGTAGGAGTTCACCTCCAGGCGGTTGGCGACTTCGAGGTAGGCGATGCCATCGGAGATCATGGCAAAGCGGTTGTTCCAGAGCTGCAGCAGCGCGAGGAGCAGGGTACCGATCCAGAGTGTGCGCCGCGTGGTCATTCGTCCTCTCAGGGCTATCGGTACTTGGGGGAGATAGCTTTATGGGAGAATCACAAGCGGCAATCTTTATGACGAGAAGGGATGTTTTATTGAGTTTGGTGGCTCCGCTGCGTTTGCCGCGGAAGCTCCGTTTGGCCGTCATCGGCACGGTGGGCCACATCGGCGACGTGCTGACGCCGCTGCCGAAGCTGCCGGACGTGGAACTGGTGGCGGTGGCCGAGTCGGACCCGGACGGTTTGAAGATTGTGGCCGGCCGGCCGGCGCTGCGCAACGCCAAACAGTACACCGATTACCGGAAGATGCTCGATGAGGTGAAGCCGGACGTGGTGGCGATTTGCAACGACAACGGCGCGCGGGCGGGCGCGGCGCTCGAGTGCGCCGAGCGCAAGCTGCCAATGATTGCCGAAAAGCCGCTGGCGATTGACCGGCGGGAGTACGAGCGGGTGAAGAAGGCGATCGAGCGGTCCGGGCAGCCGGTGCAGCTGATTCTGCCGATGCGCTACGAGCCGCACTACGCCAAGCTGCGCGAGATTGTGACAAGCGGGGTGATCGGCGAGGTGGGCCAGATCAGCAGCCAGAAGAGCTACAAGGCGGGCAACCGGGCGCAGTGGTACCGGAATCAGAAGACGTATGGCTCGACGATTCTCTGGATCGGGATTCACATGTTCGACCTGATGCGGCACTGTTCGGGGCGGGAGTTCACCGAGGCGTTTTCCTACCAGGCGCAGGTGGGCGCCGGGGCGGGACTGGGGCAGATGGAGAACACGACGACCACCATTTTGAAGCTCGATAACGGCGGGTCGGCGTCGCTGCACATGGACTACTACCGCCCGGACGAGGCGCCGACGCACGGGGATGACCGGGTGCGGATTGCCGGGTCGAAGGGCGTGGTGGAGTACATGGCGGCGACGGGGTTGACGCTGATGGAGCGGGGGAAGAAGCCGGTGGTGGTGAGCCCGCTGCCGGAGGCGGGGCAGGTGTTTGTCGACTTTCTGGGCTGGGCGTTCGCGGGGCAGAAGTGCACGATGCCGCTGAGCGACATCTGGGCGGTGAACGAGACGACGCTGGCCGCGCACGAGTCGGTGCGGGCGCACCGGCCGGTGCGGATTTAGAGCCGGGTGCCGATGGCGGCGTAGTCGAGGCAGCCGAAGAACGCCTCGCGGAATTCGGCGGGTAGGGCGGCGAGCGAGGGCATGGAGTCGATGGCCGGGGCGAGGCGGCGGATTTCGAGCCGTCCGTAGCCGGCCTCTTCGAGGTAGTGGGCGGCGAGGGCGGGCGGGACCGGGCGCTGGTGGGTCGGGTCGAGATAGAAGTGCGAGGCGAAGATGGCGAGGCACTCCGGGTTCGGCGTTTCAAAGACGGCCACCGCGCCGGGGCGGGACTTGGCGGCGCAGAGGCTAAACAGGCGGGGGACGAGGGGCGGGGGCAGGTGTTCGATGACCTGGCCGCAGAAGATGCCGTCGAGCGAATGGTCGGGCTGGGCGTCGAGCCAGGCGAACAGGTCGGCTTCGACGGCCGTCAGGCCCTGGGCGAGGCAGAGGCCGACCGATTCGGCATCGCCGTCGACGCCGGTGGCGGTGAGGCCGTTTTCGGCCAGGAGGGCGAGGAACTCGCCGCGGCCGCAGCCGAGGTCGGCGATGTTCTGGCGGCCGGCGAACAGGGGGAGATAGGCGGCGTAGTTGGCGCGCACGTAGGCTGCGGGGCCGCGGAAGCGGTTGGCGAAGTGGATGAAGTCGTAGGCGGGGGGGGCCGGAGCGGCGGGCGGCGGGTGGGCCGCGGCGGCGAAGGCTTTCTGCCGGATGGTGCGGAGTTCGGCGTGGATGAGGCGTTCGTACTCTTCGCGGACCTTGGCGAAGTCGGCCCAGAAGCGGGCTTGGGTGGCTTCGTTCGAGCGGGCGACGAGGCCTTCAAAGTCGCGGTGCTGGCGGGAGACGATGTCGCGGAAGTTGGCTTCGAGTTGAGCGGTGCGGTGCTGGTAGGCTCCGTTGAGGTCGGCGACGCTGCGGAGGAACTGCACTTCGTTGACGCTGAGTTTGCGCTCCCACTCCTGGCGCCATTCGTGCCAGTGGAGGCGGACGTCGGCGAGTTCGCGGGCCTGTTCGCGGAGGCCGTCGATGTTCGAGAAGGCGGATTCGGCGGCGGCGAGGCGGGATTCGACGGTGTCCATCCGCCGGGCGTTTTCTTCGAGCGCCAGGGCGATGTCGCGCAGGGCGCGGTTGTGTTCGTTGAGGGCTTCGAGCGTGGCCTGGACGGCGTTGATGGCGCCGCGGTTGAACTCGACCTGTTCGCGGACGTGCCAGTCGAGGAGGCGGGCGAGGAGACGCTTCCAGGATTGGATGAGCGAATTTTTGAGGCCGGGGGGCCGGGGGTTGACCGTGCCGATGGCGGCCACTTTGGCTTCGGCCGCGTCGCGGGCGTGGAGCAGGGGCAGGAGGTCGGCGACGGGGATGGCGAAGCGGCTGTGGGCGCCCTGGGGGTGGCGGGCCTGGACGCGTTCGCGGATTTCGCGGACGGCCTGTTCGAGGGGGTGCTCAGCGTCCACGCTTGGTTTTCCTGACGTAGCGGGCGGTGATCTTGGACGGGATGCCGCCGCGGGGCATGAAGTCGCCGATGACGGTGGCTTCAAGGGGCTGGGCGGCGCGGACGAGGTCGGCGAGGAAGCGGTTGACAACGTTTTCCTGGAAGATGCCGAGGTTGCGGTAGGCGAGCCAGTACATTTTGAGCGACTTGAGTTCGAGGCAGTGCTGGTCGGGGATGTAGCGGAGGGTGAGCGTGCCGTGGTCGGGGAGGCCGGTTTTGGGGCAGACGCTGGTGAATTCGGGATTGACGATCTCGATTTCGTAGCCGGTGCGGAACTGGTTGGGCCAGGTTTCGATGTCGGGCAGGGGGGCGTCGAGGCCGGAGGCGGCGTGTTCGTCGGTGTAAGCGGGTTTCTTGTTTACGGATTTACTCATGACAAAGTCACTCTTGACCCATTTACTCTGCGCCGGGCACCAGTTTTTTGGCGAGGTGGTCGAGGAAGAGGCCGACGTCGGTGACGACGCCGACGGCCTGGCCGGTGCCGCGGTCGCTGAGTTTGGTGGCGACGGCGGGGTTGATGTCGACGCAGACGGTTTTGACCCAGCCGGGCAGCATATTGCCGGTGGCGATGGAGTGGAGCATGGAGCTGAGGCAGAGGACGAGACCGGCGCCGTGGGCGTGTTCGTTGTAGGCGTCCTGGGCCTGGTTCATGTCGGTGATGGTGTCGGGCAGGGGGCCGTCATCGCGGAGGCTGCCGGCGAGGACGAAGGGCACGTTGGCTTTGACGCACTCGTACATAATGCCGCTTTGCAAGCGGCCCGATTCGACCGCGCCGCGGATGCCGCCGGCGTGATAGATGGCGTTGATGGCGCGCATGTGATTGCGGTGGCCGTGTTCTTCAAGGCGGCCGTCCTGCATGCGAACGCCGAGCGAGGTGCCGAGCAGGGCGGCTTCAATATCGTGGACGGCGAGAGCGTTGCCGCACAGGAGGGCGTCGACAAAGCCCGCGCGGATGAGGGCGCCAAGGGGCTTGACGCCGCCGGTGTGGACGACGACCGGCCCGGCGACGACGACGACGGTTTTGCCTTCGGCGCGCATCTGCTCGATGAGAGCGGCCGTCTGGCTGACGGCGGTCTCCACCTGGCGCTCGGAGCTGATTTCGTTGCTCATGAAGGCGAAGCCGTGGCGGTCGCGTTCTTTCGATTCCGGGATAACGCGGATGCCGCGCATGCCGACGACGACGGCGTCGCCGGCCTTGACGTTGCGGAGTTTGCGGCAGGAGGCAGCTCCGTTTTCTACGACAATGCAGGCGTCCATGCGCTGCTTGTCGACCGTGAGCCAGGCGCCGCCGTGGCGGATTTCGGTGCGCTGGTTCGTGGTGGAGTAGAAGTCTTCGGGGGCGCAGCAGTCGCGTTCGACGAGGCGGGTTTCGGCGTCGCGGGAGTCGACCGGGGTGCAGCCGAGGCCGAGGAGCTGGCCGAGCACCTTGTCCATGAGTTCGCCGGTGGGGGTTTCGATGCGGAGCCGGAGATGGGACGGTTCGCTATTGGTGCGCCCGATCTGAAAGACTTCGACTTCAAAGCGGCCCTGATACTCGACAACGGTATCGAAGATGCGCTCCATGATGTGACTGTCGATCAGGTGGCCCTGCGCTTCGACGGTTTCGTGATACATGCGTCCTTACAGGATAATGGATTCATGCCCGAAGCTATAGTCTGGCGGCCGGATGCGGCGACAATCGAGCGGGCGCAACTCACCCGGTTTCTTGCGCAAGTGAGTTTGGGGTCGTATGCCGAGCTCGAGGCGAAGGCGGCGGCGGACCCGGCGTGGTTTACCGGGGAGTGGCTGCGGTTTCTCGATTTGCCGTGGGACCGGCCGTACACGCAGGTGATGGACTGTTCGCGCGGGATCGCCTGGACGCGATGGTGCGTGGACGGGGAGATGAACATCGGGACGGCGTGCCTGGCCAAGGGGCCGGCGCGGCAGCCGGCGGTGGTGTGGGAGGGGGAAGAGGGAGTGACGCGGTCCTGGAGCTACCGGGCGCTGCGGTTGGCGGTGGAGCGGTGCGCGGGCGGGTTGCGGGCGATGGGGATTCGGAAGGGTGATGCGGTGGGCGTGCATCTGCCGATGATGCCGGAGACGGTGGCGGTGATGGTGGCGCTGGCGCGGATTGGGGCGGTGGCGGTGCCGCTGTTTACGGGGTTCGGTCCGTCGGCGATGGCGGCGCGGCTGCGGGATGTGGGCGCTAAGGCGGTTTTTACTTGCAATGCGTTTCCGAGGCGCGGGAAGCTGATTGAGGCCAAGCGGGCGGTGGACGAGGCGGACGCGGCGGAGTTGGTGATTGTGGTTGAGCGCGTGGAGGGGCATGCGGTGGCGATGCGCCCGGGGCGGGACATTGGCTGGCGGGAGTTTTGCGAGTTGGCGGGGGACGCGGCGCCGGAGCGGGTTTCGGCTGAGGATCCGCTGCTGCTGATCTACACTTCGGGGACGACGGGGGCACCGAAGGGGATTCTGCATACGCACTGCGGCTTTCCGGTGAAAGGGGCGCAGGATATGGCGCTCAACATGGACGTGGGGCCGGGGACGCGGGTGAGCTGGCTGACGGATATCGGCTGGATGATGGGGCCGTGGCTGATTTATGGCAGTCTGCTGCTGGGGGCGACGATGGCGCTTTATGATGGCGGCCCGGAGCACCTGTGGGCGTTTACCGACCGGCAGGGGGTGGAGGTGCTGGGGGTGTCGCCGACGCTGGTGCGGACGTTGATGGGGGCGCCGGTGCGGCAGGAGATGGCGCGGCTGCGGCTGCTGGGTTCGACGGGGGAGCCGTGGACGCGGGATGCGTGGATGTGGCTGTTTGAGAAAGTGGGGCGGGGGAGGCTGCCGCTGATTAACTATTCGGGCGGGACGGAGGCGTCGGGCGGGATCCTGTGTTCGAACCCGCTGCTGCCGATTAAGCCGTGCGCGTTTTCGGCTCCTTGCCCGGGGATGGCCGCGGACATCGTGGACGCGGACGGGGAGGGGGTAGGGGAGTTGGTGGTGCGGCAGCCGTGGATCGGCATGGCGCGGGGTTTCTACAAAGATCCGGCGCGGTATGAGGAGACTTACTGGTCGCAGTTTCCGGGGGTGTGGCGGCACGGGGACTTCGCGGCAAGGGATGAAGACGGGTTCTGGTACATCCACGGCCGGAGCGACGATACGATCAAGATTGCGGGGAAACGGGTGGGGCCGGCCGAGGTGGAGACGATTGTGACGTCGCACGCGGCGGTGCGGGAGGCGGCGGCGATTGGGGTACCGGACGCGTTGAAGGGGAGCGAGTTGATCGTGTATTGCGTGCGGCAGGGGGAGGTGTCGGCGGCGGAGGTGGCGGAGCTGGTGGCGCGGGAGTTGGGCAAGCCATTGCGGCCGCGGGAGGTGCGGTTTGTTTCCGGGCTGCCGAAGACGCGCAACGGGAAGGTGATGCGGCGGCTGGTGCGGGCGGCGCGGCTGGGGCTGCCGCTGGGGGATACGAGTAATCTGGAGAATCCGGAAGTGTTGGAGGAGTTTCGATAACGATATGCCGATCTATCATCAGTTGGGGGTGGTGCCGCGGAAGCGGAACGCCACGTTTATGCGGGCCGATGGCGGAGACCATTTCGTGGCGCTGGCCGGGAGCGGGGGCTACGGCGGGGCGCTGAGCCGGCTGTACCATGTCAACGACCCGGGGCGCGTGGTTTCGACGCGGCAGGCGTTTGAATTGGTTTGGAAGAGAGAGCCGGCGCAGCCGCTGCGTTACCGGCACTTCCGGACGCACCGGCTAGCGGCGGCCGACCGGGTTCCGCTGCTGTGGAACGACGAGGTGGCGCTGCACACGTGGACGCCGCACAAGAGCGGCTTTTACCGGAATGCACAGGCCGATGAGGTGCTGTTTGTGACGGAGGGGGCCGGAACGCTGGAGACGCAGATGGGGGAGCTGCCCTATCAGGCGGGGGAGTTTCTCGTCATCCCGCGGGGGATTCTGCACCGGCTGCGGATGAACCCGGTGCGGCACCGGTTTCTGGTGATCGAGAGCCGGGGCGCGGTGCGGATTCCGCGCGGGCATCGCAACGGGATGGGCCAACTGCGGGAAGATGCGCCGTACGGCGAGCGGGATATCCGGCGGCCGCTGGCGCTGCCGGTGCACGCCGAGCGGGGGGCGTTTTCACTGGTGGTGAAGAAAGACAACTGGCTGCACGAGGTGGTGACGGACCATCATCCGTTTGACGTGGCGGGCTGGGACGGGTACTTCTATCCGTGGGGGTTGGCGCTGCAGGACTGCGCGGCGGGGGCGGGGAAGCTGCTGGCGGGCGACGGGTTCGCGGTGGGCGCCGGGGGGATGGGCGAGGAGGTGGTGTACTGCGTGAAGGCGGACGGGCCGGAAGTGGAGAGCGGGTCGCTGCTGCTGCACCCGGAGGGATTGGCGCGGCGGGCGGCGGCTTGCGAAGTGGCGGTGCGGTTGATGGTGGCGAGGCCGCTGGTGGTGGGCGAGGGGGCGCTGCCGGTGGAAGCGAGCGGGTATTGAGAAGCGGCGCGTGAAATGTTGTATTCTACGAGTCCGGCGTTTAGAGGATTGAGCGAACATGGAAACTACACGGGTTCTCGTCGTCGAGGACGAGAGGCGGATTGCGGACTTTCTGAGCAGAGGCCTCGAAAGCGCCGGTTATGTCGTGTCGACGGTACACGATGGGACGAGTGCGCTCGAGGCTTTGCATAGCGCGGCGCACGATCTGGTGGTGTTGGACCTGAATCTGCCGGACATGGACGGGCTGAAGGTGCTGGCGAAGATTCGGAACCGGAAGGTGAGTCCGCCGGTGCTGATTCTGAGCGCGCGGAGCAACGTGGATGACCGGGTGCAGGGATTGGAGGCGGGGGCGGACGACTACATCAGCAAGCCGTTTGCGGTGGTGGAGTTTCTCGCGCGGGTGAAGGCGCTGCTGCGGCGGGGGGCGCCGTTGCAGGACCGGCTGCAGGTGGGCGATCTGATGCTGGATTGCATCCGGCGGAAGGTGTCGCGGGCGGGAGAGAACATTGACCTGGCGCCGAAAGAGTTCAGCATTCTCGAGTATCTGATGCGGAACCGGGGGCGGCCGCTGAGCCGGACGATGATTGTCGAACATGTCTGGGACATGGACTACGACGGGTTGACCAACATTGTCGATGTCTACATCCGGCACCTGCGGAGCAAGATTGACGACCGTTTTCCGGTGCGGCTGATTCATACGGTGCGGGGGATCGGCTATCTGATCGACGTTCCGGACAAGGGCGGCGAGCAGGAGTAAACCGTGCTGCAAGCGTGGCTGCGTGAGACCGGCAAGATCGTCCGCGGCCTGCGGTTCCGGCTGACGGTGAGCTATGTGGTGATTCTGGCTCTGCTGCTGGTGGGGATTGGCGTGTATTTCCGGGTGAGTCTCGAGCGGTTGATTGAGGCGCGGACGCGGGAGTTGATCGAGGAAGAGTGGCGGGCGGTGCGGGGCTTTGTGCGGATGGAGCGGGGGCAGGCGACCTGGACGTTTGACCCGCGGGAGTTGGACGATGCCTCCTACGTGGAGCGGCTGCGGCGGATGATTCTGATTGCCGACCGGGAGGGGACGGTGCTCGAGGTTTCCAACGGCTACCGGGCCTTTGGCGTGGAGACGCCGGCGGAGATGCGGCAGATTCTGGCGGGCCGGATGCCGCAGTGGAAGCTGAAAAAGGACGGCCGGGGGTCGACGCTGTTATTGCGCTATGGGGTGATCCGGGCGGCGAGTCAGCCGTATCTGCTGGTGGTGGGCCGGACGCTGACGGATAACGAGACGCTGCCGTCGCGGTTTGTGGGCGATTATTTCCGGGTGCTGCCGCTGCTGTTGGGGCTGACGCTGGTGCTGGGCTGGTTCATGGCGCGGCGGGGATTGGAGCCGGTGAACCGGGTGGCGGCCACGGCGCAGGAGGTGAGCAGTTCGACGCTGCACGTGCGGATTCCGGGGCGGGACAGCGATGATGAGCTCGACCGGTTGATTGATGCGTTCAACAAGATGATGGACCGGTTGTCGCAGGGCTTTGAGCAGGTGCGGCGGTTCAGCACCGACGTGTCGCACGAGTTGCGGACGCCGTTGACGTCGATCCGGGGGCAGCTGGAGGTGGCGCTGTTTACGGCCAAGACGAAGGAGCAGTATCGGGACGCCATCGTGAACGCGCTGCAGGATGTGGACCGCTTATCGAGTATTGTGCGGGCGCTGCTGCTGCTGTCGCAGTCCGAGGCCGGGCATCTGGTGTTGAAGTTTCTGCGGCTGAACCTGAGCGAGACGGTGAGGGAGATTGTGGACCAGTTTCAGATTCCGGCCGAGGATGCCGGGGTGACGCTTGACGCTGCGCTGCCGGGGGAGGTGTGGGTGGATGCCGACCGGGTACAGATGGAGCGGCTGGTGGCGAATCTGCTGTCGAACGCGGTGAAGTATACGCCGCGGGGGGGAAGGATCCACGTGACGCTGCGGGCGCTGGCGGGAGAGCCGGGCGATACGGTGGAGATGTGTTTTTCCGATACCGGGCAGGGCATTCCGGCCGAGAGTCTGCCGCATATCTTTGAGCGGTTCTATAAAGTACCGGGGGGCGATCCGGAGAAGGGTTTGGGTTTGGGGTTGAGCTTCGTGGCCTGGATTGTGCGGGCGCACCTCGGCAAGATAGAGGTGGAGAGCACGGTGGGCGAGGGGACGCGATTCCGGGTGCTGTTGCCGGCGAGTCCGGAGCCGGGGGCGGGGATTCCGTCGCTGGCCGGGATGGGAGTGGAGGAGAGGCGAGGATGATGGAGATTACCGAGCGGGAGAAGGAAGGGATCGTGGTGCTCGACTGCGCCGGGCAGCTGGTGGCCGGCGAATCGACCGGGGCGCTGCGCGAGCGGCTGAGCGCGTTGATTGCGGCGGGCAAGAGCCGGTTGATTCTGAATCTGGCTGAGGTGAACTACATTGACTCGTCGGGTTTAGGGGCGCTGGTGATGTGTTTTTCGAGCGCGCGGCGCGCCGGGGGCATGATGAAGCTGGTGCATCTGTCGCGGCGGACGGTGGAGTTGATCGTGTTGACGCGCCTTGAAACGGTGTTTGAGGTCTACGACGACGAGCAGTCGGCGGTGAACAGTTTCTTCCCGGACCGGGAGATTCGGAAGTTCGACATTCTGAGCTTCTTGCAGCATCGTAAGAGCGAAGGGTAACCTGAAAGGAGATGGCAAACTCGATCTCCGAGATTCTGGGCTCCGCGGCGGCAATCGCCAAGGGCATGAGCGTCACTTTGAAGGAGATGATGTCTCCGACGGTGACCGAGGACTATCCGGATGCTCCGCCGAAGTTCCAGGAGCGGTACCGCGGCGTGCACGTGCTGCAGCGCGACGAGGCCGGCCTCGAGAAGTGCGTGGCGTGCTTTCTGTGCGCGGCGGCGTGCCCGTCGAACTGCATCTACATCGAGGCCGATGAGAACACGGACCAGAAGCGGATCAGCGGCGGCGAGCGTTACGCGAGCGTGTACAACATCGACTACAGCCGGTGCATCTTCTGCGGCTTCTGCGTGGAGGCCTGCCCGACGGACGCGATTACGCACGGCCACCAGTTTGAGATTGCCAGCTACAACACCTCGACGCTCATCTACCGGAAAGAGCAGATGCTTGTGAACATCAGTCCGCTCGCCAAGGCGCCGGCGGTGCCGGTGGAGACGGCGGGCGGCGGCCACTAAGCTAGCGGACGTTGCGGGCGGCCAGGCGGATGGTCTGGCGTGTGGCGTTGTTGGTGAGCACGAGATAGCCGTTTTCATGGCGAACGTCGTCGACCTGGTCGAAGCCGGGGGGGATGGCGGCGTAGAACATGTGGAAGGTCGCGGCGATCTTTGATTTGGCCGGGAGCCAGCGGTAGGTGGGCAGGTCGAAGAGTTTGCCGAGGCTGATGGCTTCGCGGCGCGAGACGTCAAAGGGCTGGGTGCCGAACTCGAGGCCGCGGGAGAGCTCGCCGGAGGCGGGGTAGTTGTGCCACTCCTGGAGCCAGGGGTAGTCGGCGCGGGGGAAGTAGTAGCCGAAGACGAGGCGTTTTCAAGGTGAATGGCGGTGACGAAGCCGTGGGTGCGGTTGGGGTCGATGGCGCAGCCGGTGTGGTCGAGCGAGTTGGCGCCGGGGGGGACGCTGCGGAGGCTGCGGGTGCCGCCGTTGCGCAGGGGGACGTGGGGATAGGTGAACTCGACGCCGGCGTTGAGGGTGGCCTTGGGGCCGCCTTTTTCGTCGGGGCGGGTGAGGCAGCGGCCGACGGAGGCGTCGACGACGGTTTGGCCGGGGGTGAGGAAGGGGGCGCCGATGGTGCCGTGTTCGGCCCAGTTGAGGGGACGGTCGAAGGCGAGTTCGTTTTCGACGGTGGTTTCGACGGTGATGACCTGTTCGCCGGGGAGGAGGGTGATGCGGCGGGTGACGGCTTCGTGGAGCAGGGGGAGGCGCGTGGAGAAGACGCCGGGCGCGGATTGCTTCCAGGCCTGGCGGACGGCTTCGCCGTGGCCGGGGAGGCCGGCGGCCTGCTCTTCTTTGGACGTGGGGCCGAAGCCGTCGAGGCAGAGGAAGTGGCCCTGGTAGTTGCCGCTGCCTTTCCACATGGGATTGGTTTGGCCGGGGTCGGCGAGGAGGAGGAGTTTGGTGAAGGCGCCGCCGGGGTTTTGGACGGAGAGTTCGAGTTTGTCGTTCTTGATGAGGGTGAGGTCGGCGAACAGGAGCAGGAGCGCGAGCATGCTGCATTCTACGTCAGAATAGAGGCATGTGGGGAATCTTGTTGTTCGCGGTGATGACGGTGGCGCAGGTGGAGAAGCTGCTGGAGCAGGGGCGGAATCTTTCGGCCAATCCGCTGCAGCGGCTGGAGCAGCGGTTGAAATCGAATCCGGACGATGCGGCGGCGCGGATTCAGCTGCTGGCGTGGTACACGGAGAACGCGTCGACGGCGGGGGAGGCGACGGCGAAGGCGGCGCGGGTGGATCACATTTTGTGGTTTCTTGAAAACGACGCGAAGAACCCGGTGTTGACGCATGCGTCGGGCGTCGGAAAGCTGAATTGCGAAACGAAGCCAACGAGCCGGGACGAGGAGCGGGCGTGTGAGCTTCAGGGTCGGGCGCGGAAGTAGAGGAGCGTGGCGGCGCCGAGGATGACGGCGGCGACGAAGACGGCGTTGGCAGCCCAGATGAGCCAGTAGAAGACGCGCCAGCGGCGGAACAGATGGTGCGTGGGGATGGCGGCGCGGCAGTGGTGGTAAAGAGGGCGGTCGGGGAGGAAGGGGTTGGTGGGGGGGAGTTCGGGGAAGCGGAGGCGGAGTTCGAAGCGGAGGAGGCTGTAGGGGATGCTGAGGGCGGCGGCGGCGCTGATCAGGAGGAGGATGAGCGCCGCCGGCATGGCGGGTTAGACCGAGAAGAGGCGGCCTTTGTTCTGGCCGACCAGGATCTGGAAGAGGCGATGGCCGATTAACTCGTGAAGGCTCCAGAGTTCGCGGTTGGCGGCGAACATGCCGGCCGAGTCCTGGGGGCTGGCGACGCGGGGGCCGGCGGTCTTGAGGGCTTCGGTGGCTTCCTTGATGATGGGGTCGGTGAGGACCTCGCCGGCCATCTCCCAGAGGGTGATGAAGCGGTCGACGGCGGTGGGGAAGCTGACGGCGAAGACGCCGTGCTGGCTCGTGGATCTTGGCGGCTTGTAGTCGAGGTTGAAGGGTCCGTTGAAGCCGTGGCTGCGGAGGAGCACCAAAACGTTCAGCCAGTCGAACGGGTTGATGAGGCCGACGGCGATGTCGACGTCGTGTTTGAGGCTGTAGCCGTCGTTGATGTCGAAGTGCCAGAGTTTATTGGCGAACAGCATGCGGGCGAGGGCGGCGCGGACGGCGGTGCCCCACATGCGTTCGTGGAGGTACTCGGGGTTGAGGCCGACCATGGCGGGGTACTTCAATTTGCCCGAGTGAATGAAGGCGAGCATGGCGTCGCTGGTGGGGAGGAGGATTTCGGCGACGGGCTCGAAGGGCTTGGCCTCCATGCAGTGCTTGAGCGTGGCGCGGCTGAACTTTTTGGCGAGGTCGATGTCGGCTTCGCAGGCGGCGTTGAGGGTGTCGGCGTACCACTGGAGGACTTCGGTTTCGTCGACGGCGCCCTGGATCCAGTAGCCGAGGGCGCCGGGCCAGTAGACGGCGAACTGGGCGCCGAGTTCGTGGCCGATTTTGACGGTATTGGCGACGCGCCAGGCGGCATACTCGCGGATTTGCGCGGCTTCGGGGGCGGAGCTGGCGGCCCAGACGGGGTTATTGAAGGTCTCGGTGGTGACCATCGAGCACTGCAGGCCTTCCTTCTTCAGAGAGGCGGCGATGCGGCCGACGATCTCATCCTGCTGGGCTTGGCCGAGGCCGGCGGTGGGGATGACGTCGGTGTCGTGGGTGCACCAGTAGCCGATGCCGATTTTGGCGTACTCTTCGATGATGCGTTCAAAGCCGATCGCGGGGCGGGTTTTGTCCTGGAAGAGGGAGTTGCCTTCGTAGGCGGCGGCCCATTGGGGGCCGGTGATGAAGAATTTGCGCCGGGTTTCCGGGGAATAGGCGCCGCCGCAGGCCGAGGCGAGGCGCTCAACGAGAGCTTGTTGCTGGTTGGGTTCGAGAGCAGACATAACGGAAGACGAGACACCATGATATCGCGGTTGATAGAATCGCCAGAATGACGCAAGACGCTAAACCCGTATCGCTTCCGACCCTGGTGCCCCCGTCGGAGGAGTTTGTCCGGCAGGCCAACGTGAGTGGGATGGAGGCTTATCGCGCGCTGTACGCGCGGGCTTTGAACAACACGGAGGAGTTCTGGGGCCAGTTGGCCGAGCAGGAGCTCGATTGGTTTGAGCGGTTTGAGAAGCCGCTTGAATGGAACGCGCCGTTCGCCAAATGGTTTGTGGGCGGGAAGATCAACGTCTGCTACAACTGCGTGGACCGTCATGCGGAGAACGGGCGGGGCAACAAGGCGGCGATTATTTTTGAGGGCGAGCCGGGCGACCAGCGGACGATTACGTATCGCGAACTGCAGCGGCTGGTGACGCGGTTTGCGAGTTCGCTGCTGGAGTTGGGATTGCAGACGGGCGACCGGGCGGTGATCTACATGCCGATGATTCCGGAGGCCGCGATTGCGATGCTGGGCTGTGCGCGGCTGGGCATTCCGCACTCGGTGGTGTTTGGCGGGTTTTCGGCCGAGGCGTTGAAGGCGCGGATTCAGGACCTGGAAGCGGCGGTGGTGATTACGGCCGACGGCGGGTGGCGGCGCGGCAAGGAGATCCGGCTGAAGGATGCCGTCGATGAGGCGCTGCGGGAGTGCCCGACGGTGCGGCATACGGTGGTGTATCAGCGCACCGGTTCAGAAGTGAAGATGGAGAAGGGCCGGGACCACTGGTGGCACGTGCTCGACGAGGCGGCGAGCGAGAACGTGGCGCCGGTGCCGCTCGATAGCGAGCATCCGCTCTATGTGCTGTACACGTCGGGGACCACGGGCAAGCCGAAGGGGATTCTGCATACCTCGGCCGGGTATCTGCTGCAGGCGACGATGACGTCGAAGTGGGTGTTCGATCTGAAAGAGCAGGACACGTACTGGTGCACGGCGGACGTGGGTTGGGTGACGGGGCACAGCTATGTGGTCTACGGGCCGCTGTCGTGCGGGGCGACGAACTTCATGTACGAAGGGGCTCCGGATACGCCGGCTTTTGACCGGTGGTGGCGGCTGATTGATAAATATAAAATTTCAGTTTTCTACACCTCGCCGACGGCGATCCGGGCGTTGATCCGGCAGGGCGACCATTGGCCGGAGCGGCATAATCTGAAGTCGCTGCGCTTGCTCGGTTCGGTGGGCGAGCCGATTAATCCGGCGGCGTGGGACTGGTATTACCGGGTGATTGGCGGCAGCCGCTGTCCGATTGTGGATACGTGGTGGCAGACCGAGACGGGCGCCATCCTGATTTCGCCGATGCCGGGGGCGACGCCGCTTAAGCCGGGTTCGGGGACGATGCCGATGCCGGGGATTGTGCCGGAGATTGTGGACCACAACGGGCACGCGGTGGAGGACGGCAAAGAGGGTTTCCTGATTATGCGGAAGCTGTGGCCGAGCATGCTGCGGACGATTTGGGGCGATGCGGAGCGGTACAAGGATCAATACTGGTCGCGCTTTCCGGGCTACTACTTCACGGGGGACGCGGCGCGGAAGGACAAAGACGGCTACTTCTGGATTCTGGGCCGCGTGGATGACGTGATGAACGTGAGCGGCCACCGGCTGAGCACGATGGAGATTGAGTCGGCGCTCGTGAAGCATCCGGCCGTGGCCGAGGCGGCAGTGGTGGGTAAGCCGCACGAGATTACGGGGCAGGCGGTGTGCTGCTTTGTGACCTTGAAGAAGAGCGCCAAGGACGTCGATACGCTCGGCAAGGAGCTGCGGCAGTGGGTGGCGCACGAGATTGGACCGTTTGCGCGGCCGGAGGAGATTCGGTTTACCGAGTCGCTGCCGAAGACGCGGAGCGGGAAGATTATGCGGCGGCTGCTGCGGGAGATTGTGACATCGAACACGGTGGCGGGCGATGTGACGACGCTCGAAGACATGAACGTGTTGACGTCGCTGGCGGCGCAGAACGATGAGGATTAGTTTTTTGAATCAAGGGTAGTAGTTTTTTCGTTACGCGGCGGGGCGGGCAGCGTGCCATCCTATGGGCATGCAGCCTCCCGCCGCCAACCAAACCCGTGGAGAAGTTTCTCTCGCGGTCATGCTGCGGTTGACGCGCATGGATGTTTGCTGCGGTCCTCCCACCTTCCTTCCTCTCTCAGCGGTTCCCGCTGGTTTTTAAATCCCCGATTGCAATTTTAAGGAGTTGATTCCCATGTCGACGGAAACGTCTGTCCTTTGGGAAGAGTCCCTGCCAGGCGGCAGCATTTGGTCTCACGTCTTCAAGCGCGGCACGGCGCTGCGGTTGACGGATACCGAGGGCGGCGCCAATGTGTCGGTACTCTTCTATAACGCTGAGAATTTTGTAGAGCGCTACAACATGCCGGACACGCTGAAGTGTCAGCATACGGCGCATTTGACGGCGGGCCACTGCCTGTATTCGGATATGGGTCGGGTGATGGCCTCGATCACGCACGATGATCTGGGCTGGCACGATCCGCTGACGGGCTTCTCGAACAAGGCCATTGTGGAGCGGCAGTTCGGCGGCGGGTCGTATCAGCAGCTGCGGAACGGGTGGCACACGAATGCGCACGACCTGATTCTGGTGGAGCTGGCCAAATACGGCATGAACGAACGGGACTTCGCGGCGAGCGTGAACCTGTTCAGCAAGGTGGTGGTGGAAGAGGATGGTTCGTTCCGCTACGTCGAGGGCCATTCGCCGGCGGGCTCGACGGTGGAACTGCGCAGCGATATGAACACGCTCATGATTCTGTGCACCTGCCCGCATCCGATGGCGCCGGGCGGAGAGTGGGCGCCGAAGCCGGTGGGGCTGACGGTGAAGCGGGTGGGGGTGGCGGGGGCGGAGGATCCTTGCCGGTTGTCGCGGCCGGAGAACGGGCGCGGGTTCACGTTGACCGAGAGGTATTTTCTATGAGCTTAGTCGAGAGCCAGTTGACGCCGGAGACGGCGGTGTACCGGCAGGTGGTGCCGGCGGGGGATGGTTGGATCCACGAGGTCAAGCAGGGGCAGATCTTCCGGATTGTTGATCTCGAGGGCAACCAGGCGGCGGACACGCTGTTCTTTAACGCCCACGACTACAGCGACCGGTACAGCGCCGTGGACACGATTCGGGAGCAGGGGGGGCTGTACCTGACGACGGGTTCGCAGTTGAAGACGATTCATGGGCATACGCTGATGACGATCGTGGCCGATACGTGCGGGCGGCACGATACGGTGGGCGGGGCGTGCGCGATGGAATCGAACATGGTGCGCTACGCCATCGAGAAGCGCTCGATGCACGCCTGCCGGCAGACGTTTGTGCGGTTGGCGCTTGAGTGGGGCGGGGGCCTCGAGAAGCGCGACATCACGCACAACGTGAACTTCTTCATGAACGTGCCGGTGACGCCGGCGGGGAAGCTGACGTTTGAAGATGGCGTAAGCGCGCCGGGCAAGTATGTGGAGATGCGGGCGGAGATGGACACGCTCGTGCTGATCTCGAACTGCCCGCAGTTGAATAACCCTTGCAACGCGTATAACCCGACTCCTGTTGAGGTCATGATCTGGGATGTTTAAGAAAGTACTCATAGCCAACCGGGGGGCGATTGCCTGCCGGGTGATCCGGACGCTGCGGCGGATGGGGATTGCTTCGGTGGCCGTTTATTCGGAGGCCGACACGGGTTCGCTGCACGTGGCGCAGGCCGATGAGGCGGTGCTGCTGGGGCCGTCGCTGGCGGCCGAGAGCTATCTCGATACCGCGAAGGTGCTGGCGGCGGCCAAGGCCACGGGGGCGGAGGCGATCCACCCGGGCTATGGGTTTTTGAGCGAGAATGCCGGTTTCGCCGAGGCGTGCCGGGCGGCGGGGATTGCGTTTATCGGCCCGGCCCCGGAGCAGCTGCGGGCGTTTGGATTGAAGCATACGGCGCGGGAGCTGGCGGCGGCGAACGCGGTGCCGCTGGCGCCGGGTTCGGGGCTGGTGGCCTCGCTCGCCGAGGCGCAGGCGGAGGCGGCGCGGATTGGCTATCCGGTGATGCTGAAGAGCACGGCCGGGGGTGGGGGCATCGGCATGCAGGTGTGCCACCGGGCCGAGGAGTTGGCGGGCGCTTATGAGACCGTGGCGCGGCTGAGCCAGGCGAACTTCAAAGACGGCGGGATGTTCCTTGAGAAGTTCGTGGCGCGGGCGCGGCATATTGAAGTGCAGATTTTCGGGGACGGGCAGGGGGAAGTGATCGCGATTGGGGAGCGCGACTGTTCGCTGCAGCGGCGGAACCAGAAGGTGGTCGAAGAGACGCCGGCGCCGGACTTGCCGGAGGAGATTCGGCAGGCGCTGTTTGGCGCGGCGGAGCGGCTGGGGCGGGCGGTGAACTATGCGAACGCGGGGACGGTGGAGTTCCTCTACGACGCCGATACGCGGGAGTTTTACTTTCTTGAAGTGAACACGCGGCTGCAGGTGGAGCACGGGGTGACGGAGCAGGTGACCGGGGTGGACCTCGTCGAATGGATGGTCCGGCAGGCGGCGGGCGAGTTGGAGCTGCGGCGGCCGGCGGTGTGCGGGGCGTCGATTCAGGTGCGGGTGTATGCCGAAGATCCGGGGCAGAACTTCCGGCCGTCGTCGGGGCAGTTGACGGCGGCGAGTTTTCCGGCCGGGGCGCGCGTCGAGACGTGGGTGGAGCGGGGCAGCGAGATTACGCCGTTCTATGACCCGATGATTGCGAAAGTGATTGTGACGGGAGCGAACCGGGAGGAGGCACTCGGCAAGCTGCGGGAGGCGCTCGAGCAGACGCGGGTGGCCGGGATTGCGACCAACGTGGAGTATCTGCGGCAGGTGGTGGCGTCGGAGGTGTTTCGCGGCGCAGCGATGACTACCGCCTATTTGAACACGTTCAACTTTGTCTCGCATGCGGTGGACATCCTGGACGGTGGGACGCAGACGACGGTGCAGGACTATCCGGGTCGGCTGGGCTACTGGGAGGTCGGGGTGCCGCCGTCGGGCCCGATGGATTCGCTCGCGTTCCGGCTGGCGAACCGGCTGGTGGGGAACGGGGAGGGGGCGGCGGGGCTGGAATGCACCGTGACGGGTCCCACGCTGCAGTTTCGCTGCGATGCGGTGATTGCCCTGACGGGCGCGGATATGGAGGCCAAGCTCGACGGCAAGCGGGTGCCGCGGTGGGAGGCGGTCGCCGTGCGGGCCGGGCAGACGCTGCGGATGAACCAGGTGGTCGGCGCGGGGATCCGGGCTTATCTGGCGGTGCGCGGCGGCTTCGATGTGCCGGAGTATCTGGGGAGCCGGGCGACGTTTGCGCTGGGTAAGTTTGGCGGGCACGGGGGCCGGGTGCTGCGGGCCGGGGATGTGCTGCCGGTGACGGCGCTGGTGGACGGGCCGGAGGAGCGGTGGGAGCATGCGCCGGAGTACGGGAACCGGTGGGAGATTGGGGTATTGTACGGACCTTACGGGGCGCCGGACTACATGACGGATGGCGACATCGCCATGTTCTTTGCGACCGATTGGAAGGTGCACTACAACTCCGATCGCACCGGGGTGCGGCTGATTGGGCCGAAGCCGGAGTGGGCGCGGAAGGATGGCGGTGAGGCGGGGCTGCATCCGTCGAACGTGCATGACAACGCCTATGCCGTCGGCACGGTGGACTTCACGGGAGACATGCCGATTATCCTGGGGCCGGACGGGCCGAGCCTGGGCGGATTTGTGTGTCCGGCGACGATTGTGTCGGCCGAGCTGTGGAAGATGGGGCAGTTGAAGGCCGGCGACTCGGTGCGGTTCCGGCGGATGACGAATCAGCAGGCGGTGCAGTTGGAGTGGGAGCTGGACCGGGCGATTGCGGGGCTGGACAAGCTGCCCGGGCTGTTTGCCGGGGCAGGGGAGGAGCCGGCGATTGTGATGGCGCACGGGGATACGCTCTACCGGACAGCCGGAGATAAGTATCTGCTGGTGGAGTTTGGCGAGCCGGTGCTGGACATGAAGCTGCGCTTCCGGGTGCAGGCGATGGCGCACTGGCTGGGACAGCAGCAGATTCCGGGGGTGATCGATATTACGCCGGGGATCCGGACGCTGCAGGTGCACTACGACAGCCGGCAGCTTTCGCGAGCGGAGTTGCTGCAGATTCTGGCGCAGTCCGAGGGGAGAACGGAGGAGGAGGTGCCGTCGCGGATTGTGCATCTGCCGCTGAGTTGGGAGGATCCGCAGACGCTGCTGGCGATTCAGAAGTATATGCAGAGCGTGCGGCCGGATGCGCCGTGGTGCCCTTCGAACATTGAGTTTATCCGGCGGATTAACGGGCTCGATTCGGTGGAGGAGGTCAAGCGCATCGTGTTTGACGCCAGCTACCTGGTGATGGGCCTGGGCGACGTTTATCTGGGTGCGCCGGTGGCGACGCCGACCGATCCGCGGCACCGGCTGGTGACGACCAAGTACAACCCGGCGCGGACGTGGACGCCGGAGAACGCGGTGGGCATTGGCGGGGCTTACCTGTGTGTCTACGGGATGGAAGGGCCGGGCGGCTATCAGTTCGTAGGCCGGACGATTCAGATGTGGAACACCTACAAGAGCACGGAGGCCTTTGAGCCGGGCAAGCCG
>JADCJL010000148.1 GCA_020247055.1 Acidobacteriaceae bacterium | reverse complement strand
CTACGTCCAACCCACCCACGACGAGCTCCTCTCCGTCTACGGCCCCAACGCCGGCTATCACTACCACGCCATCCGTCCCTGGCGCGTCCTGCCCTCCGGCGAGGTCGTGTCTCATGTCTAAGGCCGCCCTCCTCCTCCTGCTGGTCCTCGCCGCCCGTGCCCAGGACAAGCCCCTGGGGCTCGGCCGCCCCGCCACCGCCCCCGAGATCGCCGAGGCCGCCCTCACCGTCTTCCCCGATGGCCGCGGCCTGCCCCCCGGTTCCGGCACCGCCGCCCGGGGCCGCGCCGTCTACCAGGCCCAGTGCGCCTCGTGCCACAACGACAACGGCGAAGGACGCGACGCCCAATACCCCCCGCTCAAGGGCGGCATCGGCTCCCTTGCCACCCGCTCACCCAGGAAAACCGTCGGCAGCTACTGGCCCTACGCGACCACCGTCTTTGACTACATCCGGCGCTCCATGCCCTTTGACCATCCGCGCTCCCTCACGGCCGACGAAGTCTACTCCGTCACCGCCTTCGTGCTCTTCCTCAACGGCATCGTCGCCGAGACTGCCGAGATGAACGCCAAAACGCTCCCCGCCGTCAAAATGCCCAATCGCCACGGGTTCATCCGCCACGACGAATCGCCCGTCTCCCGCGCCCGCCGCGGCACGAAGTAACCGGGCGTTACTCGCAGGCAAACACCCGGTTCACCGCCGCCACGCTCCGCCGCTCCGAGTAATGGTGCACCCGCGTTATCTCCCTCCCACCCTCCGTAATCCCCGTCGGCTCCTCCAGAATAAAGTCCGCGCTCCCCGGCCCGTTAAACGCCACAAACGCCAACCGCAGCGCCTCCCCCGGCTGCGCGTAACGCCGCGACAGATCCACAAACGCCACCGGCCCCGTATCCACCTGATATAAGTCCCGCCCGTCGTGAATGTTCATCGTCTTCACCGGAAACTCGTAAATCGCCCGCAGCCCCGTCCCCGCGTCCATAACCTCTGTCTGCGCCACCAGCGGCGTCCCCGCGTCCGTCGCCGCCCGCATCTCCCGCGTCGTCTTCAGCAGCCGCACCTTCCGCGGCCGCACGATCTTGTAATCCTGGCCGCCCCATAACTCCCCCGCCTTCCGCACCTGCCGGTAGTTCCCGTTCAGCCACGCCTTCCGCCGGAAGATCACCCCGTCCTCCGGCCCGAAAATCGGCAGAAAGTCATAGTTATCCGCGTGGAACAGCTCTTTCGGGGCAAACGTGTTTTCGCTCTTGCACGAACCACACTGGTAGTAGTCGATCGGCGCCGTCCGCTGCGGGTCAATCACCCGCGTCCGCGACTCCACCCAGAACCGCACCCGGTTCTCCACCCACCTCCCCTGCAAAAACGACCGCCCGTAGTCAATCGGCGCCATCCCCGCCTCCGTGCCGGCCAACGCCCCCGCTGCCCATGCGCCCACTCCCAACCGCCAGAAATCACTCCGTGTCATCGCCTGCTCTCTCCTTCCGCCGCGGGGCCTCGCCCCTGCGTCAACTGCGCCAGCGTATCAGAATCGAGCAGGAGAACCGATTGTCGCTGCCCGGCAATTCCGATAAGCTTGACTCATTCCGCATGCCCACATCCCGTCGCCGCTTCCTCCATTCCAGCCTCGGTTCGCTCGCCCTGCCCGCCCTTGAAGCCTTCGCCGCGCCCGCCCCCCCGCCCGTCCGTACCTTCGTCGCCGTCGGCGCCTACCTCGGCTGGCACGCCCCCGCCTTCTATCCCAAACAATCCGGCGCGCACTACGACATCCCGCCCCTCCTCGAACCCCTCGCCCCTCACCGCGACCACTTCACCATCTTCTCCGGCCTCGACCATCGCGCCCCCAACGGCCACGACGCCTGGAATAACTTCCTCTGCGGCAAAGTCCCCGGCTCCTACTCTCTCGATCAGATCATCGCCGACCGCATCGGCCAGCAGTCCCGCATCCCCTCCCTCCACCTCATCGCCGGCGCCAGCGAACACACCAACGGCCGCCAGATCAGCTACACCCGCCAGGGCGTCCCCCTGCCCGAAATCGAACGCCCCAGCCTCCTCTACAAGCGCCTCTTCATGTCCCGGGCCGACCGCGCCCGCGTCGCCTACCTCCTCTCGAGCGGCCGCAGCGCCCTCGACGAAGTCCTCGCCGACTCCAAACGCCTCCACGCCTCCCTCCCCGCCTCCGACCAGGCCAAACTCTCCGAATACTTCGACTCCGTCCGCACCGTCGAACGCCGCATGGCCCGCCAGATCCAAACCATCGACGAACCCGTCCCCCAGCCCAACTACCAACTCCCCGAAACCGACCCCATCACCCCCAACCTCATGATGGAGGCCGAACAGGTCCTCTACGACCTCATGGCTCTCGCCATCGAAACCGAATCCACCCGCGTCATCACCTTCGGCCTCTATGGCCTCGGCCAGGTCTTCTCCATCGACGGCCAGCCCCTCTCGGCCGGCTACCACGCCCTCTCTCACCACGGCAACGACCCCGGCATGGTGCGCGACCTCGTCAAGCTCGAGCGCTCCCACATGGCCCGCCTCGCCGGCTTCCTCGAGCAGCTCCGCACCAAAAAAGACGCTCAGAATCGCCCCCTGCTCGATTCCACCATCGTCCTCGTCGGCACCGGCATGGGCGACGCCAGCCGCCACAGCAACCAGAACCTGCCCACCCTTGTCGCCGGCGGCGGCTTCACCCACGGGCGCCATCTTGCCATCGACCGCAACGCCCCCAACGCCCCGCTGCTCGGCGACCTCTACATCACCCTCATGCAGCGCCTCGGCATGGAAGCCGGCGCCTTCTCGAACGCCTCCCGCAACCTGAACGAGCTCTTCTCCTAACCGGTCATGACCCGCCTCGCTCCGGCTCTCCTCCTGGCCTCCCTCGGGCTCGCCGCCGAACCCCTGCCCCCCGGCCCCGCCCAAACCCTCCGCGCCAACTGCCTCGGTTGCCACTCCGCCGCCGCCCGCAAAGGCGGCGTCGATCTGCAACACACCAACCTCGACTGGTCAGCCCCCGCCGTGCGCGCCCTCTGGCAGCGCGCCCTCCGCGCCGTCGACGAAGGCCGCATGCCGCCCCCGCCCTTGCCCCGCCTCGCCGCCCCCGCCCGCCAGGCCCTGTCCGCCTATCTCACCAGCCAACTGACCCGCCATACCCCCTTCGGCGGCGAACTCCCCCGTCGCCTCAACGGCGCCGAATACCAGGCCACCATCCGCGAACTCTTCGATCTCCCCAAGTTCCGCCTCCCCCTGGGCTTCCCCCCCGATGTCTCTCTCCATGGCTTCGACAATCTCGCCGCCGGACTCACCCTCTCCGCCCCCCTCCTCGAAGCCTACGCCGCCACCGCCTCCGAAATCGCCGACACCATCTTCCCCCCGCCCGGCCGCCCGCCCCAACCCCGCCGCTGGCAGGTCCCCCCGGACGACATGGTCATCAGCTTCTCCGCCTCCACCGTTCGCAACGGCATCCTCCGCATGGCCTCCCGCGCCGAAGATGTCATGCGCAGCTGCACCTGGCCCGCCCGCGTCGAAATCGTCGACTCCGGCATCTACCGCCTCACCATCACCGCCTCCCGCTTTGCGCCCCGCCCTGGCCAAACCATGACCCTCGAACTCTGGGCCCGCGAAGTCGACGCCACCGACCGCTCCAAAATCCACGCCTTCCGCCGCCTCCACGCCGTCCCGGTCACCTCCGATTCCCCCCAAACCTTCACCTTCGAAGCCGAACTCTACGCCGGCCAAACCCCCCTCATCCGCTGGGCCGACGCCGAACTCGACCACACCAGCGAACAACTCCCCGCCCTCTTCCGCGAACGCTTCGCCCGCAACCCCCGCCTCCTCGCCGCCTACCTCCACGCCCTCTACCGCCCCGACGGCACCCCCCAATCGCCCGCCCGCCTCCGCGGCCGCAACGGCTACGACCTCATCAACCGCCTCATGCTCGACCCCAACCTCGACATGACCCACGCCACCCTCGACTCCGACCGCACCCGCCGCATGCTCCAGATGATCGGCACCATCGGCGGCCTCAACAACCTCCACGACACCCTGGCCCACGAGTACTTCGACCACGGCCCCTCGCTCCAGATCCACGGCCTCACCGTCGAAGGCCCCCTCCGCCCCGTTCCCGGCCCTAAAGACAAGCAGCGCCAGCGCATCCAGCTCTCGCTCGCCAACCTCCCCCCCGGCTCCTCGCCCCACTCCCTCCCGCCCGCCGAATACGCCCGCCGCCTCGTCGATCACCTCCTGCCCCTCGCCTTCCGCCGCCCTATCGACGAAGCCACCCGCGACACCTTCCGCCACATCGCCACCCGCCACTGGCAGCAGAGCCACTCCTTCGAGGAAGGCATGCATCTCCTCCTCCGCTCCATTCTCATCTCCCCCCGCTTCCTCTACCGCGACATGCAGCCCGGCGCCCTCGACGCCTACGACCTCGCCTCCCGCCTCTCCTACCTCCTCCGCCTCGCCCCGCCCGATGCCCCCCTCCTCGCCGCCGCCCGCTCCGGCCGTCTGCTCACCCCCGCCGGTCTCCGCGCCGAAGCCGAACGCCTGCTCCCCGCCAAGCCCGATTCGCCCTTCGTCCGCAGCTTCACCAGCCAGTGGCTCGATACCCGCAAACTCGCCTCTCTCATGCCCGACCCCTCCTTCAACTTTCCGGAAGCCGACCTCGCGCTTGCCCGCCAGGAAGTCGAATGGTTCTTCACCGAAATCCTCTCGCACAATCTCCCCCTGTCCACCTTCATCGATCCCTCCTTCACCTTCACCACCCCCCAGTTCGCCGCCCGTAACTACGGTCTCCCCGCCGCCGGCCCGGACCAGCCGCGTGCGATCACCCGCCTGCCGCTTCCCCCGGGGGGCCGCCACGGCGGTCTCCTCGGCATGGCCGCCACCATGCTCGCCACCGCCAATGGCGTCGACACCCAACCCGTCCTCCGCGGCGTCTGGGTTCTCGACAAAATCCTCGGCATGCCGCCCCCCGCCCCACCGGCCGATGTCCCCGCCCTCACCCCCGATGTTGCCGGCTCCACCACCCCGCGCGACCTCCTCGCCGCCCACACCAGAGACGCCCGCTGCGCCTCCTGCCACACCCGCATCGATCCCTTCGGCCTCGTCCTTGAAAACTACGACCCCGTCGGCCGCTGGCGCGACCGCTGGCCCAAATCGAACCGCCCCATCGCCTCCGCCGTGGTCCTCCCGGATGGCGCCTCGATCCGGGACGCCGTCGAACTCAAGCGCTGGCTCGTCGCCAACATCGATCTGTTCGCCGCCAGCTACGGCGAAAAACTCCTCACCTACGCCACCGGCCGCGTCCCCAATTTCGCCGAACGCCAGGAGATCCGCGCCCTCGTCGCCGACCTCCGCCGCCGCGGCGGCGGCGCCCGCGACTTCACCCTCGCCCTGCTCAACTCCCAAACCTTTCGCACCCGCTAGCCCCCTCCCCTCCACCCGCGTTATCGTGTTACTGCACCCATGCTTCGCCTAACCCTCTTCGCCCTCCTCGCGCTCCCCCTCCTCGCCCAGGACCGCATCGCCACCCTCCAACTCCGCGTCTCGACCGACCACGCCGACTGGCGCTACGCCCCCGGCCAACCCGTCCGCTTCCGCATCCTCGCCGTCGAAGACGGCCACCCCGTCACCGGGCTCAAAGTCACCTACCGCATCGGCCCCGAAATGCTGCCCCCGGCAATCGACCAGACCGTCGCCCTCCCCGCCGAAGGCCTCACCGTCGAAGGCGGCACCCTCGCCCAGCCCGGCTTTCTCCGCTGCATCGCTACCGTGGAAAAGAACGGCAAAACCTACCGTGCCCTCGCCACCGCCGCCTTCCAGCCCGAAAGCATCCAGCCCACCCAAACCGACCCCGCCGACTTCGACCAGTTCTGGGCCGCCAACAAAGCCGCCCTCGCCAAACTCCCCATCGACGCCAAGCTCACCCTCCTGCCCGAATACGGCAACGCCGCCGCCAACGGCTATCACGTCAATCTCGAGAACGTCGGCCCCGGCCCCGCCCCCTCCCGCTTCTACGGCGTCCTCTGCGAACCCAAAGCCCCCGGCAAATACCCCGCCCTCCTCAGCGTTCCCGGCGCCGGCGTCCGCCCCTACCGCGGCCTCGCCGACCTCGCCGCCCGCGGCATCATCACCCTCCAGGTCGGCATCCACGGCATCCCCGTCACCATGGACCAGTCCGTCTACGACTCCCTCGGCGCCGGCGCCCTCTCCGGCTACAACACCTTCGGCCTCGATCACCGCGACCGCTACTACTACCGCCGCGTCTACCTCGGCTGCGTCCGCGCCAACGACTTCCTCACCACCCGCCCCCACTGGGACGGCCGCAACCTCGCCGTCACCGGCGGCAGCCAGGGCGGCGCCCTCTCCCTCGTCACCGCCGCGCTCGACCCCCGCGTCCGTGGCCTCGCCGCCTACTATCCCGCCCTCGCCGACGTCACCGGCTACCTCCACAACCGCGCCGGCGGCTGGCCCCACATGTTCCGCGCCGCCGAAGGCCCCGCCTCCCACCGCTCTCCCGACAAAATCGCCACCTCCGCCTATTACGACGTCGTCAACTTCGCCCGCCGCGTCAAAGTCCCCGGCCTCTACTCCTGGGGCTTCAACGACGAAACCTGCCCCCCCACCTCCATGTACGCGGCATATAACGTCATCCCCGGCGAAAAGAAGCTTCTCCTCGCCCTCGAAACCGGCCACAACAACATCCCCGAACAGGTCGCCGCCGTGCAGTCCTGGCTCCAGAACTTCCTGCAAACTAACCCGTAAAAACCATGCCGCACCGGAACTCCTTCCTCTCGCTTCTCCTCCTCGCCCAACTCTTGCCCGCGCAGCCCCCGGCCGCCCCGGACTTCGCCTTCACCGCCAACCAGCGCCTCGTCTTTCCCGAAAACTACCGCGAATGGATCTTCCTCTCGGCCGGCCGCGGCATGACCTACGGCCCCACCGCCGACCCCCACGGCCCACCCCAGTTCGATAACGTCTTCGTCAACCCCGCCGCCTACCGCCACTTCGTCAAAACCGGCCGCTGGCCGGAAAGGGCCATCTTCGTCCTCGAAATCCGCCAAGCCAAATCCGAAGGGTCCATCAATAAAGGCGGACAGTTCCAGGGCGCCGTCACCGCCGTCGAAGTCCTCGTCAAAGATACCCAACGTTTCGCCGCCACGAGCGGCTGGGGCTTCTTCGAGTTCGACCCCAAACAGCAGCCCGCCGCGCAACTCCCCAAGACGGCCACCTGCTACGCCTGCCACGCGCAAAACGGCGCTGTCGAGCACACCTTCGTCCAGTTCTACCCCACCCTGCTCCCCATCGCCCAGGCCAAAAACACCCTCAAGCCACCAGGCCCCGGACGCCACGGCCGCAATTAGTAACTCCCCCCTTCGGCCCACCTGGCCATCCTCGCGCTCGCCCCACTCCGGCGAAGCTACCCAAAACCGGAGCACGGACTAGTTGCGTAACAGCCCAAAACGAGATAACTTTGCATCCATGCTTCGAGGTATCGTTTCGCGCGTCGCCCATCTGGGCGTTTTCGCGGCCGCCCTGGCCGCTCTGAGTTTCGCCCAAAGTGAGCGTGGCTTGATCGGAGGCACCGTGACCGATCAGTCCGGCGCCGCCGTCCCCTCCGCGGAGGTGGTGGTCGTCAATCGCGACACCAACGCAACGTTTAAAGTCATCGCCTCCGCCACCGGAGAGTTTTCGGCCCCGAACCTCATCCCCGGCTCCTACCGCGTCACGGTCTCCGCCGCCGGCTTCAAACGCTACGTGCAGCAGAATGTTGTCGTCGCGGCCTCCTCGTCCGTGCGCCTCGAACTGCAGCTCCAGCTCGGTCAGGTCTCCGAACAGATTGAGGTCGTCGGCAATGCCGCGGCCGTTCAGACCGACACGGCCAAAGTCAGCACCCAGGTCCAGAACAAGCTCGTCGATGAACTGCCGCTCGTCGTCGCCGGCGCCATGCGCAGCCCCTTCAATCTGGTCGCCGTCGCGGCCGAAGCCCGCGGCGACGGCCAGCGCCTCTCCCTCGGCGGCGGCCAGGCCGCGGCCTGGGACGCCACCCTCGACGGTCACTCCGTCGGCACCAACCGCTCCGGCGATACCTCGGAAGCGGCATTGAATACACCCTCCGTCGAAGGCCTCACCGAGTTCTCCGTCGATACCAACGGCTTCAAAGCCGAGTACGGCCAGGCGGGCGGCGGCGTCATGACCTTCGCCTCCAAGTCCGGTACCAACGACCTTCACGGCACCGTCTACAACTTCCTCCGCAACGACGCCATGGACGCCCGCGGCTTCTTCGCCGCCCGCCGCTCCGTCTACCGCCAGAACGACTTCGGCGGCACCTTCTCCGGTCCGGTTCGCATTCCCAAGGTTTACGACGGCCGCAATAAAACCTTCTTCTTCGTCGCCTACGAAGGCTTCCGCAACCGCGTCGGCGCCAACGATGTCATCCTCTCCGTCCCCACGCCTGAAATGTACCGCGGCGACTTCCGCAACTGGGTCGATCAATCGAACCGCCTCATCCCCGTCTACGACCCCTCCACCACCCGGCCCGCCGCCACCGGCTCCGGCAGCGTCCGCGATGTCTTCCCCGGTAACCAGATCCCCGCCAACCGCTTCTCCCGCACCTCCTCCGCCATCGCCGGCTTCGGCTCCGCCGTCGCCCCCAACCGCGGCTTCGCCCCGGGCACGAGCGGCTACGTCCGCCAGAACTACCTCGTCACCGGCGGCACCGAAATCACCCCCACCGACAAGTGGTCCGTTAAAGGCGACCAGATGCTCGGCTCCAACCACCGTGTGAGCTTCCTCTGGAACACCACCCAGTTCCGCCGCAAACCCGGCCCCGCCGGCGCCCCCGGCCTGCCGGAGCCCCTCTGGAGCGGCCAGCTCCAGGCCTGGGACACCGAAGCCTACCGCGTCACCCACGATTGGACCATCAACTCCCGCATGGTCAACCACCTGTCCTTCGCCAAAAACACCTTCACGAAGAACAGCTTCTCGGCCAACGTCGACAAGAACTGGAAAAGCAAAGTCTGCATCGCCAACGTCGTCGACTGCAACCAGAACTTCCCCACCATCAACTTCACCGAGTTCTCCGGCTGGGGCAGCGCCTCCTACAACGGCACCAACCAGCCCGGCTGGGGCCTCAAGAACGACCTGAGCTACATCCGCGGCTCGCACACCTTCAAGTTCGGCTTCGCCTTCCAGCAGCAGAATGCCGATGGCTTCGGCCAGCAGGACATCGCCGGCCGCGCCGACTTCAACTTCCTCAGCACCTCCATCCCCGGCGCCACCGCCTTCCCGGCCAGCGGCGGCAGCTCCTTTGCCTCCTTCCTGCTCGGCGATGCGTTCCTTGGCCGCACCGAAACCATACGTGACGTCACGCAGCGCTACCCCTACTACGGCTTCTACGCCCAGGACGACTTCCGCATCACCCGGAAGCTCACCATCAACTACGGCATCCGCTACGACGTCACCATGCCCCCTACCAACCTCAAGGACGAGTACTCGGACTTCAACCCCGATCGTCCCAACCCCGGCGCCAACGGCCGCCCCGGCGCCCTCTGGTTCGCCGGCTTCGGCCCCGGTCGCGAGAACACCCGCAGCCTCGTCCCCGGCTGGTACGGCGGTATCGGCCCCCGCCTCGGCATCGCCTACAGCCTCGATCCCAAAACTACCATCCGCACCGGCTACGGCCGCTCCTTCTCCCGCGTCACCGCCGTCCAGGGTTCCGGCCACTTCGCCGGCTTCATCGGCCAGTACCAGTTTGAAAACAACTCCCAGGGCCTCCAGCCCACCTTCCGCATGGACCAGGGCCTGCCCGCCTACGTCCTGCCCCCCTCGCTCGACCCCGCCTTCTCAAACGGCCTGAACGTCGACTACTGGCAGGGCCAGGAAGCCACCCGCGCCCCCGAAAACTCCTTCTGGACCCTCACCGTCCAGCGGCAGGTCTCCTCGAACCTCGTCATCGAAGCGGGCTACAACGGCAGCGCCGGCTCCCATCTGCAAACCGGCCTGCTCGTCATGAACCAGGTGCCCACGGCAACCTTCAACGATCTGGTCACCCGCTTCGGCGGCACCCAGGCGCTCAACATCCTCCGGGCCGACATCACCTCGCCCCTCGCCGTCAGCGCCGGCATCACCCCGCCCTATCCGGCCTTCACCTCCCAGCGCCTCCGCACCGTCGCCCAGGCTCTCCGCCCCTATCCGCAGTACCAGGGCATCAGCACCGGCGTCCAGAACGGCGACAAGTCCGGCCACTCCAGCTACCACGCCTTCATCCTCAAGGCCGACCGCCGCATGTCCGGCGGCCTCACCTTCAACTGGAACTACGTCTTCTCGAAACTGCTGACCGACTCCGATACCTACTTCGCCAACGGCGCCGGCGCCCAGGATCACTACAACCGCCGCCTCGAAAAGTCCATCGGCCAGAACGACCAGACCCACTCCCTCAAGTTCTCCACCATCTACGAACTCCCCTTCGGCAAAGGCCGCAAGTGGGCGACCAGCGGCCTCCTCAACCAGGTCATCGGCGGCTGGCGCATCGCGGCCATCCAAACCTACGCGAGCGGCCTCCCCATCGCGCTCCAGCGCAACAACCCCCTGCCCATCTTCAACGGCATCACCCGCCCCGTTGTCGACAGCTACGAAGGCTGGCGCGCCCCCATCGCCGGCGACAAGTTCGACCCCAACGTCGATCGCTTCCTGAAGCCCGCCAACCAGTTCCCGGCCCAACCCGCCGCCGGCTTCGGCAACGCCACCCGCTTCAACCCGAAGGTCCGCGGCTTCTGGAACCAGTCGGAAAACGTCAGCCTCGCCAAGACCTTCAACGTCGGCGAACGCCTGCGCATCGACCTCCGCGCCGAGGGATTCAATATCTTCAACCGCACCATCTTCGGCACCGGCAGCACTAACCTCAACGCCGGCACCTTTGGCGTGGTCCAAAACCAGGGCAACGACCCCCGGCAGATGCAGATGGGCTTGAAAATCTACTGGTAGCCGTTACCGCAGCGGCTGCACGATAATCTCAGGCAAACGGCAAGCCTGCTTCGCCACCTCGGTGGAGCAGGCTCTTGTTTTTAGATCCCGCGTCAAACAAACGCGGACCTCCTGCAGGAAGCGCCCGCTGCAGTTCACCGTCACCGCCTCTGCCGGCACTCCCGGATTCGCCGCCAGAAACTCGCGCTGAATCACCGCCGGCGCCACCGTTCGCGCCCGCTTCGGGCTCCGCAGCGCCCCCGGAATCTTCACGTTCTGAAACGCCCGCCGCGCCCGGTCAAAGTACCGCGCCGCGTTGTCCCCGGAACACACCCCGTGCTTCCGCCACTCATGGCGGATCAGTCCCCCGCTCGGCATGATGTCCAGCACCCCGTCGATCACGGCCTTCGACAACTGCTCGCCCGTCTCGCAAAACTGCGGCCAACCCCGCTCGTACTGCGGCCACAACCCGTGCAGAATGAAGTCGTACTGCCGCGTCCCGCCGCACTGCAGCCGGTCGCGCTCCCCCGCTGGTGTCGCGCAGTGCTGCGGCGACCACGACAGGCTCAGCACGTAAAAGTCAAACTTACCTGCTTCCCCCCGCAGTGTATCCCGCCGTTGCCCCCATACCATTCCCACTGCGCAAACCAAGACCAGAGCCAATCGCATCGTCCTTCCAACTTACAATAAGCCTGTGGAAGAAGCCGAACTCATCGCCCGGATCGAACACAGCCTCGCCCGTCGCGGCCTCGCCACCGGCAACGGCATCCTCACCGGCATCGGCGACGACTGCGCCATCTTCCGCCCCCGCTCCGGCGAAGACCTGCTCTTCACCACCGATCAGATGCACCACGGCCGCCACTTCACCGCCGCCACCCCGCCGCGCCACGTCGGCCACACCGCCCTCGCCCGCTCGCTCTCCGATATCGCCGCCATGGGCGGCCGCCCCCTGTTCTCCATCGTCGCCCTCGCCTCCAACGACCCCGCCTGGATCGACGGGTTCTACGCGGGCCTCCTCGCCCTCGCCAGCAAACACCACGTCATCCTCGCCGGCGGCGACCTCGCCTCCACCCCCGTCCCCTCCTGCGATGTCATGGTCTGCGGCGCCGTCGCCCGCGGCCAGGCCCTGCTCCGTTCCAAAGCCCGGCCCGGCGATACCCTCTACGTCTCCGGCCCCCTCGGCGCCGCCGCCCTCGCGCTCGAAAAAGGCTCGCCCCGGCTCCCCGTCCCCCAATTGGCCTTCAGTCAAACGCTCTACGCCCAAGGCGTCCGCTGCGCCATGGATCTCTCCGATGGCCTGTCGATCGATCTCCGCCGCCTCTGCCTCGCCAGCGGCGTCTGCGCTCATCTCGACCAGGTCCCCCGCGCCCGCGGCGCCAGCCTCCACCACGCGCTCCACGGCGGCGAAGACTACGCCCTGCTGTTCACCGCGCGCCGGCCCATCCCTCACGCTATCCCCATCGGCCGCATCGCCCAGGGCCAGCCCGGCGCCGTCTTCTACGCCGGCGAACCACTGCCCCCCTTAGGTTGGGACCACTACCATGAACCCTGTACTTGATCTCATTGAAGCCTTCCGCCGCTCCCAGGTGCTCTTCACCGCCGTCCACCTCGGCGTGTTCGATCTCCTCACCACCGGCCACACCGCCCCGGCCATCGCCAATCGCCTCAGCGCCGACCTCCGGGCCACCGAACTCCTCCTCGACGCCTGCGTCAACCTCGGCCTGCTCACCAAAGCCGACGGCCGTTACCGCAACACCCCGGACGCCGACCGCTACTGCCGCCGCTCAAGCCCGGAAACCCTCGCCGGCTACATGCTCTACTCCCGCGACGTCCTCTGGCATCTCTGGGCCAACCTCCCCGACGCCGTCCGCGAAGGCTCCCACCGCTGGCCCCAGACCTTCCAACTCGACTCCGGCGCCGATATCTTCGGCCACTTCTTCCGCACCCCCGCATCGCTCCGCACCTTCCAGCAGGGCATGCACGGCTTCGGCCTGCTCTCCTCCCCCAAGGTCGTCGCGGCCTTCGATCTGAGCGGCTTCCACCATCTCTGCGATCTCGGCGGCGGCACCGGCCACCTCGCCGCCGCCGCCCGCGCCCACTGGCCCCGCCTCTCCGCCAGCGTCTTCGACCTGCCCGCCGTCATCGCCGCCTATCCCGTTCCCGGCGTCGACGGCATCGCCGGAGACTTCTTCGCCGACCCCCTGCCCCCGGCCGACCTCTACGCCCTCGGCCGCATCCTCCACGACTGGTCCACCCCCAAAGTCGAAACCCTCCTACGCAAAATCTACGCCGCCCTCCCCCCCGGCGGCGCTCTCCTCCTGGCCGAAGCCCTCCTCGACGACGACCACACCGGCCCCCGCCACGCCCTCCTCCAGTCCCTCAACATGCTCACCTGCACCGAAGGCCGCGAACGCTCCGCTCCCGAGTATCGCGCCCTGCTTGAAAGCATCGGCTTCCAGGCCGTCGAAACCCGCCGCACCGGCGCCCCCGTCGACGCCATCCTCGCCCGCAAAGGATAAACTACCTACTGCGTATGTCCATCGAAAAAATCAACTTCCGCGGCTGGCCCAACTCCTACAAGCTCTCAAACGGCATCGTCGATCTCGTTCTCACCTCCGACGTCGGCCCCCGCGTCATCCACTACGGCTTCACCGGCGGCCCCAATTTCTTCAAGGAATTCGACGACATGATGGGCCGCTCCGGCGAATCCCAATGGATGATCCGTGGCGGCCATCGCCTCTGGAAAGGCCCGGAGGATCGCCACGCCACCTACGCCCTCGACAACGGCCCCATCGAAGTCGTCCCCGGCGAACTCTCCCTGCTCGCCAAACAACCCGTCGAGCCCGAAACCGGCCTCCGCAAATCCCTACGCCTCACCCTCGCGCCCGACTCCTCCCAGGTCGAAGTCCTCCACATCATCGAAAATACCAACCTCCTCCCCGTCGAACTCGCCGCCTGGACCCCCACCGTCATGGCCCCCGGCGGCGTCGGCATCACCGGCTGGCCCCCCCGCGGCACCCACCCCGAAATGCTCGAACCCTCCAATCCCATCATCATGTGGGCCTTCACCGACCTCTCCGACCCCCGCTGGAAGTTCACCAAAAAATACCTGCTGCTCCGCCAGGACCCCGCCAACCCCGTCCCCCAAAAGCTCGGCCACTTCAACAACCACACCTGGGGCGCCTACAGCCTCCACGGCGGCCTCTTCCTCAAACAGTACTTCCCCGACGGCATCCCCGAAGAGCACCCGGAGTTCGGCGCCTCGTTCGAAATCTTCACCAACGCCGACTTCCTCGAACTCGAAACCATGGGCCCGCTCACCCAGCTGCGCCACGGCGACGCCCTCACCCACACCGAACTCTGGAGCCTCCACGACGGCGTCGCCCTCTCCGCCTTCACCGACGACGAACTCGACTCGAAGCTCCTCCCGCTCCTCGCATGATCACCCGCCGCCACCTCCTCGCCGCCCCGGCGCTCCTCGGCGCCCGGGGCCGCCAACCCGATATCGTCATCGTCCTCACCGACGACCTCGGCTACGGCGATCTCTCCTGCTTCGGCCACCCCAACATCAAAACCCCCAACCTCGATAAGTTCGCCTCCCAGGGCATCCGCTTCACCGACTGCTACGCCGCCGCGCCCGTCTGTTCCCCCTCCCGCTGCGGCCTCCTCACCGGCCGCAGCCCCGCCCGCCTCGGCGTCTACGATTGGATCCCCGAAAAATCCCCCATGCATCTGCCGCGCGGCGAACAGACCTTCGCCAAGCTGCTCCAGCAGGCCGGCTACGCCACCGCCCACATCGGCAAGTGGCACTGCAACGGCCTGTTCAATCACCCCGCCCAGCCCCAGCCCCACGACCACGGCTTCGACCATTGGGTCTCCACCCAGAACAACTCGCTCCCCTCGCACCAGAACCCCATCAACTTCGTCCGCAACGGCCAACCCGCCGGCCCGCTCACCGGCTTCTCAAGCCAGCTCATCGCCGACGAATCCATCGCCTGGCTCCGCTCCGTGCCCGCCTCGAAACCCCTCTGCCTGTTCGCCTGCTTCCACTCCCCGCACGAAAAGGTCGCCACCTCCGACGCCTTCACCGCGCCATACGGCCAGGCCTCCCCCCGCGAACGCGCCGAGTACTTCGGCAACGTCGCCGAAATGGACCATCACTTCGGCCGCATCCTCACCGCCCTCGAAGCCCAGGGCCGCGGCGATGCCCTCGTCTTCTTCACCTCCGATAACGGCCCGGAAACGCTCCTCCGCTACCCCGCCGCCAACCGCTCCTACGGCTCGCCCGGCCCCCTCCGCGGTAGGAAGCTCTCGCTCTATGAAGGCGGCATCCGCGTCCCCGGCCTGCTCCGCTGGCCCGGCCGCGCCAAGGCCGGCCTCACCTCCGCCGAACCCGTCTCCGGCGTCGACATCCTGCCCACCCTCCTCGCCGCCGCCGGCGCTCCGCCCCCGGCCAAGCCGCTCGATGGCGCCAGCCTCCTGCCCGCCCTCCGCGGCAAGCCCGTCCGCCGCCGCGTCCCCCTCCACTGGCACTACCTCAACGCCATGTACGAACCCAAAGCCGCCCTCCGCGACGGCCCCTGGAAGCTCGTCGGCATGTGGCCGGAAGGCGCCCCCAAACTCCCCGTCTCCGGCTACCGCCCCGCGTTCCTCGATATCGCCCGCCAGCAGACCCTCAGCCGCTTCGCCCTCTACCATCTCCCCACCGACCTCGCCGAGCAGAAAGACCTCGCCACGCAGCAGCCCAAGCACTTCGCCAAACTGCGCGACCGCCTCACCGCCCTCCACCGCGAGGTCCTCGCCCCGTGACCCGCCGCCACTTCCTCGCCGCCCTCGCGGCCCCCGCCCCCCAACGCAACGTTCTCTTCCTCGCCGTCGACGACCTCAACACCTGCCTCAGCTGCTACGGCCATCCCCTCGTCAAAACCCCTAACATCGACCGCATCGCCCGCGCCGGCGTCCGCTTCGACCGCGCCTACTCCCAGTTCCCCTTCTGCAGCCCCTCCCGAACCTCTCTGCTGACCGGCCTCGCGCCGGACTCCACCCGCGTCTATAACCTCGCCAAACACTTCCGGTCCACCGTGCCGGATGTCGTCACCCTCCCGCAGCTCTTCCGCAACCACGGCTACTGGGTCGGCCGCATCGGCAAAATCTACCACTACGGCGTGCCCGGCGACATCGGCACCCCCGGCCTCGACGACCTGCCCTCCTGGGACTACACCTTCAACCCCATCGGCGTCGACAAAACCGACGAAGAGCCGCGGCTCGTCAACCACACCCCCCAGCGGAAAAACATCGGCAGCGCCATCACCCTCTACCCCTCCCCCCACCCCGACGAAAAACACACCGACGGCATCGCCGCCGCCCACGCCGTCTCCCTGCTCGAACAACACCGCCACCACCCCTTCTTTCTCGCCGTCGGCTTCTACCGGCCCCACGTCCCCTGGATCGCCCCCAAGAAGTACTTCGACCTCTTCCCGCTCGATCAGATCGAGCCCCTCTCGTTTGAAGCCGAAGAGATGACCATCGCCCCGCCCCCGGCCTACTTCACCAAACCCGGCAACTGGGGCATGTCGCTCGAGCAGCGTAAAGAGGCGCTCCAGGCCTACTACGCCTCCATCGCCTTCCTCGACGCCCAAGTGGGCAAGGTGCTCGACGCCCTCGACCGCCTGCGCCTCACCGCCTCCACCACCATCGTCTTCTGGTCCGACCACGGCTACCACCTCGGCGAGCACGGCCAGTGGATGAAGCAGGCGCTTTTTGAGCCCGCCACCCGCATCCCTCTGCTCCTCTCCGGCGCCGGCGTCAAATCCCGCGATAAAGTCTGCCGCGGCCCGGTGGAGATGCTCGACATCTATCCCACCCTCGCCGACCTCTGCGGGCTCCCGCCCCCTGCCAAACTGCACGGCCGCAGTCTCAAGCCTCTTCTCGACCACCCGGAGCGCGGCTCCACGCATCCCGCCGTCAGCCAGGTGCTGCGCGGCAAAGTCATGGGCTACTCCATCCGCACGGCCCGCTACCGCTACACCCTGTGGGACGGCGGCGCCGCCGGCGAAGAGCTCTACGACTACCAGACCGATCCCCGCGAGTTCCGCAACCTGGCTGCCACCTCGCCCGAAAAGGCCGCCCTCCGCCGGCAGCTTGAAGCGATCATTCAGGCTCGCGGCGCGTAGGGTAGGCGTCGGAACCATCCCCGCCTGGCGCCCGCCCGGCCCCTCCGGCTAGCCTGATCGCCGCCCTCCGCCGCATCAAACACTCCGTCAGGGGATTCGATCACGCAATCCCCGGATCCCCCGGAAGCACTTTCACCCGGTCCCCCTGCCCCGGCGCATCACCCACCGCCTCGCCCATGGTTCCTCCCGCTGCGGACCCTGCCGCGGCCCCCCGATCCATCCGCTTCGCCACAGTGCCCGCCAACGCCGCGCTGCTGTCGGGAAACGCAAGAGCGCACAGGCCGCGGCGGGTCCGTTGTGCGCGATTCAAAAAAAGCGCACAGGCCGCAGCGAGTCCGTTGTGCGCGATTAAAAAAAGCCCACAGGCCGCGGCGAGTCCGTCGTGCGCGATTTAAAAAGAGCGCACAGGCCGCGGCGGGTCCGTCGTGCGCGACTTAAAAAAGCGCACAGGCCGCAGCGAGTCCGTTGTGCGCGATTCAAAAAAAGCGCACAGGCCGCGCAGGCCCGGCACCAACGGGCGAGGAACTCGCCCCTTCTGCCGGGCCGAAGCGAGTCCGTTGTGCGCGATTCAAAAAGAGCCCACAGGCCGCGCAGGCCCGGCACCAACGGGCGAGGAACTCGCCCCTCCTACCGGGCCCAAGCGAGTCCGTTGTGCGCGGTCCCCCGGAAGATTAAAACCGAATAATGTTCTTGTTAGCGGTCCCATTTTGCCATATTGTATGGATGTTACTCCTCTAACCGTTACTCGAATTACAATTCTGTTTCTTATGCTCCCCCCCCCGCTCTAGTACTACTAAGTACCAAGAATCGTAATTGGCGATTGGGGGTAGGCCTCTGTCCGGCTGCAGAGGGCGGGCGGGTCCTTGCCGTCCGGAAGAAACGGTGCGAACAGACGCATGCGCCGCGTGCGTTGCTTTGTTTCGGGGGTAGGTGTTTACGGACGGGCCGGCCTAGGGGGCCGGTCTGCTCTTGCGATTTCTCGTGGGCGGGAAGGCCGCCCGGAACTTTGCCCGGCCGGGCGGCCGAGCCAGAGGAGTAAGTTGAGGTTGCTTGACGCGACTTCCCCGACAGGACGTATTTTTATGCGAATTCTCAATCTATTGGCTGTTTCCATTATTCTGGCGGCGCCTCTCGCTTCCCAGACCGGTTTTGGAGTCATGCGGATCTCTGGCTGGGTGCGCGACGAAGCGGGGGCGCCGGTCCGGGCCGTGGTGAAGGCGCTGCGCGGACCGACCACCTTAGAGGCTTTGACCGGAAGCGCCGGCGCCTTTTCCTTTGATGCGCTCGCGGCGGGCACCTATCGCTTTTGTGTGAGCCCGTTAGAGACAGACTGGGTGGATCCGCTGGCGAAGCGAGACCCGCGCGGGAAGCCCGCGGCGGCCCCGGACCCGCTGGTTGACTCCTGCGAGGTGCAGGATACAGCGTACCCGGCGGTCACCTTGGCGGGGAACCTTTCCAGGCCAGGGCTGGTGCTGACGGTACGGCGCGGCCGCTGGCTCATGGTTCGGGTGAAAGATCCGCAGAAACTATTGCCTGAGGCGAAGGGCCGGAGCGCGGGACCGGAGATGCGGGTGCGGGTGGCGGGGCGCAATGGGTTGATCCGGCATTTGCCGATCGTAGCGCAGGACAAAGAGGGGCGGACTTACGGGACGATTGTTCCGTTTGAATCGCCGCACCAGCTTTCCATCAGCAGTACCGGGTTTCAATTTCAGGACAGTGCGGGGGCGGCCCGGATGAGCGCGCCCATGAGCGCCGCCGAGCCGGTGCAGTTGAACGTGGCGCGGGGTGGCGCGGATGTGATCCGGGAGATTGTGATTTCGGGAAGGAGTGGTAAGTGATGCGATTCCTTCGATGGGCGATGAGTCTATGCGTCTCGGCGCTGGCGGTGAGTTCCGTCGCGCAGGGCGCGTCGTGGAGTTTGGCTGTTTCTCCCCACGCGGGGGCGGTGGGATTCGATGTTCCCGTGCAGTACACGCTGACGTTTCAGCATTCGACGAGCGCGAATCAGTTTAATGTGGTCTACGGGTTGATTGCGACGGCGTTAGACGGGTCGAATGCCTGTTTCTTCTCGTATGTGCTCAACCCGATTTCCCCGGGACAGCCCGTCGGGTTTCATCTGGTGAACGATTTGGGGAACGACCTGGTCGTGCCGAGTTCCGGCGGAGTTTATCAGAACAGTCAATGTTCGGTACGGAATGTCACGGCACTTTCCAGTGGAACGACGCTGACGCTTACTCTGTGGGTGGCGTTCCGCCCCGCCTTTGGGGGGGCTTCTGGCGGAATATCCAGAGCGAACAAGATCATTTACCTGGCGGCGTTGGACCTGGGGGGACTCAATTCGGGCTGGCAGCCCTCGGGGACGGTTACGGTGGGTCCACCGCCTTGGACGAACCAGCAGGTTGTTTCCGTAGCCCCGGGGCGCAGCCAGAGGCAGACGGAAAACTTTCTACTCACGATGCAGGATAACAGTGGTCAGGGATTCGGCGTTGGCAATATCCTGATCAACGGTGGTTTGGACGGAAACAATGCGTGCTGGCTAGCCTATACGGCAGACGGCGCGGTCATTCTTGGTACTGATCGCATTGACGATTGGCTACTGCTCGGCCCGAATCCCTGGGACTCTGTCTCGAACAGCCAATGCACGGTTTGGCGAGGGACGCCCGGGGACGGCACGCAGGCGACGATGGCTGGCCGGACCGTGTATCTGTCTCTCAAAGTGCAGTTCAACGCCAACTGGCGAGGCGGGAAGACGATCTACGGGGCGCTGCGGGCGCCGGGAGATATTTCGCTTTCCGGTTGGCAGGCGGTGGGTACGTGGATGCAGGCGCCGAGTGGGGGGAACGTGATGACGTCGGGGCTGCAGTTGGGGGGTGGGGCGGTGCAGCAGCTTGTGATGAGATACCGCACGCCGTTTCCGGATGATTTGGACCGGGGGCAGATCAACCTATCCGGGCAGGTGGATAACTACCAGAATGCGTGCCAGATGTATTGGTGGCCGTCGCGCCAGTTGGAGGTCGCCGGGGCTGGGGGAAGTTTCGAGCAGGGGGCGGGGGATCCGTCGATCTGTACGGTAGCGGCGGGTACGACGTTGACGTCGACCGTGGACGGGTACGAGATTGCGATGAAGGTGCGGCTGAGTCCCCAGCTTTTGGCCAATTTCAGTTCAAGCAATGGAGACTTTTATGTGGCGACCGGGGCTACCATGAAAAGCAGGTCGGGCGGTCAGCCGATTCGAACGGTGAATCCGACGACACCCGTCGATGGGGATCCGGATGTGCCGGAGGATCTGTTTATCTACAATGACAACCAATGGTATTTCTTTACCGGCTTATGTTTTGGATGCAATGTGATAGGAAACTTGAACGCTGGGGCGGGGGTGAGCATTCGGTGCACCGATCCGAGTTTCGGGGCGATGCCGCCGAGTCCGAGTATGCCGCGCGAGGCAGCCTGTGGCAGCACAATCCTCTTTCCGAGTGAGGCGCAGAGGATCTCCGTGGCGATGTCCGCTCCGAACACGACTCCGGCGGGGTGGAGCGCCGTGTTCATCAACGCCCAGCAGGTCGGCACCGGTCCGGCCGCGGTGACTTTCAGCCGATCGATTCCCCTGCAGATTAGGGCCGCGGCTTCCGCTAAGCTTGCTATCCGGATGTCGACCTTTATTCCATGGGCTTGGATCTGGGGGCCTCCTACTGAACCGTGTGTATTCACCTATGCTCCCCTCGTCACCCGTGCCCTAACCTACGCCGGAGACAACCGAGGATTTTCGAGCAACTCTTCCCAAGCGCGCGGTCTCACTCGGGCTACGGCCGATATCCTAACGGGTTCGTTGTCCGGGGTCTTGCACGAGACCGGCTGGACCAGCAATTTCGCAGGGATTCCGCCTTTGAATCGCGACGGCTCCATCGCCTCGTGGGCTTACGATGGAGTGTTTAACGACTGCTACCTGGAACATCAGAGAGGGAAGGAGCCCAGTGCGGGGATGTCGATAGGGGGTAGCCGTTCAGGAACCAATCAGATGCTCGTAGAACTCGCGGGAGCCATTAAGAACCCCCTACCTCGTTTTGCTTCTCCTAACATAGACTGGGAGTATCGACTAATTTTGGATCTGAACGGCCCAACTCCCATGGTCTCTGGCCACTACAAACACGATTGTTTCCCAGCCCATGAGCTGTGGATTGGAAACACGCAGATCCATGGCTACATGCCGCCGTCCAATGACTTCGCTACACTGGCCAGATGTTTAGCGGGCCAAGGCCAGATTGAGGGGCGCATTGCAGCACGCGCGATTCCTGCGGGACAGTAGCTACCATGCCAAACAAGAATGTCTGTTTTCGATTCATCGTGTGGTACTTGCTTTGCAACGCCTCTCTCGCTGCGCTGTATGGTATCGATTGGAAAAAGAACGCTGAGGAGGCTTTCGGCGAGGATGAAGTTAAAAAGGAAGCTGCGAGAAAACTTACGCCTCGTTTGATAGAACAATCGATCGCGGCGCCCCCCGCGGCGGTTCAGGCGGATTTGCCGCAACTCATGGACCTACTCCGGGACCCCAGAGATTCGTTTCGCCTAGAAGCATCTGCTATTCTGTCAGTTCTCGCAATGTTTCGGCCGGATGGGGAGCAGGTGCTGGCAGCTGCAGTACCGCTTCTCCTGGGTCTTTTCGAGGACGGTGAGCCACAAGTTCAAGAAAATGCAGTTCGGAGCGTCGCTATTTTGCGACCTCGGCCTCCTGTAGCTGCCATCGGCGCCCTCCACTCCGTTCTCAAGCGCATCGGGGGCGATGGGAGGAGGTCTGGTCCATTGGCCGCGCTGGGACTGGCGCGCTTATCCAGCACCGACCCGGAGGCGATGCGGGTGCTCTTGGAGTTCCT
>JADCJL010000147.1 GCA_020247055.1 Acidobacteriaceae bacterium | reverse complement strand
GACCTGCCGCGGAAGGCGGACGCGGAGTAAGGCCAAGAGTGATCCTTCGCCAAGTGTCCACTTCGCGGTGAGGTGGACACCTGCCGAAGAGATAATTCAAAAACGGTGCGTGGCGCAAGACGGTCGCAGCCGGACGCTTACGTTCCTGGTGCAGCTCCCCGATCCGCTCTGCCCGCTTGGTGAGCACTTGGAACTGATGCCAGTGGGCGCGACGCATCACGGCGAACACCTCCTTGATGTAAGAGAGGGGCACTTCAGCGTGGAACAAGTCGCTCATGGAGTTCACGAAGATCCGTTTCGGCGTCCTCCAGTGTAATGGCAACTCCAGCATGTGTGGTTGGAGCGTCAGATCGAAACCGTGACGATAGTTCGGCTGCCCCATCGCCTGAAGACGCTTCGCCATCTTCTCTGCATAGCAGTGCTTGCAACCAGGACTAATCTTTGAACAACCAGTCACAGGGTTCCAAGTCGCATCAGTCCATTCGATGGGGGAATTCGTGGCCATAGCGCTCTTCTGTCCTTACTGAGACGCGTCACCTTTCAGACTTCGCTGCTGCACAAGAATCATTGTATTTGTTTTAATGGGGTACCGTGCCAGTTCCCGAAGAGACCATTTGGGCGATCGTGCCCCACACGTTTGCGAAACATCAAATCCTTCGCAACTACTTGGACGCGTGGCTTCCAATCATGAGTACGATCAGCCAACGGCTCGTGTACATCGACGGTTTTTCCGGCCCTGGCGAGTACAAGAACGGTGAGCCCGGCTCGCCGATCATCGCACTCGAAGCCGCGAAGAATCACCCGGCCCCTCTGGCGCGAGACCTTGTGTACATCTTTATTGAGGAGCGCGCAGACCGTGTTGCTCACCTCAAGAGTCGCGTCGCCGCATTAAAGTTGTCCGGACGATTCCACGTCACGATCCAGCAGGGCACATTCGCCGAGAATCTCACGAGCATTCTGAACGGCCTCGGCCCGGTCGCTCCGACGTTCGCCCTCATCGACCCCTTCGGTTTCGCAGGCATCCCCTACGCCCTGATAAGACGACTACTCGGGAAAAACAAGTCGGAAGTGCTGATCACGTTCATGGTTGATTCCATGAATCGGTGGCTTACGCACAAGAACGAAGAAATTAGGGGGCACATCACTGAGGCGTTCGGTACGGAGGATGCGCTAAAGATCGCGTTTGGTAACGGTGACCGTGCAGGCGCGCTCAAAGACCTCTATCAACGACAGCTACGAGAAGCGGCGAAGTTCGTACGCTACTTCGAGATGCGCGACCATGACAACCGTGTCGTGTACTACCTGTTCTTCGCGAGCAACAATGCAAAGGGTCACCTAAAGATGAAGGAAGCGATGTGGAAGGTTGATCCCCATGGCGACTTTAAGTTCTCAGACGCGACCAACCCTGCCCAGACACTCCTCTTCAGTTCACCATCAAGCAGCCCGCTCGCAGACGATATCACCGCAAAATTCCACGGCGTCGGCCAACTCCGTGTGGAGCAGGTCGAGAACTACGTTAACGACGAGACCGCGTACCTGGGCAGGCACATGCGAGAGGCACTCGCCCAACTTGAAGCTGCCGGGAAGCTGAGTGTCGCGGCAACGAAGGCTGATGGGAAAAAACAGCAAGGAAAAACCTTTCCGAAAGATGGGGTTGTCCCCTGCTGTGAGACACGAGTCTAGACACAGCTGTCTATCCGGCCCCAAAAGCGCTGGACAGTACGTTTTAGGTTTAGCAGAATCGCAATAGCTGGGGAAACAGAAGCGAGCTCTGCTGGAGAGCAACTCGTGGAGGGATACCCAGTCGAAGACTCGTCAAGACGAGATCGCTCGGTTCGCACCTCCCGGTGGACCGATGGGGCTGGGCTCGAAGCCGACCAACGGGAGGCGGCCATCGACCCGGTTCTTCGCGCAACGCACCTCGGATTGTCAGATCTTCCGATGCCTTGAAAACTCATGCCGGAACCTTCGCGTTTTCTGCCAAACCATCGAATTCCGCCGGCGGCCGGTAGCCCAATGCCGAATGCAGCCGCCGCTGGTTGTACGTCCGCTCCAGGAAAGTCCGCATTCCCCGCCGAACCTCGGCCAGGTCCTTGTACTCAACCCGGTGTACCTCCTCGTACTTCAGCGTCTTCATGAAGCTCTCGGCCTTAGCATTGTCGTACGGGTTCCCCTTGCGGCTCATGCTGATCTGCACGCCCCGCGCCTGCAGCAACTGCGTGTACTCGCCGCAGGCGTACTGCACGCCACGATCGGAATGATGGATCAGCCCCGCCGGCGCCCCGCGCTTGGCCAGCGCCATCTCCAGTGCGCCGACGGCCAACGTGGCCTCCAGCGTTCGCTCCACGGCCCAGCCGATCACCAGACGCGAATAGGCGTCCAGGACAACGGCAAGGTAGACGAACTCCTCGACCAGCCGAATGTAGGTGATATCGGCCACCCAGAGCTGATTCCGGCCCGACGGCACGAACTTCCGCGCCAGATTCGGGTAGACCGGGAAACCATGCCGGGAGTCGGTGGTGACCTGGAACTTCCGCTTGCGCAGGCAGAGTAGGTTGTCCTCGCGCAGGATGCGCCCGACGCGCTTGTGGTTCACGTTCCAGTCCTGTCGCTTCAACTCGGCGGTGATGCGCGGCCGGCCGTAGGCGGGGAACTGCAGCGCGATCCGTTGGATGGCGTCGCGGAGATCGACGTCTTTCACCGCGGGCGCGAGTTCGGCATCGAAGCGGTAGAAGGTGGCTCGGCTTACGCCGGCCAGCGCGGTCATCTGCTGGACGG